>SYHX01000033.1 GCA_005799025.1 Bacteroidota bacterium | reverse complement strand
CCGCAGAGGTAAGGCCAAATACCGGTAGGAATGACCACCGAATCCCCGGTCCAGGCCGAACGGCCCGCATTGAATGAAGCCGAATTCTTGGAACTGGGGTCCGTTGCAATGGGCCCGTAGGCTTCAACCACCCCTCCGTTATAACGTTGGCGCCATCCCATTTCCAAACTTTGGCGATGACCTGGACGGCGAGGGTCTCCGGGGGCCGTACGAATCCAATACCCATGAAGGGTACCGCCATTGACAGGACCCAAACGTTCAAATCGCCTCCAATTCAAACCCACGGTCCATTTGGGCCCATAGGATTGCTGGGGAAACCAATGGTAGTCGATTTTGGTAGAACCGCTCCAAGCACGACTGCGCATTCCCCATTGGAGCAACCCACGGTATTGTAAATTGGTGGGCAAGATGAGTGGACTCATGAAAACTAGTCCTGGGGTCCAGCCCTCGGTTTCCATATAATTAACCCATGGAATCCAGGAAAAGCGACCACCCTCTCCATCCAAGGGCAGGGACGGTTTCCAAGCTGATCGTTTGTTGTTATGCGATGAAGAACGCCAATACAAAGGCAGGCTTTGGGTAGGATCCAAAATCAAGCGTTGAGGTTCCACGGACAAATCCCAGCGCAGGGTTTTGGCCCCATGGAAACCCTCCAACCATTCTTGACGAATGAGCGAACCTGCTGTATCTATAATGCCTACCAGGAGCGGTGTTGCGGTCCCCAGTCCCTTCAATTTGGCTTCAAGTGCCCATCCTTTTGGCGTAGATCGAACTCGTTGCCTGACCAAACGATAATCCAGCGGAATCGCTTTGCGCAGACGTTCTTCAAACCACCAATCCACCGACTTAGATACGTTGATGACGCGTTCCATATCATCGGGCGCAGGGTGTTTGAATTTCCAAGTATAGTAATAGGATTGCATTCGTTGATCAAATTCCTCCTTACCCAGGTAGGCTTCTAAGTAGAGCAATTCCATCGCCGTTTTCTTGTAGGCCAGGGTTCCGTAGGTTTCTCCATCGTAATCCATGGTATGCGAATGCCAGAGGGAGCGGTCTTTACCCCTGCGCAGGGAGATCAAAAGGGAAAGGCTGTTCAGATCCGGCCAAGGTTCCAATAGCCGTTTCAAGGCTTTGGGGGCTTTTTCGAATTGGGCGCTTAGCTCGTTTTGTCCAGGATACCGTGTACGGAGGTAACGGGTTTCGTAAAAGGAATTAAAACCTTCGTCCATAAAGGGATGATCCCTTTCGTTGGAGGCCAGGATTCCGTAAAACCAATTGTGGCCCACTTCGTGAGCAATGATCAAATCCAAAAGCAAGGGTGAGCCGCCCCCCGCGGAGATGACCGTGATGGTGGGGTATTCCATGCCACCACCGGCCCGTAAAGCGCCTTCGACTGCCGTGCACGTATAATAGGGATACGGACCTAGCCATTTGGAATAATAATATACCGAGGAATCCACGAAGAGGGCCGCGTCCTTCCATGGTTTGTTACGACCGGTAAAAAAGGCATAGGTCTTGACGGTGCGGTCCTCGATTTGGATTTGGCTTTGACGCACATAATAATCCGGTGCGCAGAACCAGGCAAAATCATGGGCCTGTTCCAAAGTATATCGAAGCGTTTTGGTAGAACCCGTAGCAGGGTTCATGGAATCTTGGGGGGATCTGATGGGTGGAAAAGAGTCCAGTCCTGCGGCATAACTCGCCAGGGAATCCAACCAGATCTGTTCAGAGGGGGTTTGTAAATCCCCCGAAGATGCCACCCGATAATGTTCCGGCACTGTAATTTCCACCTCAAATGAACCAAATTCACTGAAAAACTCGCCTTGATCCAAGTAAGGCAAAGGATGCCAACCCTTGGTATCGTACACAGCAGGTTTGGGATACCATTGGGTTATTTGGTACTGGTTACCGACATGACCCATTCTCGAAAAATCGCCAGGAATACGTACCCTAAAAGGCGTTTCCAAACGAAGCGTAGCTCCCGGTAACAACGGTTGATTCAAATAAACCGTCGCAATATCCGGGGTATCGGTATGCCAATATTCCCATCGCAAGGATCGTCCTTCGCTCCAGAAGTCCAAGGAATCCATACCTCCACGGAGGCCGTCCGGAGCATAACGAAAACGGGTACTCCCCCCTGCAATCTGTTGTTGACCAAAGGCCGTTCGATAGTTAGAATAGGCATTTGGATGCAAATGCATCACCAAGCGGTCCAAGGAATGAGGGGATTGGTTGGTGTAATCCATACGCAAATGTCCGTGTAAGGTGTGTTTTACTGGGTCCAAGCGAACCTGCATGCGGTAGTGTACCTTCTGCTGAAAATAATCCACCTGAGCAAAGGACGTTAGGCTATTTATTCCAACGAAGAGCGCAACGAAGAGAAATTTTCTTAACATGAAATAAACTTAAAAGGGATAATGATAAACGCAGAAGGTAACCAAATTCTATTGGTTACCAAAAATAAGTGATGCAGGACAGGATGCTTTGTCAATTCTCGCTAATTTTCGAATTCAAAATCAAGAGTCTCTCTCAGTGACCAAGCCTGACCAAGCCTTTGTAGGTAATCATGCAAAGATGACCCGCCAAGGACGAATAGGGTAAATCCCCAACAAAATCCGTTTCTTCGAGGTATGGCGCCAATTCCGGGTCAATTCGGAGGCTTTGACCAACCGGAATCAGCAGGTCCATTCCACCCTTTGCATACGAAATCCATTCTTGTTGAGAAAATTCAAACCCTCGGCCAAGGCAATGCGCCCGCTGCCATGGCACACGCAAACGGTTTGGACCTAAACCGAACGGCTCCTGGCCCTGGAATTGGTTTTCCCCCTTGCCCATACCTTGGATTCCAAGAGGGCTTTACCATACATTGGGAAGACGCGACCCCCCATGAGGCTTACATAGGCCTGCTGCTGGGTCATGCTCCAAGCAGTCGCCTCCGTGTTGGAGTCGTAATCTTCAACCTTCCCTCCAACAACAGCAGATCCGCCTTGCGGAGATTGACCCGCAAATCGCTTGCATAGGCCTCAGCGCAACCCAAAACCCGTAATATGCAGAGCTTCAGGACGCTTTTGCACATCTGTGCATTTACATTTTCCCTGTTCACGGGGCAAACAAACAAATTGTATGGTACTATGCTATACCGAGTGCTATTTTATATTTTTACTCAATCGGACAGTTCCCCTCGCTATCCACCACCTTTTGTTCAAAAAAACCTTTGCTCGAAGCCGTACGTTATCACCAAATGCCAACGTCATGGCCTAAATTTGAACAAACCCTAAGCCATTGTCCGACTGGTCTGATTCCTGGGAGAACCAGGATGCCGAGATGAAAGAGAGCGTGGAGCGCTTCGAACGCATGCTGAACCAGCAGATGACTTGGTTTTTTGATGCAGAAGAGTTGGAGCAATTGTTCGATTATTACCAAGACCGCGGGAATATGGCCCATGCGGAGATCGCCCTCGCCAAAGGGATGGAACAATCGCCCGATCATTCGGGGTTCATGCTCCGCAAAGCCCAATTGCTCATCGGACGAGGGGAGATTCGGCAGGCCGAGGAACTTCTGGAGAAAGCCCTCAAGCAAGATCCCTCCACCGTGGAGCTTCACCTCACCCGCTCCTCGTTGTACGATTACCGTAACCAAACCAATCGAGCCCTGCATCATCTTCGCAAAGCAGAACAATTTGCCGATCAGGAACAAATGCCATCCGTCAATCTTGCTTTTGGTATGGTTTACCTTAACGCAGGCCGGTATCGTTCAGCTTTGGATTATCTTCAACAATGTGTTGGTTTTGATCAAATCGATCAAGAGCACCTGCTCTATGACCTATGTTACTGTTATCATCATCTTGAACTTCTCGACGAAGGAATAGCATTTTTTGAAAAACAAATTTCAGCCAATCCCTATTCGGATACCGCATGGTACAATCAAGGGGTTTTGCTTAACCAAGCCGGTCTTTTTGAAAAAGCGATTCAAGCCTTTGATTATGCTTTAATCATACAGCCTGCCTTGTCCATGGCCCATTTCAACATGGCCAATACCCTGATTAACCTCGAAAAATTTGAGGATGCCTTGGCGAGCATGACCCTGGCGGTGGAAGCAGAGCCCGAACATTCCATTTTTATCAACGGTTTGGGAGTATGTTACGAAAAACTGGGTCGATATCCCGAAGCTTTGCTTCGCTACGAGGAGGCATCCCGAGTAGATCCATTGTTATCGGACGCTTGGTTTGGACAGGCCACCTGCAAAGCCTACCTGGAACAATGGCCAACAGCTCTGGCTTTGATCAACAAAGCCATTGAGATTACCGATGATCACGAAGAATATTGGTACGAGAAAGCCCGTATCCTGATGGCTCTAGGTTGCTTTCGGGATGCCGAATCGGCCCTAAACGAGGCCCTTCGATTGGACGAATCCTTCTGGGAAGCTCGTATTCTCAAAATCTCTTTGTTTTTGGCAGAAGATTCTCTCGAACAGGCCATGCAATGCATTCAAGATGGACAAGAGCCCCATCAGGAGGAAGCAGCCTATTTCTTTGAATTATCAGGTTTGTTATACGCCTTCGACATGCCCGAACTGGTGGAATTGGCGGCAACCTGTCTTCGATGGGCGCTTGCGATTGATCCTGCAGAGGCCCATCATTTATTGACTTTCTGCCCCGAAGCGCATGACAATCCCGTGGTGCTTGGCATCCTGAAAGAAGGCGGCGCTCTTCGTTAAGGCCACCTTTATTGTGATGGACCAAGCTCATTCTACCCACCCGGCACTGCAACTTCTTGAGGAGTTACCGCAACGCTTTGCCAAACCGCGTTCTGCCGGACTTACCATGGTCATGGACAAAGGCCTTTCGTTTGCGGATGCGGAATCTTTCATTGAAAATGCGTCACCCTTCACCGATTTTGTCAAGTTTGGGTGGTCCACCGGGCTGTTCAATCGTCGCCTCAAGGACAAAATCAAATTGTATAAGGATGCAGATATTCGCTGTTATTTGGGAGGAACCCTCTTTGAGATATATGCAGTTCGTCAACAAGTCACTGAATTCAAGCTTCTTGTTGAAAGTCTTGAATTGGATACAGTAGAAATATCGGATGGTTCCTTGGACATGCCCCACGATCGCAAATGCGAATTCATTGCAGATTTTAGAAGAGACTTCAACGTATTGTCCGAAGTGGGGTCCAAAGATGCCGATAAAATTATCGCTCCCTACCGATGGATTGCCATGATGAAGGCTGAATTAAGCGCGGGATCCGAATTGGTGATCGCCGAAGCAAGGGAAGCAGGCAACGTCGGTATCTTTCGCAGTACCGGGGAGGTAAGATCCGGGTTGGTCGAAGAAATTCTTACCCAAATTCCATCGGAGAAAATTCTATGGGAGGCGCCGAACAAAGCTCAACAAACCTGGTTTATCCGAATGCAGGGGGCCAATGTCAGCCTTGGCAACATAGCCCCCTCGGAAGTCATTCCGCTCGAAACATTGAGACTAGGCTTGCGCAGCGATACCTTTGAGAAATTCCTGGGTCGCTAATATCCTATTGGTGGACTGACCCTCGATTTTTAGCCTATGACTAAACATTTAATCCTTTACTTCAAAGGCGTGGCCATGGGTGCCGCCGACGTCGTCCCCGGAGTTTCGGGGGGGACCATCGCCTTCATCTCTGGAATTTACGAGACCCTGTTAAACGCCCTGCGATCCTTCGACGGGCAGCTCTTGAAACTGGTGTTTCAAGGGGAATGGTCCGCCTCTTGGCGTAAAATCAACGGTACTTTTTTGCTTTTTCTGCTCTCGGGCATAGGCACCAGCATTCTCGCTCTGTCCAAATTGATGTTGTACTTGCTCGAGTTTCACCCTGTGCCTACCTGGTCCTTTTTCCTGGGTCTGATACTAGCGAGTATTGTCGGAGTATGCAGGGATTTGAATTTGCGTAATCCTCGCTTCTGGACAAGTTTTGTGGTGGGTAGCGTTCTTGCCTACGCCATCACAGTGATGTCACCCACTCAGACACCTGAAGCATTGTGGTTCATTTTTGTGAGTGGCGCCATTGCCATCTGCGCGATGATTCTTCCCGGAATTTCCGGCTCCTTTATTCTGCTCTTGATGGGCAAATACCGTTTTATTCTCCAAGCTCTTCACGAGCTGAACATCCCGATCATCGTGGTCTTCATCATGGGGGCTGCAATAGGCCTCTTGTCTTTTTCACATGTCTTGTCTTGGTTATTACGGCGTCATCATCTCACCACGGTATCCCTGCTCGCTGGTTTTATGTTAGGTTCCTTGAATAAGGTATGGCCTTGGAAGCAAACGCTTACCTACTACACCGACAGCAAGGGGGAAAGTCACCCACTAACGGAACAAAACTTGCTTCCCGGCGATTTCGAAACAATCACGGGAAACCCCTCCCAATGGGGCCTTGCCATTGCCCTTATGGCCTTTGGTGCTATACTGATCTTGGGCTTGGAGGCTTGGGGCCGTCAATTGAATCAAGGTACGGATCCCATGGCAGATTCCACAGAAACTGGCGCTGCATCTAGAGCGTAGTCCAAGGGAAATCGCCTTCAATCAACCATGCCTTCGGAGGATTGTTACGGAGTTCTTGGATGGCCTTTGGGGCATTCTGCATCCCCTATTTTGATGGGACGCCTGTTTGCTGAGCGTCAATTAACGTGTCAATATGAATTGTTGGCATATCCTGATTACCCAGGTATTTTGGGCTTGGACAGAGAGCATCGCCAATTGATGGGATTCAATGTTACCTTACCCTATAAAATCAAAGTTTACGAAGAGATTTTCTTCGAATCCAGGAAGAATGCGGCTTGGTCCCTCAGTCCAGAGGCCCTGGCTTGTGGCGCGGTGAATTGCGTTCGTTTGCATCGGGATAAGTTCGGGTCAGTTACAGGCGTCAGAGGCCACAATACCGATGCCCAAGGCTTTGCCGCAGCTTTAGCCGTGCTTGAACCGAGCCGCTTAGCAGGTCCAGCCCTCCTCATGGGCGATGGAGGGGCTTCGAAAGCGGTTGGGCATATCCTCCAAACTATGGGGATTCCATTCTCCCAACTCAGCAGGAAGGCAACGAATCGTCCGATTCCAACAGCATCAGGGCAAACCTTGATTGCATGGGAACATGCTGATGACGATCTCATCCATGGTCATCCCCTTATCATCCAATGCACCCCCATCGGCATGTGGCCATTGGCGACCGCAGTCCCCCCATTGCCCCCGAAAGCCATGGGAGGAATAGGCCCGCATCATCGGGTGATGGACCTGATTTACCGACCTGAACGAACACTTTTTCTGGAACAATGCGAAGCTCGCGGAGCCCATGTCCTTGGAGGTTGGACCATGTTGAAGGAACAAGCCATCGCCTCGTTGGAATTCTGGTTGGCTTAATTCTGTTGAGGTTTACCTGAAACGCGGCTACGGAGATACCTTCGCGATAACCTACCTGATTATCCAGCACCTATGCCATTTCGCGTTGTATCGGAGTTTGAACCGTCCGGTGACCAACCCACGGCCATCGCTCAGTTAAGCGAAGGGATTTGTCGTGGGGACAACGCCCAGGTCTTGTTGGGCGTGACTGGCTCTGGCAAAACCTTCACCATGGCCAAAGTGGTTGAAACCGTCCAAAAGCCCACCTTGGTTCTCACCCATAACAAAACCCTGGTAGCCCAATTGTACGGTGAATTTCGTCAATTTTTTCCAGAGAATGCGGTGGAGTAGTTCGTGTCCTATTACGATTATTACCAACCCGAAGCCTATTTGCCAACCACCAACACCTACATTGAAAAGGACCTTTCCATCAACGATGAAATAGAGAAATTACGACTACGCACCACCTCTTCCCTGATGTCAGGTCGTCGCGATGTGCTGGTCGTGGCCTCTGTATCCTGTATCTACGGCATGGGCAATCCTGCTGATTATACCGACAAGGTGATTCGGCTCATCCTTGGAGAAACCACGACCCAAGAAAGATTAATGAACAAGCTGGTGGATATTATGTACTCCAGAGCGCTCCATGAATTAACCCGCGGGACCTTCAGGGTTCGTGGCGAGGTCATGGATATTTTTCCGGCCTACACCGATTATGCTTACCGCATTACCTGGGATGGCCATTGCATTATTTCCTTCCACCAACTGGACCCCATAAGCGGACGTAACGGCGAAAGTTTGGATCATCTCGCTTTGTTCCCCGCCTCCAATTACGTTACATCGCGCCATGAGCTCAGCGATATTCTTTTGGAAATCCAGCAAGACATGGTCGGTCAGGTGGAGCATTTCAAGCAAGAAAGCAAAATGGAAGAAGCCAGGCGCATCGAAGATCGGGTCACCTTCGACGTGGAAATGATCCGCGAGCTTGGGTATTGTTCCGGAATCGAAAACTATTCCCGCTACATGGACCGTCGAAACCCGGGAGAACGTCCGTTCTGTTTATTGGATTATTTCCCTTCTGATTTTCTGTTGTTGGTGGACGAAAGCCATCAATCGTTGCCACAAGTCCGGGCAATGTACGGAGGAGACCGGAGCCGTAAATTGAATTTGGTGGAATACGGATTCCGACTTCCAGCCGCCTTGGACAATAGGCCATTGACCTTCGGAGAATTCGAAAACATTATTCCGCAGGTCGTTTACGTCAGCGCAACCCCCGGCGATTTTGAATTACAACAAAGCCAAGGCATCATTGTAGAACAATTGGTTCGCCCCACAGGCCTACTGGACCCCCCTATCGAAATTCGACCGGTCTCCAACCAAGTGGATGACTTGATGGAAGAGATACAAAAATCATGTTCCAAGGGACATAGGGTCCTGGTCACCACCTTAACCAAAAGAATGGCCGAAGAACTGGCCAAATACCTAACCCGCGCAGGCGTTTTGTGTACCTATTTGCACAGCGGAGTCGAAACCCTCGAAAGGGTGGAAATCCTAAGGGATCTGCGCCTTGGCCGAATCGAAGTTTTGATTGGCGTGAATTTGTTACGAGAAGGCTTGGACCTTCCGGAAGTTGCCTTGGTCGCCATCATGGACGCGGACAAAGAGGGCTTTCTACGCAATTACAAATCCCTAACCCAAACCGCGGGTCGAGCGGCAAGACACGAGGAAGGGCGTGTCATCTTTTATGCAGACCGCCTAACAGGGTCCATGGATGCCACCATCAAGGAATGCAATCGCCGGCGTGAAAAGCAAATGGCCTATAACACTGAACACGGTATCATCCCACGCAGTATCCGCAAAAGTCCGGAGGACATCATTCAGCAAAGCGCCCTCCTGGATATACGGCAAGCCGTGGCAAAACCAGCAGTCTATCGCGACGATTTTGGTATTGCCCATGCCGCTGAGGATTTTGTCCAACCCCTCCTTCGTGAAACCAGCCCACTAAATCTGGCTGGTTCGGAGGGAATACCCATATCTTCAAATACAGGGACTGTTCGAAAATCTATTGTGATAACCAAGCAAAACCTTCGTGACCTTCGTAAACAAATGAACCAGGCAGCCAAAGACATGGATTTTCTGCTTGCAGCCAAGCTTAGGGATCAAATCAAAGCACTTGAGAACTCAACTCAATAACTCAGCAAGGTAACCCCCAAATCCACACGGTTTATACTAGGACCGTAACCATTTCGAAACATTGAATTGACAGAATACTGGGTGAACATACGGAAACGTCCGTAACCAATTTCGGAACGTAGGGATAAAGAAAATGGATTAAGGTAAAAATTACCGGTCCGGTACATTTCCACCTGTCCACCATCGTCGCGATAACGATTCAGTGACCTGGTCCACAGGCGAATTCCCGGCACGATACCACCACCCACATGCCAGCCTTTGTCAGGCCGTTTAGCTTTATGCAAACTAATCATCAAAGGAACCTGAAACTGCATATTCTCCAAGCGAGATCGATCAAAGCGAGGACTTCCCAGAGAATCCACGAGACCGACTTGAAGACTAAATTCTCCACCACTGTTTCTGACCTTACCCATCACTAGATTATCCTCAAATCGAAAATTCTGGTAAGACAGAACCAAAGCTCCTCTTACCCAAATGGATACACCCCTTTGAATTACCTTTCGCTGACCTTCGGTAGAGCAATTTAAGCAGCTCTGAAACTGCAACGGTGTGGCCCAATTCAAGAACCACGATTTGTCGGTCTCCGCTGAAAAAACACTGTAGGGATCAGGGGATGAATTCCATTGATTTTTCAGAGATCCTTCAGCCCGATTCACCCAATGAGCTAAACCTAATTCCATGAATGGCAATCGGGGTTCATGAATACGGCGGCCAGCCCAAAAATCTCCTCCTAATCCCTTGGAATTAAATTTATTACGACTTTTTGAATCTTGATTGGGTGATTCTTGAGAGGAGGTTAAGGAATCCATTACCTTTTTTGAATCATCCTTTTCACTCGCTGAACTATCGTCATTAAACGCGGCCATGGATCCTAAGCCTGAAATCCGGTTAACTAGATATGGTGGCTCTTTTTCATACCGTATGCTTCCTCCCCCGCTAATGTCCGCATAAAGAGAATCTGTTACGTTCAATTTACAAAGTCCAAGACCATCAATAAAGACCTTGGCATAGCGTGTTTTTAACGCTTTGGCGTCAATGATTCCAGGGCCGTTGATTTCAAATCTTGTCTTGGGTGCGTCCCCTTTGAGAACCAATCGGCCAACTCCGTTTACATCGGCAAGAATTTCATCTGCATCCAAATTAAGATTTAAATTTCCTAGGCCGCTAATACCAATTCTCAATATTTCACATTGCAGAAGGCCTTCACTCTGAAGGGTAACCGCACCCTTGATATGAATTTCTTGAAGTTGAGGTTGCTGAATTTTGATTTCCTTTGCTGAATATTTACGGATCCGCAGCCATTCTCCATCCACCTCGCAAACCTTTTCAGCTTTGGTGAGGCTGTCCCCGGTATTTAAAGAAAATTCCTTGCCATCAATCCAAACAGCACATGGTTCGCCTTGGGCTATGGTAACTCGAGAAACACTCGAAATTTCGATTCGTTGCCATTTGATTCCCTCTGGCCTCTGGGCCTTGGACAAATAAGGCAAAAAGATTACCAACAGAAAATATAGCATGCCGGCCATTTGCTTTGGACCCCTTCTTTGCAAAGGCAGTCCATTTTTATTCAACTTTGGCACTGATTTTTGAATCACTTTTAGTATAGCCATTTTCATTGTTTTCTCTAAAACGTAAAAAAAATCATTATCGTTCAAGGTCTGAACTTAACTTGTAACGCATAATGCGGTTATTGCCTTTGTCCGCCACATAAATGGTACGTCGGAAATAGGCCACTCCGCTAGGAGTGTTGAATTGGAAAGGTCCGGAGCCTCTTCCGCCAAAGGAGGCCCTCACCTGACGGGTCAAACCAGAACTAGGAGGCGGGTTTACACCTTCGTAACCCTTGGAAGTAAATTGGTACAAGGAGTCCCTAACCGCATCCACCACAAACAGATACCCCGTCTCATCAGGAGCCACGCAAACATCGGCAGGGGCCGTAAAACGAAAGGGCTCGTAGAGGAAACGACTCGCCTTGGTCCGGTCGAATTGAACCAAAGTTTGATTTTCGGAATACAAAGTCCCCACCTCGGGATTTTCAGTAGAGCGAATCCAAAGAGACTTGTATTCGGCTTGGGTCGCGGACTGCAACAAAATGAAATCTCTGGAGGGATTCATGCCAAAAACAAGCTGCGGTGGCCCCATCAATCCGCATAGACCGGAAGGCGCCATTGCTGATTTCAGTCCAGACAAAGAGGGATTAAGCCCAGGCACGTAGCCGTTATTGGATAGGTCAGGCCTGAACACCAACACCGCATGATCCGGAGCCGCGGCAGATAGGGTATTGTTCGATGGACCTCTTCTGGCCAAATAGAATCCGTGATCCCCCAAGCAGGCAATCCCGGTATATTGAACCTGTTCATCAAACCTGCCACGGAAATTGGTATTGCTACGGCTCAAATCATTGAAAGGGTGTACCAAAGTATCCAGAAAAACAGGCTGCGCAGTAGCACTGCGCTCAAGCACATAAACCGCCGCAAGATTGCGGCGCACCGGAATTCCTGCACTATCGATCAACGTATCCAAACGACCTAACACGTAGGTATGGAGACGTAAGTCTTGGGTGACTTTGGTGGCTCCCGGTATGGGAATGGTTTGGAATCGTTCTCCCTTGAGGTCCAAAACATGGACTCCTTGGGCATCCGTCACATACACCATTTCATCGTAACCCACCCAAACATCCGTTGGAGACATGAACTGATCCCAAACCGGCAAGACCGGGACATAACCGACCACGCTTTGGACCGCAGTAGGGTCGATGGCCCCTTGTTCAAAAATTTCATCCACCGTATCGTTCTGCCTGGTCCCCAACATGAAATCACAAGCGCTCAGAAAAATTAGGGCTCCTGTTAACCCAGTACATAGCAAACTCGCTCGGAGGACCGCTCGCAGGGAACAGGGGAAAGGCATTGACTTCAGCATATATGGTCCACGAAGGTCTTCAAGAGTTCCCAATTCGCCAAAAATTGTGGCCTCTTTTCTGAAAACACGGAAATTATGTTCCTGTAAAAACCAACGGCAAAATGTAGCTCAATGATAGACTCATATGGCGCAAATCAAAGCATATTTGAGCTTAATTTTAAACATAATTGAGCTTAAAGTGCCCCGCATGCGACCCAAAGACCCTTCTGAATTCGAGGATATATTCTTGCTTCTGCAAAAGAAGCCACTCCTCTTATCCAAAGAAATTCATGATCTCCTTAATCATGGCACAGCTTACGCCACCCTTTAGAGGACCTTGCAGTTTCACCTGGCCCAGAATCTGGTCGTAACCGCAGGCAAAGGCAAAAGCACCAAATAAAGCCTAAGCAGCGCCTACGATTTACTGCGGCGCGTGGATGTCGAGGCTTATTTCCAACAAGAAATCGATGAACGAATAATTAAGGGGCGATATAACCGAGCCTTGATTGGTGAAAAACTCAACTTAGCGCTCATCGTAGATTTGCATGGAATCCTTGTCCAAGATTTAGGTATTGATCGAAATATTCGAAAGTGGAAAGTTGGGATTTCCGGCAGCAATTATCTACCATTGGATAATGATTTTCAAATCAGAGAGGCGTTGGAAGAAATAGTCGTTTTAATCAATAACGAGTCTAATGTTATAAGTAAATCATTGTTGGCATTGGTTTTGATATCGTACATTCAGCCTTTTGCTGACGGCAACAAAAGGACTGCGAGGATGATTAGCAACGCAATCCTCATGCACCATCTTTATCGTCCGCTTTCGTACCGAACCGTGGATGCGATGGATTACAAAAAGGTTATGCTGGTTTTTTATGAAAAAAACAACATTTCCCCAATGAAGAGTTTGTTTATTCGCAATTTGAATTTGCCGTAAAAACCTATTTCTGAGGAACATGATGCTCGCTGTTGTCCCCAAGCCACAAGGTTACTGTTGTCCCCAAGCCACCATCACCCCCAGCCTATGGACGGGACCTAAGCCCTGCCGGCCCGCAAAGGCATAATCAAGTCGCAGGTTTCCAAAGGAACGAGGCAGGCTCCAGCCCAATCCCCAGGAAGGCCATTGTCCCACCCCAGATTGATATTCGTAACCGCAACGCACAGACATCAAATCCCGGTAACTGTATTCCATAGCAGCGCCCAGACTCTCGGCCTGGTCGGTAGGGTGATTCAATTGAACGACACCATCTATCTTGTGTTCTCCTTCGCGGTATACCAATCCGGATAAACCAAGGCGTAAGACCGTAGGCGGTGCCAGGGACTCAAAGGTGCTGAGGGTGTCTGTGCGCGACAGGGAAGGTCGGAGCAAGCGACCTTGAGGAGTCACATTCATCCCAAAGTGATTTATTCCCACGGCGAGACGCATTTCACGCCAACCTATATCGTAGCGAAATCCCATATCCACCGTAGCATTATGAACACGCCAATCCGGCATCTGCTCGTAAATCCAGTTCAAGGATAGCCCCAAGGCAAATCGATCCGTCAATGGCCGAGCATAGGCCAATCCCATGCTGGTGTTGGTGGCGTTGAAGGTCTGCCCCGTGCCCATCGGTTGAAATTCCGTGGTCACCGGCATAGCCCCTGTCTGCAAATGCCTGAGCCCAAAAGCCATTACATCTCCGGAGCTCATGCGCCTCGCCAAGGCAGCCGATTGCATCCTAATACCTGACCAATAGGACAGATGATTGACCTGGCCTGCCCAAGGGCGATCTGCGCCATGCACCAATCCAGCTGGGTTCCAAAACATAACCCCAGGTTCGTTGACCAAATTGATCGCATTACCCGCCATGGCAGCTGATCGAGCATCGGGCTGAATTTTGAGAAATTGAAAGCCAGCCGTTCCAATGCGACTTCGACCAAAGGCCGGTAACCATTGGGCTTCTGCAAGGCACGATACGCCCATAACCAAGGCCGATACCAGCCCCCATCGAAGTCCCCATCGCATTACCGACGCTATGCTCCATATATATTTCAAAACAATACTCATTACCTCAGGGTCAATGCAATTGGTTTTGGAGCTTATGCATAGCGACGCGCGCCGGAATCCCTTCATAGAGTATGCTGTACACCGTAGCCGCTATAGGAATGGAACATTTGTGCAATTTGTTGAGTTCATGTACTGCACGGGCACTGTAATACCCTTCGGCCACCATATTCATTTCTAGCTGAGCGGAACGCACGGAATACCCTTTGCCCAACATTGTTCCGAAAGATCGGTTCCGTGAAAACTGGGAATAGGCAGTCACTAACAAATCACCTAAGTAAGCAGACCCCTTGATGTCTCTGCGTTTGGGATAAACCGCTCTCAGGAAGGATTTGAGCTCGATAATGGCATTGGAGACCAAAACAGCCAAAAAATTATCCCCGTAGCCTGAACCATGGGCAATTCCAACCGCAATGGCATAAATATTCTTCATGACCGATGCGTATTCGCTACCTGAAGGATCGTCCGAAACCTGCATGTTCATATAGCGATTCTTGAACATCGAAACCAATGGCCGAGCTAGTTCCGGATAGGAAGCAGCCAAGGTCAGAAAAGATAATTTCTCTGCCGCGACTTCTTCCGCATGGCATGGACCTGTAATCACCATGAAACGCTGCTCGCTTACGCAAAAATATTTTTGCAAAAATTGACCTACCAGGAGATTCTCGCCAGGGACCATGCCCTTGACTGCCGATAACACTATTTTGCCATCCAAATCATGCTCGGACAAGGGAGAAAGTGCATCCCTAAGGAAAGCTGCAGGAACTGCCAAGATAACCACCGAAGCCGTAACGATAGCCTTACGCAGATCCTCTTGCAGGGACCCTCGTTTCAATTGCAAATTCGCGTCACTCAAATAGCGCGGATTTCGTTGATGTTGCTGAATATACGACATCGCTTCCTTGTCCCTCATCCACCATGCCAAGGGTACCTGGTTGTCTGACAAAACCTTAACCAAAGCGGTAGCCCATGAGCCTCCTCCCACGACCGCAACCTTCATGAGCCTTTTGTCACTCATCTTCCCCTGATCGTCCAACGGTTAATCTTTACTTTGGAACAACTGATCCTGAGAAACCACTTTGATTTTGCGGCCCTTGGTCAAGTCCCTGGATATGGCCGAATAAGGAGCCACCACCACTTCTTCGCCCGCTTTGAGCCCATTCACAATTTGGATATAACGATCATCTTGGATTCCTGTGACCACCGTGCGTTGTTCCACCGTATCCCCTTGACGCACAAAGACCACTTCACGATCTATCCCTCCGGTGGACCCGACGGATTCGTTGTCGCCGACTTGACCCTGGGCGTTACCCTGTGCATTGCCTTCCGAATCACGTTCCTCGGCATTCTCGGTCCCTGAATCGCTCCCTGAACCCACAGGTTGTCCTTCCGAATCCCTCAAGGTCACCGCATTGATGGGCAGGGACAATGCTCCTGCCACACGACGGGTAGTTATCTCCGCCGATGCGCTCATTCCCGGCCTAAACAGAAAATTAGGACCTTGGTTATCGCCTAACATAGAAATTTTGACCATGAAATTGGTCACCTGATCAGCGCCCCCAGTTCCGGGCAAAGCCGAAGCACTGCTGCTGTTCGCAATTTCACGGACCACACCCCCAAAAGTCCGACCGGGATAAGCGTCCACTTCCACTTTGACCGAATCTCCGTTTTTGACCCTCACCACGTCACTTTCGCTCACATCCACCCTTACCTCCATACGCGTCAAATCCGCAATGCGAATCATTTCGGTACCTGCCATTTGGATAGTACCCACAACCCTCTCTCCTAGTTCCACCGACAATTTGGTCACGATACCGTCCATGGGGGACAATATATTGGTTCTTGCCAATTGCTCTCGCATTTCTTTCTGGCTTGCTTGAGCGGATTGCACCATAAATTCCGCCCCTTCCACGGTCTGTTGGGCGGATTCGATATCCTGCTGGGCGGACTCGTATTGAGAACGAGCAGCTTCCCATTCCGCCTGAGTGGCGACCTTGTCTTCGTACAGCTTGGCCGTGCGCTTGTAGGCGGGCTCTACAGTGATACGCAAAATGTTCTGAAGTTGCCGCAAACGAACTTTGGCTGAGGCTAATCCGGATTTGGCATTATTCACCGCTGCCTCATTGCGGTCCAAAGCGGCGGCCATCATTTCCGGATTGATTTTGGCTAGAAGTTGACCTTTGCGAACCGCATCCCCCTCTTTGATGTTGAGGACCACGATTTCCCCCGAAACTTCCGAGGAGATTTTGACCTCGGTAATCGGTTGAATTTTACCACTAGCCAAAACGGTTTCTACCAAGCTTCTCACCATAACTTTTTCTACAGCGACCTCCAACGGAGGTGTTTGACCCCACCAACCTTGCCGACGACCCACTGCAGCCAATACCGCCATAAGAATTACCACAACAGCAATCCATCGTATTCTTTTGTTTGAAATTACAGGCATTGTTCTAAGAGGTTCAGGGGGTTTTCCAAGAGAAATTTCCTTCGTAAAAGGCCAATACTTTGAGCCGGAAAATTTCTTCGTAATAAGCTTGTAACCAAGAGGACTCAGCGATTTGAAGGCGATTTTTGGCGTTGAGGTAATCTGCCAAAGGCAACAAACCCTCCTCGTAACGTTTGGCAGCCAAGGTATAATTAGCCTTTTGGGCATCCAAATTGATTTGGTTCGTACTCAAACGTGATGCTGCGGCTCGGTAATCGGTGACAGCCCGAGTAATATCGCTGTACAAAGTATTCCGAGATTGTTCGCTTTGAAGCCTTGCGAGTTCAATGGCATTGCGCGATCGCTGTTCGGCAATCCGAACCTGCCCGTTGTTCCACAAGGGTATGCTCAAGCTTAGCCCCATTCCGCTACCTAAATTGTTACGAAACTGCTCACCGCGAGGTACCAGGCTCGTTCTGTATTTGGGAATAGGTTGCACCACAATTTGGCTTGGATCATTCTGCAGGTATCCGATGGTCTGCAAACGATCAAGTTCAGGCAACATCACGAATTGCTGACTAGTCGACGCAAAGAGGGTGCTCAAATTAACAAAAGCTCCAACCCTTGGATAGCGAAGGGCCTTGGTGGCTTTGAGGTTGAACAACGATTGATTCAACCGTAAATCGGCCGCGATGACCTGGGGTTGCTTGCCGACAGCGTCACGGTACAGGGCGTTCGCAGAGCCAGCCATCCATGCTGCGCCTCTTAAACTTGCTGTGTCCGGGACTGCCACCTCGAAGCGTTCAGGGTCTCGGACTTGGAGTAGCAAAGCCAGTCCAATGCGGGCGTTCATTGCGCTGTTGACTGCGTTGGTCAAGGTGACTTCGTCCGAAGCCAACTGAGCCTCTAGGTTGTACAGATTGTCCACCTGCATGGAACCGGCCTTGACCAATTGGCGTATTCTGGTCATTTGGTTGGCCGTTGAAGCCTTCTGCTGTTCGGCAACCGTGGTTAATTGCCGGGAAAGCAAAACCTGCAGGTAGGCATTGGCGATACTGAGGGCGATATTGTTCCGCAAGGCCTCTTGTTCTTGAACCGACGCTCCTTGCCCCAATCTCGCCGCACTAAGTTGATATTGTAGCTGAGAACCCTGGTAGATCAACCAAGAGCCACTGATTCCCAATTGATTGGACTCCACGGTCCTTTCGATGAAAGTATTGGTGAAAGGGTCAATCGCACGACCGCTGTTGAAAGCGAGGCCTGCCGAAGCGTTGAGCGTTGGGGTCATCGCCAAACGCGCCGCTTGCAAGTCCAAATGGGCCCCGTTCACTTGCAAGTCCCCTTGGCGTAGCGACAAATTATGCTCCAAGGCATAGCGCACGCATTCCTCCAAGCTCCATCCCGAATCAATGGTCTTGGTCGTATCGGACGCATACCCCTGTGCAAAACCCATGAACAGAACCCCCAGGCATAGGGTAATTCCGCCCATCCATCGACGCAAGGCAAGGGTATAGGTCACCATAGAAGTCCCAAAAATCGGCATAAATCAACTAGTTGATATAATTTTTAATTGATTTTCCAATCCGCCCCGCATACCCCCTCCTCAGGACTCCGCTTACGTTTCTTTGGGTTTAGTCGAATCCAAGGGTAAATTTGAGCTTTCTGTGTGATAAAATAATATTATGAAAATTGCTATTGTCGGTACCGGCTATGTAGGCCTGGTGACCGGAACTTGTTTTGCCGAAGTCGGCATTGACGTCCAATGCATTGATATCGATCAACGCAAAATCGATGGCCTCAAGGCCGGAAAAATGCCGATTTACGAGCCAGGGCTCGAAGAAATGGTGTTACGCAATTATCACAACGGGCGCCTGCATTTTAGCACCAACCTGGGGGAGGCCATCCAAGGTGCCGAAGCCATCTTTATCGCAGTGGGAACCCCCCCCGGCGAAGACGGGAGCGCCGACCTCAAGTATGTGCTGGGTGTCGCCACCGAGATCGGCAAAAACCTCCAGCACTACGCCGTGGTCGTCACCAAATCCACCGTGCCGGTCAGTACCAGCCGCAAGGTCCACGAAGCCGTCCGGCATGCCATGCAGGAACGGGGCGCCGAAATCCCTTTTGATGTGGCCTCCAACCCCGAGTTCCTCAAGGAAGGCGCTGCCATTGAGGACTTTCTCAAACCGGACCGCATTGTGGTGGGCTGCGAGAGCGCGCAGGCCCAGGATACCCTGTCCCGCCTCTACAAACCCTTTACCCTCAACGGCCACCCCATCCTTTTTATGGATATTCCCTCGGCCGAAATGACCAAATACGCCGCGAACGCGATGCTTGCCACCAAAATCAGCTTCATGAACGATGTGGCATTGCTCTGCGATATCATGGGAGCCAGCGTGGACCAAGTCCGTAAGGGCATCGGAAGCGATCCCCGCATTGGTAACAAATTTATTTATCCCGGGGTAGGTTACGGGGGTTCCTGTTTCCCCAAAGACGTCAAAGCCCTCATCCGGACCGCCAAAGAAAACGGTCACCGCATGCGCATTTTGGAAGCGGTCGAAGAAGTCAACGAAGACCAAAAGAAAGTCATGGGCCGCATGATCCGGGATTATTTCGGGGCCGATTTGCGGGGCCTGGTTTTTGGGATTTGGGGCCTGAGCTTCAAGCCCAAAACGGATGATATGCGCGAGGCCCCATCGGTGGTCATCATCGAAGAATTGCTGGCCGTCGGAGCCAAGGTGCAGGCCTACGATCCGGTAGCCATGCACGAAGCCAAGCATCAATTGGGGGAACGCATTACCTACGCTTCTGATCCATATTCCGCCATTCAAGGCGCTGATGCCTTAGTGCTTATCACCGAATGGCCTGAATTCCGCATCCCTGAATGGGACCGCGTTGAGTCGTTGTTACGACGCAAAGTTATTTTTGATGGTCGAAACCAATACCAGGCTTCCGAGATGAGGGAGAGGGGCTTTCATTACCGTAACATTGGGAACCCCTGATTCCGAAACCATGAGCAACCGACCCCCTGTCACCATTGTTACCGGAGCCGCCGGTTTTCTCGGATCCCATCTCTGCGATCGCTTTCTAGCCGAAGGCCACAAGGTCATCGGCATGGATAATCTCATCACCGGGGATATGCGTAACCTGGCGCACTTGATGTCTTCGCCCTCCTTTGAGTTTTATCACCAAGATGTTTCGCGCTTTGTCCATGTTCCCGGACCTGTGGATAACATTTTGCATTTTGCCTCCCCGGCATCCCCCATCGATTATCTAAAGATACCCATCCAGACCCTCAAAGTTGGATCGCTGGGAACCCATAATTTGTTGGGCTTGGCCCGCGACAAAAAAGCCCGCATTCTGGTAGCCTCCACCTCGGAGGTTTACGGCGATCCGTTGGTCCATCCGCAGACCGAGTCTTATTGGGGGAATGTGAACCCGGTAGGACCGCGGGGGGTTTACGACGAAGCCAAACGCTTTCAAGAGGCCATCACCATGGCTTACCACACCTACCACGGGCTGGAAACCCGGATTGTTCGGATTTTTAATACCTACGGCCCCCGGATGCGACTCAACGACGGTCGAGCTCTGCCAGCTTTTATTGGGCAAGCGCTTCGCGGTGAACCCCTGACCGTCTTTGGGGATGGAAGCCAAACGAGGTCTTTTTGTTATGTGGACGACTTGATTGAGGGTATTTACCGTCTTTTGAACAGTGATTACGCCAGTCCGCTCAATATCGGCAACCCCCACGAAATCACGATTCGGGAATTTGCGGAGGAAATCCAGGCCCTGACCGGAACGGATCAGCCCATCATCTACCTGCCTTTGCCGCAAGACGATCCCAAGCAAAGAAGGCCGGACATCACCCTGGCCCGTGATTTGCTGGGCTGGGAGCCCGAAGTCCACCGAGCCGACGGGTTGAGGCAAACCTTGGATTATTTCCGGTCCCTGCCGCAGGAGGAGTGGTTCAAAGAAGCGCATGGCCGAGAATTCTAAGGCCCCCCAATGGCATGTAGTCTATACCTTGCCACGACACGAAAAGAAAGCCGCCCGGGAATTGGAGCTGCAAGGCTTGGAGTACTGGCTACCCCTCCACAAGGTCCGCAAGCAATGGTCGGACCGCCGCAAATGGGTCGAAGAACCGCTCTTTAGGTCTTACCTCTTCGTTTTGGTGACCCCAAAAAACTATTTCGACATCCTCAACACCTACGGTATCGTTCGTTACCTTTTTCACGAAGGCAAACCTGCCATATTGCGGGATTCCGAAATGGAAACCCTCCGGCGACTTTTGGATTCAACCTACGAAATGGAAGTGACCCCCCTGCAATTGACCCCAGGGCAACGTGTCCGTGTCGAACAAGGACCGTTGATGGGTCAAACCGGGATTCTCATCAAGCAAAACAGCAATCAAAGTGTCCGGGTTGACTTTGACATCCTCCAAAGGTCGGTCATCGTCACCGTCCCCCTCAAATTCATCCGCCCTGTTGACGAAGGCTAGGCTCCCGTTCTTAACTTCGCCTCACTTCTGCCGATAGGCCCTTGAAACCGGAAATTCCGGGTTTCATTCAACCGAGGGGCCTCTATCTATTCATCCGCAGACGGGCCCTTAGCTCAGCCGGTTAGAGCGTCTGACTCATAATCAGGTGGTCGTTGGTTCGAACCCAACAGGGCCCACTTGAAAATCAGGAGGTTACGAGGAGAGGGAGAGAAATCTCCCCCTCCTTCCACCCAAAAAGTCCCAAAAAAAGTCCCAAATTTGTCGAGGTCATAACAAGCCATTCTGGACGCCTACCTATTCAACTATATCCGGGATTCAGAGCCCTCACCGAAGAATGGATCGAAGAATACAACGAACGAAGACCCCATGAAGCACTACAGAACCGAACACCCTCCGAATGGAAACAACAAATTCAACCTTAACTTAACAATTAAACCTGTCTGGAAAAAGGGGTACTTACATATTTTGACCGACTTAACGATTTTTTAATCTGACCCGACCCAAAATCAAGCATCGATTTTGATCCCTTTGACCTGGGATGTCAAATTAGCGTACCCAAAGACCGGCGGAGAACACCTACATGGTGTCGAATAAATCACCCGGAAATGAATCAAGACCGCCTAAGGCTTCTCGACCTTACGATCCAACCCCTCCCCTGCTCGAATCAAACTTGAATTACCATCAATGTACAGAATGAGTATGACTACCCCCCCAATACCCCCGAATACCAAAGTACCGGTGGCTCCCAAGGTTGGGGTTAGGACACCAAGACCTATCCCCATTGCCAATATAGCATTAAAGGATCTCCCTGCATTTGCCAAATGCTGTCCGGGGGTTTTCGGTTCCTTCATCTTACTTCGAGAAGAACCCTGAATGCTTTGAAGGGAATCCTGAACAAAGTTTGAAAATTCAATTGAGGAAGTAGCCCGGCTCAGAATTGATGTGTCCCCATATCGAAATTCAGAAATAAAAAATCGACTACTAATTCGCCTCTTCATTTCCTTTAGCACTTGACGTTCATAGTCTTTTCGATAGGTCTTAAGAGAACCGTTAAATTCAGGATCATAGAAATAAGTATCCACATTAAAGTTCAAACT
>SYHX01000032.1 GCA_005799025.1 Bacteroidota bacterium | reverse complement strand
TCCAAAATGACCCGGTCGGCTTCCGTCATCTCAAAGGGTATTTCCAAACGGCTTTTGCGCTCAAAGTCCTCCGCAGACAAATAACGTCGATCGGTCCACCACAGATCCACCGTGGAAATCAAAAGAAGGGCCCAGGTTAATTGAGCGCCTTTGACTTTGCCTTGGGCATAATACCAAATCGCTGCAAAGCCCATGGCAATGATCAAGAGGGACTTGAGGGCGTCCTTAGTCATAAGCGATTCACGGTCATCCCTGAAGGCGTCCACAAGCCCTTTGATGTCTTTCCATTGTTCGGCATCATCCACCGCGGGAGCCGAAAAGTCAAAAAACATAGAGCCCGCTATGGCCAACATTAAACATAATCCACCCAATGCAAGAGCTGCGCCACGAAGTTTCTTCTCCAATTCGTCTTTGGGAATCTCGTTGTTCAACAAAGCTTTCACAAACAAAACACCCAACAAGGGAACTGCCAGGCTAGCCATCACCAAGCTCATGGCCACCGCGCGAAATTTATTGTAATAAGGCAGATAGTCCATAAAGAAATTGGTGAGCGTCATGCTGTTTCTGCCCCAACTTAGCATAAAAGAAAGTGCAACGCAGGCCAAGAGCCAAAACCTCAGCGAGCCTTTGAGGGTTAACAAGCCCATGACAAATAGAAAGATCATCAAGGCACCAAAGTAGGTGGGACCCGCCACGCCGGGTTGATCCCCGAAATAGGTGGGCACGCCCTTTTTCACGAAATCTTTGGCCTGGGCCTCTGGAAATCCCGCCGAAACCAGGGTTTCGTAGGTAGCGCTTTTAATACCCAAGGGCGTTTGCGATGCGCCACCCATCAGGTTCGGAATAAGGACGGTACCGCCTTCGGCTATACCATTGCTCCATTTGAGGGCGTACTCACGGTCCAGCCCGTTGTCGCTGCCCTTCTCCAATCGCTTCAAATCGGAACCACCTCGCATGGTTTCCTTGGCATATTCGTTGGTGACCGCAAAATGAGTCCAATTGGATCCCAAGGCCAAAGCCAGGGCGAACAAGGCCAAACCAGAGGCTTTGATGACTTGGGGCCATGACCCACGGCGGCCATGATCGATCAGTTCGTAAACCACATACAAGACGATCATAAGTCCCAGGTAGTAGGTGATTTGGTAATGGTAAGCGTACAATTGCAGCGCCAAGGCCAAGGCCAAGGTCGCCAATCCCCCAAAGAAGCGCCCCGTAAACAACAAGCGCAAACCGGCCAAGACCGGCGGCATGAACCCAATGGCTAGGGCCTTGGTCACGTGACCAGCGTCGATAATAATAATATTATATGAGCTCAAGGCAAAGGCTAATCCGCCCATAACGGATAACCAACGGCCGCATCCCCAAACACTTAACAAGATATACATCCCAACCATATACAATAACATCATATTGGCAGGCTGAGGCAACCAATAATAAACGATCTGTCCCACCTCGTTAATCAGCGAATTGGGAGTATCCATTGCGATCTGATAGGCCGGCATTCCTCCAAACAACGAATTCGTCCACATGGGGTAACGTCCATTAACGGCTTTGGCGTCTTCGAGCTCTTTGGCCATGCCGGAAACCTGCGTCATGTCTTCCATTCGCAGACCCTTGCCGCTGAGCACCGGATAATTGTACATCAACGCCAAAGCGGCCATTACAGCCAAGGCAAACAAATGTTCTTTCCATCGGCTCCATCTATCGATCCCTAAGGAAAGGGTTCCTATGGAAGAGGATTCTTGGGAGCTTCTGATTGGAGGCTGAGTTGATTTGGATTTCATAAATGGGATGGGAATAAGCGCAAAAATTAAGGGATTTCTTCGTAGTCAATATAATCTCCCTTGATAGGGGTGGGGGAAGTTTGTTCCTTGCGTTGCGGTTCCTTGGGGCGGGATCTAGCCTGGCGTTGGATTTGTTCTTGAAACCTGCGCATCCATCGCATCAGGATAAAGGGCAAGATCCAACGCATGAACAGTCCTCCCACCCATATGAACAGCAGAAATAGGAAAATCGCTTTAAGCATGCCCAAAGATAGGAGGCAGGTCTATGCTGAAAACGCTTCCTTGGCCGGGCTCAGAGCTTGCATGAATCGTGCCTCCATGCCATTGCACGATTTGCTGAACCAAGGCCAGACCCAAACCATGACCAGTTCGGTCCATGCTATTAGATGATCGATAAAATGGTTCGTAAATTCTCTTGAGGGTTTCTTGATCCATGCCTATTCCGTAGTCTTGAACTTGTAGCCGAACCTTTCTCTCCAACGCGTTCCACGAAAGCTCCAAATCGATCCTGGATTTATCACTGTATTTGACTGCATTTTCAATCAAATTATCCACCGCCGTTCGCAGCAATTCTGCATCTCCACGTATTCGAAAAACCTCTGCCCCTCTTACGAATTCCTTTATTCTTTCCATTCCTCTTTCCGATTCCATGCCCTGCCCGTCGGGGGCAAGTTCCTCTTCGGCCTCCATTTGGAATTGAATTTCCCACTGCGGAAGGTGGCGCCTCCAAGAGGCCTGGATCTCGATAAGCAATTCATCCAAAGGTATTTCGATTCTTTGCATGGTATGAGAGCCCGCATCCAATTGAACCCATACCAGGAGCCGGCGTGCGGTGCGGTTAAGTTCATCCAAACTGAGTAAGGTCTTCTCCAAAGCCGCGCGGTATTCTTCTTCGGTCCGTGGTTTACGTAACAAAACCTCAATACTTGCCTTGGTAGAGGCCAAGGGTGTGCGCAGCTGATGGGACGCGAGGCCCAAGAATTTCTGCTGAGAACGAATTGCCTCGGCAAGGCGGGCCATGAACTCGTTGAACTTGCGGGCCAAACGCCCAATTTCATCCGGCCTCTTGGCCTCCTGAAGATGAAAATCAAGAGCCTGGCTCGTTTGCATTCCCTCCACGCGATCCAGCAGATGGCTCACAGGACTCAAGGCTTTGCCCGAAAACCAATACGAAAAAAGACCGGTCAAGCCCATGCCTAAGATCCAGCCCATCAAAAGAATCCAACGAAGAAATCCTAATTGACGCTCCCCTTCCACGTCTTCATAACCCCAAACCACGAGCATTCGGTTGTAACGATCGGCGGCAAAAGCCACAGCGGCAAGCTCCAGATTTCCCCTCCTAAAAAAGGCCATTCCTTCACGTCGCGTTTGGCTCAATTCTTCTTGGGTCAGGGTAGCGACCTGACCTACAGAATCCTCCACCCATAACAAACGTTCTTGGTAATTGTAAACCCAAAACACCGCCGGTGTTGCCATAAAACCTGAAGAATTCGACCGCAACGTCCCCAATGCTACGCCTGGAGAAGATTCCATCCAAAGGACACCCCTGGCCACTGCCCCTTGCTGAAGACGTTCGCGAAAGGATGCCTCCCTTTGGCGATTCACCAAGACATATACTGCCAGAAGAACCAGGCCCAAAACCAAGGCCACCAAGGCCAAAAGCCTCCTACTTAATTGATCGCGTATGGTCATCCCTTGGGCGAAACTAAGACGCCTGGGATGGGTTTGCTTCTTCAATCAATTGATATCCCTGCCCGATATGGGTCACCAACATTTTGGTCTTGAAATCGCGGTCGATTTTCTTGCGCAAAAAGTTGATGTACACATCCACCACATTGGTTCCCGTATCAAAATGAATATCCCAGACATCAGCGGCCAATTGGGTTCGGCTCAAGACCTCCCCTTTATGTCGTATAAAATACTCCAAGAGATGAAACTCTTTGGCAGTGAGCCCTATGGACCTACCATCCCTGCGGGCCTCTTTGGTATGCAAATCCAGGATCAAGGAACCCACCTGCAATTGCCGAGGCCCCGACTGACCGTCTTGCCTTCGAAGAATAGCCCGAATTCGGGCAAGCAATTCGTCAAAATCAAAGGGTTTGACCAGGTAATCATCTGCACCTGCTTCCAAACCTTCCACTTTATCCCCGGTTGTGCCTAAGGCCGTCAACATCAACAAACCGCAAGCCGGTCGTTGGGAGCGGAAACGCCGAGCAAGTTCAATACCGTTGAGTCCACCGGGCAACATTCGGTCCAAAATCACCACTCGGTATTCCATTTCGCTGAAATAACGCCTAGCCTCCAGACTATGGGCGGCACGATCCACCGAAAAGCCTTCCTGCGTCAAACCTTCCACCACGGCTCCAGCCATGACCTCGTCATCCTCTACAATCAAGATATGAACGGTTTCCATGCTTTCTATAACTATAAATTAACCCTTTTCTTGCCTCCAAGTTTAGACCCCTGCATTAAAATCTTATGAAAAAGAGGGCAGATTCAAGCAATGCCGCGGTGCAACGGCAAGATTACCGCGATAAGTACATGGATTTTCTTTTGTACAGATCCCTGAAATAAGGGTCGCGCAAATCGCTAATAAAGCGAATGGCCTCTCCCGTAGATTTCATTTCCGGGCCGAGTTCTTTATTCACGTTGGGGAATTTACTGAAAGAGAAAACAGGCTCTTTGATGGCCCAGCCTTCCAGTTTATATTCCGGATGAAAGTCAGATACTTTCTGTATTCCCAACATTACTTTGGTCGCCATATTCACAAAGGGGATACCGTAGGCCTTGGCCAAGAATGGCACTGTACGAGAGGCCCTAGGATTCGCCTCAATCACATAAACCACGTCGTTCTTGATCGCAAACTGTACATTCATCAATCCGTTGATTTGAAGAGCCTTGGCGAGTCTTCTGGTGTACTCTTCCATTTGGGTTACGACCAACGGCGATAAACCAAAAGGCGGAAGAACCGCATGCGAGTCCCCGGAATGGATACCGGCCGGTTCAATATGCTCCATAATTCCACACATCATTACTTCTTGGCCATCGCTAATGCAATCCGCTTCAGCTTCCATCGCCCGGTCCAAGAAATGATCGATCAAGATCCTATTCCCCGGGATTCGTCGCAGCAAATCGACGACCGCTTTCTCCAACTCTTCGTCGTTGATCACAATACTCATGCCCTGACCCCCAAGCACATAGCTGGGTCTCACCAAAACAGGATATCCCACAACGTGCGCAATCTGCAGGGCATCTTCAGCCGTTTCGGCAACCCCGTACCTGGGATAAGGAATATCGAGTTCTTTGAGCAAATCGCTAAATCGGCCACGGTCCTCGGCCAAATCCATGCTCTCGTAAGAGGTGCCGATAATTCGAAAACCGTGAGCATGAATTTTCTCCGCCAATTTGAGAGCTGTTTGACCTCCTAATTGAACAATTACCCCTACCGGTTTTTCATGCTCCAACAAATCAAGCAGATGCTCCCAGAAAACAGGCTCGAAATACAATTTATCCGCCATGTTGAAATCCGTGCTCACGGTCTCCGGGTTGCAGTTCACCATAATGGCCTCGAAGCCGGATTCTCTAGCCGCCAGCAAGCCGTGCACACAGGAATAATCAAATTCAATACCTTGTCCAATACGATTGGGGCCGGATCCCAAGACAATAATCTTGGGTTTGTCGCTTACTACACTTTCATTCTCGGTATCGTAACAGGAATAATAGTAGGGTGTGGCCGCAGGAAATTCCGCACTGCACGTGTCCACCATTTTCCAAACCCGATGCAGGTCTAGGGACTTTCGATGGACCCTGACCTGCTCTTCTTGCACATCATCCATGACAATGCGCGCGATCTGAAAATCACTAAACCCATTTTGTTTGAGATCCTGCATCAAATCGCGGTCAATTTGAGCCAGGCTCATGGGCTTGACCTTTTGCTCTAGTTCCACCAAGGATCGAATTTCACGCAAGAACCATGGGTCAATGAGCGTTGCTTTCTGAACAGACTTAAGTGGAACCCCCAGGGAGAAGGCATCGTACAAATGAAAAAGTCGTTCCCATGAAGGATGCTCCAGACTGTCCATGATAACCTCCAAACGGCGCTCGCCTTTGCCGTCAGCCCCAATGCCCGCGCGGTTGATTTCCAAGCTCTGGCAGGCCTTTTGCAAGGCTTCGTTAAAGCTTCTTCCTATCCCCATCACTTCGCCTACCGATTTCATTTGGAAGCCCAGGCTACGATCCGCCCCGGGAAATTTGTCGAAATTCCATTTGGGGATTTTGACAATCACATAATCCAAGGCGGGCTCAAAGAAAGCGGAAGTGCTGAGGGTGATTTGATTAGGTAATTCGTCCAAACGATAACCAACCGCTAGCTTGGCAGCGATTTTGGCAATAGGATACCCTGTGGCCTTGGAAGCCAAGGCTGATGATCGGGACACGCGGGGATTAATTTCGATAGCAATAATCGCCTCCGTCTGCGGATCCATGGCGAATTGCACATTGCACCCCCCGGAAAAATTCCCTATGGAACGCATCATCTTGATCGCCTGATCCCGCATGGTCTGCATTGCAGTATCGCTGAGGGTCATGGCCGGCGCAACGGTGATGCTATCTCCGGTATGGATGCCCATGGGGTCCATGTTTTCGATGGTGCAAATAATGCAAACATTGTCCGCGGCATCCCGTAACAATTCCAATTCATACTCCTTCCATCCCAGTACCGCCTTGTCAATCAGAACTTCATGGGTGGGCGATGCATTCAGGCCCCTGTTCAAGGCTTTGTCAAAATCTTCTTTGCGGTAGATCACAGCGCCTCCTGTTCCCCCCAGGGTGTAGGATGGCCGAATGACCAAAGGAAATCCAATTTCCTCGGCTGCTTCCTTGCCCTCTAGAAAAGAATTGGCGATTCGGGAAGGCGCAACGCCCACACCGATTTCCAGCATCAGTCTGCGAAATTCTTCCCGATTCTCAGTACGCTCGATGGCATCAATATCCACTCCAATTAATCGAATGTTATGTTGAGCCCATAGACCCAATTCATCGGCCTCTTTGCATAAATTAAGCGCGGTCTGCCCGCCCATGGTGGGCAGAACGGCATCAATGGAATGCTTGTTCAAAATGTGTTCCAGCGAATCCACCGTCAACGGCATGAGGTAAACATGATCCGCCGTCACCGGATCAGTCATGATGGTGGCCGGGTTGGACTTGATCAATATGACTTCGATGCCTTCTTCGCGAAGGGATCGGGCAGCCTGGGATCCGGAGTAATCAAAGTCGCAGGCCTGGCCGATGACAATGGGTCCGCTTCCGATGATAAGGACGGAGCGGATCGACGGGTCTAAAGGCATAAAGGGGGGATTCAGCCAAAGTTCGGCACAAATCGCCTCAAAACATAGCGCAGGACAATCCAAACATGGTTAGCAAGGTTATTCCATACGCCGTAGTGCTTCCCAAAAATGCGGTATCTCTCCTTCCAGGCGGCTTTGCGGCGTCGGCTGGATAGCCCTCCGTCCAAAAACTGAACCAAAGCCCGATCAGCGAAGTGTATAGTCGCCTTTGCGGCTTCCAGGGCTTGGAGGCTGCGAATCATCCAATCGATATCCGCACAGATTTTGTATTGCAAATCATAGGGCTTGGCCCAGGTCCTTCCGACGATAAAGGCTTGATGGCAAACCGCCATCCCAAAACGAAGGGAACGGCTGTTCAGGCGTGATGGGGGCAACGGTTTACGAAGACCCAATTCTCGACATCCCACCGATTCAACCACCATTGCTTGGCCGTAATAAAGCCCAGCACCCGGGGCTTCGTCCCATAAATCCGCCAAAACACGGGGATGGGCCAAGGTATCCCCAGCATTCAAAAACAAAAGATAATCCCCGGTTGCCATCGCTAATCCCTTGTTCATAGCGTCGTAGAGTCCACGATCAGGCTCAGAAACCCAACGATAGACCAAAGAACCACCGTGAACCCGCTCGCCCTGAACTAGCTCGCCCTGAACTTGTACACCAAACACCCTCAATCGCTCCACCGTTCCGTCCTTGGACGCCCCATCCACCACCACATAATCCACCCGAACGCCCTTCTGCCCCAACACCGATTGCATCGTAGGCTCCAACAAATCCCCGGGATTGTAAGTCACCGTAATTACCGAAATATGCATGCTACCAGGATATTTCATAGCACCTTGGAAAAATTCTGTAACATGGCATGAATTAAATCGGTATATTCCTTGGCAACTCGCTCAGGTCGAACTTGTTCCAGGCTTTGATACGCCCCCACGCGCAGCAAGGTGCCTTGGGGGTGCTGGACCACCCTCAAGATGGCCGAAGCTAGATTAACAGCGGCCATGGCTTTGGATGCTTCCGAAGCCAAGAGATCTATCGCTGGCGCTAAAGCCCCGTTTTGCCCCTCCACAATCATGGAGGCGATGCCACCTGCCGCAAAACCAACCACAGGCGTACCAGCTGCGAAACTTTCCAAAATAGTGTTTGGAAAGTTTTCTTGCAAGGATGGAATAACAAATAAATCAGCCCTGGCATAGGCTTCCTGCATCGCCTTAGAGCCCAACAAACCCAACCAAATCACTTGATGCCCACCCGCTTCCAGAGCCTGCACCCGTGACCTTGCCAGCTCCGTGGCCTTGCCGGCCACTTCAACATCACAAACCATGCCCTCCCGACCCAGGTGCTCCAAAGCCATCATCAACAAGCCCCAACCTTTTCGGGAATCGGAGGGGTTCACCGCCGCAAAAAACAAACGAGGTCTGGAATGCCCGCTGGTTACCAAGCGGGGTTGCAGGCCTTGGCCATCCACCGCTTGGTCGAATGGATTGGGGATGCAGCGCACCCAAGCTCCGCTTCCTCGTACAATGCCGGATTTAGCGGCCAGGCCGGCAAGCCATTCACTTGGAGCCACAAGCGCCAAACGGCCTCCCGCTTGCGCTGCCCACTTTTGGCGCTCCAAAAACTGTCGTCCAGAGCAATCATCAGGTCCGCTACGTCGTAACTGCGGACACGATCCGCAGGTGTTCTCAAAGGCCGTACATGCACCGGAATAATGACACCCCCCCGTAAAAGCCCATTGATCGTGCATGTGCCATAACACAGGCTTTTCCAAATTTAACAAGGCCCGCAAATCAGAGGACCCAAGGAAGCCATGATTAATCCAATGCAAAACAACGGCATCCGCCTCCTTCAAGGCCGGGTGCTGCATACGCGATGGATCTCCTGCCGGCCAGGGATTCCCGCTAAACATCGCCTCGGGGGTCCAGACCAAATATTGCTGAAGCTTATAAACCAAGTGCTTACGCAGGGTATACACCCGTTGCATCAACCGGCCTAGGAATCCGTCCGGCCACCAAGTCTCTGGACTCAAAACGGTTACCTGATGGCCGGCCTGACGAAGGACCCTGGCTTGACGCATACAGGCAATCGCCGCGCCACCAGATGTTTGAGAGCTCGTTAGCAGAACAAGTTTAAACGACTTAGGGCTTTGCATTCGAATCAAATAGCGCCCACCTTCTTTGCGGCCTTAGCCAAAAAAACAGTGTTACAATACCAACTATTCGAGCCCGCAAAAACAGAAACCCATGCAGCGGCAAGGATATTCAAGGGGGCAAGTAAAATCAGACCCATTCCAAGGTTCAAAAATTTGTTACGAGTCTCCCACCTTTGGTACCAACCCAGAATACCCATTTGCAACCAAGTCGCTGTATAACCATTGGTTTTTGAACTTCGAACCACCTCAAAGCCATTACGTACCAACAACGCCGCAAAGCCGCCTTGGCTGTAACGGGCATAGTCGTAAGGCATTTCGTGTTCGTTCCAAGCGAAGGGAACCGTGAACAAAACGAGACCGCCTGGCTTGAGAACCCGATGCAATTCACCCAGGATACGGTCGGGCTCAAAAACATGTTCGAGAACTTCGCTGGCCAAGGCATAATCAAAGCGATGAGGCCCAAAAGGAATGGTTTTGCCATCGTAAAAAACATCGACCTCTTCGGTTAAGTGGGGGTGCCCAGGGTTTTCCATATCAAGGCCAATGTACTCCTTGACATCAAAAAGATGTCGATACGGCTTGGCCCCACAGCCGAAATCCAGCATAGAGCCTCCACGAAATTCAGAAGCCATTCCGGACAAAGTCCGATACAAATCCCTCCTGATGATATAGAATGGATTGATCAAGACGCTGTACCATCTTGGCCTGAATTGCTGGGCTTTGTACCAGACCTTAAAGCGTTCTGTCATGGTTTTCACTAACTTGTTGAAATTCAATGGGATCCAAAGCAGGCAGAGGTTTGCGAAAAACCGCAAAGACGGTATGCCCATGGGGGCTGTTGTGCGGGCCCAATCCTTTGGCCAACAATTTGCCCAAAACAAAGGCCGGAATACGGGCCATCCAATTCACCAAACGATGGTCCACCATAGGACGCTTCCAACCAAAAATTCGGTAAATCGAGGCAATGGTTAATTGATAAATGTAGTCAAAACGATGGTGAGCCTGCAAGGGATCGTGTTGCACGGTCACCAATTCCAAGTTGAGATGCTCGGCAGCGTGCTCAAACCAGCGATCGGTATAACGGGAGATATGATGAGGTGGCAGATTGAGGGCCAGGTTGTTGGACTGGCTGATATAGGAGTCCTCGGATGGAACGGCGATCAGGAGGGTCCCGCCGGGACGAAGGGCTTTCACCATAGCATCCAGAAAGGACCGGATTTCGACGACATGTTCCAGAACCTGAAAAGCACAAACCACCTCGTGGCTTTCGGGATGTGTTTCGGCATATAACTGTACGGATTGAACCCGTATATCGATTCCGTAGGTGGCAGCCATTCGCCGTGCCTCTTGGCTAAAATCCAATCCGGTATACGTTAAATTCAAACCTGATTTATTTAGAAAGCGGGCAAAGTTCCCTTTGCCCGAGCCTACTTCCAAAACTTGGTGACCGTGCGATAGGTAAGGCAGCGCCAAATCAAACTCATGCTTATGATCTACATAATACCAAGGCTTGTGTTGAAGCGTGTTATAAAAAGCCTCGTCACCGCCAGCTAATGGCTCGTACCAACGCAAATCACAGGCCGGGCATCGAACAATCGATAACACAGCACTTCCCCCAAAAAGTCTGGCCACAGGCGCTTTGTACAAACGTTGGTACAAAGCATCCAGATCAGCGACCGAAAGGCTTTCAAGAACTTCGCCGTTGCCAGCCGAACAAAAAGGACATACCACCATAACGATGCAAATTAAAGACGAGAAGTCGCCATAGCTTCCGAACAGGCGATGGGAACATTTTGGTTCGCAGGGTTCGCAGGTCGGCTTCCTTTTGATGCTCCAATTGAACCGGATGTTTCAGAGGGAATCGCAAAGCCTCTGTTGGAATGGCCGAAAGGCCGTGGTACACATCCGTTACGGTATGCGTTGCCCCCGCTGTGCCAAATCCAATATTGCTGACGAGATTAACGCAAGGAAGCAGTGCAAATTGGTTGTGTTTCCATGCGGCAAAGAGAAAAGGATAATCCCAGGTATTGTACCGGCCCTCCCGGTAGCGATCAAAAGTTTTATGCCACGCCTTAATCCAACGGCCACTGCCGAACAATTTCCTTAAACCACCGCCTTGAGCCCAATCATCGAAACCCTGTATTTCCAAGTCAACTTTGAGCCAAGATCTCCTCCAGGATGCCCAACCCCAGATATGGGTCAAGGCAGAGTAGTAATAGCTATCATCATTGACAGATTCCCCCCCCTGAAAATTATTGCCACTGATCATAAAAACCCGTTCATCGTCCGCATAGCGGTGCAAGAGTTCTGAACAAAAACCCCAAAAGTCCGGGTGTGGCAGGCAGTCGTCTTCAAGCACGATGCCGGATTCCTCCTTTTCAAAAAACCAGTCCAACGCCGAACTAACCGCCACCTTGCACCCCAAATTGGTGTCCCTATAGAGGGTATGCAAGCTGCAAGGCCAATCCACGCCGTCTGCAATCAATTGCCTCACCTTCATGACCGTTTCCTCTTCGTCGGGCCTACCTGCCCTGGGGCCATCACAGGCCACATAAAGCCGCTCCGGGCGATAGACTTTGATCGCCTTTAGCACCCTCTCGGCAGTATCGGGTCGGTTGAAAACCAAAAAAAGTAAGGCGGGCTTGGGGTTCTTTTCTTGGTTATCCACAATTTGTCCCTAATTTTGCGTTAAATTAGCGTAGAAAATCAAGTCAAATTCAACCATAAACCCCTTTACTATGAAAAAAGTAGCCCTTTTACTCAGCGCCGCCGCTTTGCTGGCCCTGACCTCCCCCGCTGATGCCGCTGGCCTCTTCGGCAAGAAAAAGAAATCCTGCTCGACCGAGCAATCCAAGTGTGGCGGTGCCAAAGCCACCACTGCTTCGGCTTCTGGCGATGCCAAAAGCGGTTGCGCTTCGGCCAAAGCCGAAGGCAAAGGTTGCTGCTCCAAGAAAGCCGCAACATCCGCCAGCAGCACTGCTCCTTCGATGTAATCCTGCGGGGCCGGCCTTTGGGCCCTCACCCCCATCGATTTCCCTTCATCCCGGCCGTAGCCTACGTGCCGGGATTTTTTTTGAAAACTGCTTTATACGTATCTTTGCATTAAATTTTATACGTATATGCCAACCAAGCTCACCCTTTCCGTGGACGAAGAGGTCATTGAAGCGGCCAAGGACTATGTTCGCGATCATAACCAAAGCCTCTCTTCCGTTGTCGAGGAATACTTACGTGCTCTAATAGCTCCCAAGGAAAAGGAGCCTCACTTTTCTCCGCGCATTCAAAATTTGAAAGGGGTGATATCCCTTCCTCATAACTTTGACTACAAGTCAACCCTGAGTCAAGAAATACAGAAAAAGTACGGCCTTTGAAGCACCTATTCTTGGACACCAATATTGTCCTGGACTTGTTGGGCAATCGAGAGCCTCATCATCTTCCAGCGGCGCAGTTGTTCGAATATGCTGAGCGCGGCGCTGTGACCTTATACCTTTCTGCCTTATCCTATAACAACTTGTATTATATTCTCAAAAAATCACTAGCGACGCGTGATCTCGTCCAAGTTTTGAGTCAACTCCAAGGTCTAACTCGCACCCTATCCACGACGGATTCGATGATTGAATCCGCTTTGGCTTCAAAATTCACTGATTTTGAGGATGCGCTGCATTACGGAGCGGCACAATCGGAACCAACAATTCAAGCCATCGTTACCAGAGATCGTAAGGGCTTCAAGCATAGCAAAATAGCCGTATTCAGTGCAGAAGAGGCCGTTGGTTTTGTAAGGACGCCTTCCTAAGCCAGGCCAAAAAAAACGCCCCTCCTTGCGGAGAGGCGTTCAAGCTTTGGTAAAGGCTTTCTTTCTTGATTAGCGAATCACCACCTTTTGGGTTTCGGTGCGGTCACCGCTGCGGACTTCAACCGAGTAGATACCCAAAGGAAGGTTGGAAAGATCCAATACCCAACGGTTGGAAGCGGGGGAATCAACCGATACCACTTTGCCCATGGCATCGCTCACCCGGATTTGATCCATGGTTTGAGCGTGAAGCAGATTGAACAAACCGTTGGATGGGTTGGGGTAGACAAAGAAACCTTCGCTGTGACGAACCAAGCGAGCGGCACGGAGCGTCAAGCCTGCTACAGGCTCGGCATTCATGTCTGCAATCTCGGAGGCGTTGCTGATTTCGATCATACCCTCGGTCTCACCACGGGCAACGATGCGGATCATTGTTTCCCAGGCTTGGAGATTCCAATTCTCCAAGGTATACCAAGCGATGTTAAGGCGACGGCCTTCTTGCTTAAAGGAAACCTCGATCGCCGAATTAGCCAGGGCTGGCTGAACATCAAGGACTTCCATACCTGCGGGCAAATCAATAAACAAGGTAACGGCACCCACATTCGCTGGGCGGTCAACACCCAATTCCAAGGTATAATCCCCACCGCGGGTCTCTACCACGCCATTCATTTCGGGGGTGGTTGAACCCATGCGGGCTGCTGTGCTAGGAACATACGAACCGTTGACATCACCCACGCAAAGGGCTTTGGCGTTGACGGTCACCGTATCGTTATTCACCGAACCGGTTGCCGCACCGTAGGCCCAGTTGCCTGCTGTGAAGGTGCTAATCAAACCAGCAACCCGGCGATTCACCAAAAGGGCATCGGCTGCATTCACCGCGTTGTTACCGTTGGCATCAGCCGCTTTGAGGCGAAGGCCCGCCAAGGTCACGGCACCTACACTGTAACGATTCACCAAAAGTGCATCGGAGGCATTCACACCGCCCCAAGGCTTGTTGGTGGCGAAGGTTAGGCTGTAGGCCCCGTTAACCATCCGATCAAATCCAAAGGCCGAACCGGCTGCAGTGGACTGGCTACCCGTATTAACACCGCTCAAGGTGACGGTGCTGTTGGTCATGGGGGTTGATGCGGTGTTATCGTAGGTCAAGGTACCCGCTAGGCGGCCCACAAATTGGTCGCCGCATTGACCATAAAGAACTGCGCTAAGAACCAAATCAGAATTGACGGTCACCGTACGCAGGGCACCATGGGTGGCGTCAGTAACACTACATGCAGCAGGGACGATTTCGGCATCGGTGATTTGGTCGCCGTTGGCAAACTTGTAGTTCATCGTGAAACCGTTGTAAACTACGGTGTCCTTCTCGAAGATGTTGGGGTTGGCGGCCGTAGGCATCAGGCGGGTAACACCTGCATTGAAGCCCTGAAGGTTGCCTACAACGAAAACCCCGGTAGGATTGACCGTGAGACCGGTCATGTTAACACGGAACTTGATATTGCGGTTAATGTTACCGGTAGGAAGAACCGTGATGAACGAGGAACAAGACCAGAACGTACGGTTACCCACTTTGGCGCCGGCTTGGACTTCAAAGGTACCGGCTCCGGATACCAAGGTATGCGGGCGATTGACGACCACTGCGCTGTTCCAAGTGGTTGAACCGGTGGCGCGGTAGCGAACCCAATGCTGGGAAGCCGAAGGCGTTGGGTTGAAGTTAATGGTCATGGAACCGTTGCTGCTGTTGGCGGTCATGGCCAAAGCGCTTGGCGCGAAACGGGCATAGGCCTGGGTTTCGGTGCTGTAATCGGTGGTTTGTGGGTCAAAATTGGCCCAGCCAGAAGTCCAGTCCTCGGTACCGAAGGCACCACGGAAGGTCGTTGGGGTCCAGAATGGATCCGTGCTCAGGCGGCTGTTGCTGAACGAAGCACCGCTCAAAAGAATGGATCCCGATGCAGGCAACAAGGTGGGGTTGGTCAAACTGTTGTAGCCGGACTGCAAGCCCAACGCGGAGGTCGAAGCGAACGTTTCGTTGGAGCGCGAAGGGGCCGTGAAGTAGGCCGTCATG
>SYHX01000031.1 GCA_005799025.1 Bacteroidota bacterium | reverse complement strand
TCGGTTGCGGTAATATTCGTGATCCGGCAGGCTGAGGGCCCCAATGCGGGTCCATAGTACGCGGCCAAAATGCCATCCGGTATAGCGCTGAACTTGGGCTCCGAGCGTCCAGCCTCGGTACTGAGCCTGAAGGATTTGCCCTACAAAGTGGTTGTCCAACCAGCGTTGGCGGATGAGGTCCGAATGGGTTGCAAGCACAACGAGGCTATCGCTGCCGGTGCGGACCGGAGGGAGTCCGTAATCGGCCAGGGCTTGGCCTACGCTGTATTCCTCGTAATACCCGTAACCTCTGGTATAAAAGAAAGTGTTATGAATCGACCAGCCGGAGGGGAGTCGGTGTTTGATGGAATATTGCCAATGGTCTTGTCGGTAGTTATCGGTTTGGTTGGGATAAAAGGCAGTTTGCCCAGAATCGTTTGTAAACATACCGGCGTAATTGAAGCTGGGGTTGTCTTTCCATTCGGCAGCTGATAATCCGTACCAGGCCTGTCCTGTTTTTTCGCGACCCGAAAGAACAGACCATCGGTGTATGGTGTTACGGGTTTTGTAGGCCAGCGATGCGGCCAAAGAGGTTAGGTTACTACCGGAACGTTCCACGTAGCCGTTGGAAAGGATGCGGGAGGCGCGGACCTGGGCAGACCAGGCCCCGGAGGAAGAGAGGGTGTTGGCGGTAAAGCTTTGAATTTGAGTGCCAAAGCTACCTCCGCCCACCCTGAGTTCGATACCAGGACTGTCGGTTTCGTTATGGGTTTCGAGGTGAATGCTGGCTCCAAAGGCCGAGGATCCGTTGGTGCTGCTGCCCAGCCCGCGCTGGATTTGGACGGAGCTGAGGGAGGAAGTCAAATCGGGCATGTTGACCCAGAACAAACCATGGGATTCGGCGTCATTGACCGGAACACCATTCAAAGTAACATTGATGCGGGTCATATCGGAACCGCGGATTCGCAAATTGGTGTAACCGATGCCGGCCCCTGCATCGGAGGAGGCGAGAGTCGAGGGTTGAAATTGCAAAACATACGGCATGTCCTGTCCGGTGTTTTGTTTGCGCAATTCATCGGCATCCATTTTGGTGGAGGTGACCGGGGTTCCTGGCAGAACCTGACCGGCAGTGACCACCACCTCTTCCCGGAGCAGGATGGAGGGTTGCATGGTCAAGACCCAATTTCGAAGGGTATCCTGACCGAAATCGCTGCGGACTCCCAAGGGAATCTCAATGCGGAGGGGTTGGTAGCCAACATAACGAACCAAGAGTTTTTGGGCTCCCAAGGATCTTTCCAGGACAAATTCTCCTTGGTTGTTGGTGGAAGTACCCCGCGCGGTTTCCTCCCAAAGCAGGGTGGCACCGACCAGGGATCGACCTTGGGGATCGACAACACGGCCATGTAGGAGGGTTGAAGGGGACGTTGAAGCCTTTTGTCCCAGGGCAAGAGGGGCCATCCAGGGCCCAACGAGGACGATGGTGGCAAGAATTAGGGATTTAAGGAGGGCGTTCATGGGGTTTTTTGGCTTGAAATGGAACAAAAAACCGGGTCCGGAGCTGACCCAAGCCTGTGAAGGCTGTCATCTTCCCTACGCGGGCATGACCCCGACAGGTTCAATGGGTATGATCTCAGCCCCCGCAACGTTGATGGAGGCACCCCGTGATGCGGCAAAATTAGAACAAATTCGTAATTTCTTGCTCCTTTCAGGGGGTAACTTTGATCCCCTACGTTTTCCTGTTTTTTGAACCCCAACGAGACCCCCGTTCCATGATTGGATTTGTTAATAAAGTGCTGCAAGGATTTTTTGGTAATAAATCCGAAAGGGATGTGAAGGCCTTGTGGCCGAGAGTGGAAGAAATTAACCGTCACTTTGAGTCGTTCGCATCCCTAACCCATGACGAACTACGCGCCAAAACGCAGGAATATAAGGGAAGAATTAACGAGGGCCTTCAAACCTACCACGAAAAATTATCTTCTCTGAAGGCTCAAAGCGCAGAGGGGGAAGATGCCCAGGCTCAGGCCGCTCGTTTTGAGGAGTATGACGCTACGGTCAAGGAAAGGGATGGCGCTTTGGAAGAAATCCTTCAACAATTGTTACCAGAGGCGTTTGCTGTGGTCAAAGAAACGGCCCGAAGGTTAACTCAATATAGCGAATTGAAAGTGACAGCCACGGAATTGGACCGGGAATTGGCCGCTGAAGGAAAAGACTTTGTTCGCATCGATGGAGAGCATGCCCTCTACAGTAACTGTTGGACCGCAGCGGGCGCTGAGGTCCTTTGGAATATGATTCATTATGATGTCCAGCTTATAGGGGGCATGGTGCTGCATTCAGGTAAAATTTCTGAAATGTCAACGGGTGAAGGAAAAACCTTGGTCTCCACATTACCTGCTTATTTGAATGCCTTGAGCGGCTTGGGGGTGCATATTGTTACGGTTAACGATTATTTGGCGCGAAGGGACTCCGAGTGGAACGGCCCTTTATTCCAATTTCACGGCCTGCGTGTGGATTGCATCGACAAACATCGTCCCAATACCGAAGCCCGTCGCAAAGCATATCGAGCCGACATTACCTACGGCACGAATAATGAATTTGGCTTTGATTACCTCAGGGACAACATGTCCCATTCGGTCGAAGAATTGGTGCAACGTAAGCACCATTTTGCCATGGTCGATGAGGTGGATTCGGTGTTGATCGATGATGCAAGAACGCCTTTGATCATTTCCGGACCGGTTCCGCGCGGCGATCACCATGAATTTCATCAACTTAAGCCACGCATTGAGTCCCTGGTGGATTCCCAGAAGCGTTATCTTAACACAGCCCTGGCCGACTCTCGTAAATTGTTTGCCGAAAACAAACCAGAGGAAGCCGGTCTTTCCCTGTTCAGGGCCTACCGAGGCCTGCCCAAAAACAAAGTTCTTATTAAATTTCTTTCCGAACCAGGAGTACGGGCCCTCTTGCTCAAAACGGAAGCCCATTACTTGCAAGATCAGCAAAAGGAAATGCACAAGGCTGATGCCGAGTTGTTCTTTGTGATTGATGAGAAAAACAATTCCATTGAGTTGACCGAAAAGGGGATCGAGCATATCACATCAAGCGGCGAAGATACCTCTTTCTTTGTCTTACCGGATGTTGGGGCCGAAATTGCTGAGATCGAGAAATCTTCAGTAGATACTGCGCAGAAAACCGAAGAGAAGACCAGACTGCTGCAGAATTTTCAACTCAAATCGGAGCGAATCCATACCATCAACCAACTTCTCAAAGCGTATTGTCTTTTTGAAAAAGATATTGAGTATATCGTTGATCAGAACAAGGTCAAAATCGTTGATGAGCAAACCGGTCGTGTATTGGACGGCAGACGTTATTCCGATGGGTTGCATCAAGCTATAGAGGCCAAAGAAAATGTGAAGGTGGAAGCCGCAACTCAGACTTTTGCTACCATCACTCTGCAGAACTTTTTCAGGATGTACCACAAATTGGCGGGGATGACGGGTACTGCGGAAACCGAGGCGGGTGAGTTGTGGGAAATTTATAAGTTGGATGTGGTCGTCATTCCAACGCATCGCCCCATTGTTCGAAAGGACGAAGAAGATTTGGTTTACAAAACCAAGCGCGAAAAGTATTCGGCGATCATAGACCAGGTTGCTTCGTTGGTGGAAGCGGGCCGCCCAGTCCTCGTTGGCACCACCTCGGTGGAAACTTCCGAGCTCTTGAGCCGTATGATGACCCTGCGCAAAATCAAGCACAACGTCCTCAATGCCAAACAGCATCAGCGGGAAGCCGAAATTGTGGCCGAAGCGGGTCGTGCAGGGACCGTAACAATCGCTACTAACATGGCAGGCCGCGGAACCGATATCAAATTAGGAGAAGGGGTCAAGGATGCAGGAGGTTTAGCTATTATTGGAACTGAGCGGCATGAATCGCGTCGTGTGGACCGGCAGCTTCGGGGCCGTTCAGGTCGCCAAGGGGATCCGGGTTCCTCTATCTTTTTTGTTTCGCTGGAGGATGATTTGATGAGATTGTTTGGCTCGGAGCGCATTTCGAATATCATGGACCGCTTTGGATACAAAGAAGGCGAGGTCATCCAGCACTCCATGATCACCAAATCCATTGAACGTGCTCAGAAAAAGGTAGAGGAGAACAATTTTGGGGTGCGCAAGCGATTGTTGGAGTACGATGATGTGATGAACGCCCAACGTGAAATTGTTTACAGCCGTCGGCGCAATGCGCTTTACGGCGAACGAGTGCATCGCGATGTGCTCAATGCCTTGGCCGATTTGGTGGAAGAGATGGTGGAACAGCACAAAGACTCCTCTGATTACGAGAATTTCATGTTGGATGGTATCAAAACCTTTGGCATCCAATGGGACCTCCGTGCCGAAGAATTTGAAAGCCTCAAACCCCTCGCCTTGTTTGATAAAATTCATCAACAGGCTTTTAGTGAACTAAATCGTCGTCAAGATGCTATTATACAAGTTGTAATGCAACATCTTCAGGAATGGTTGCAACAACCTGACAAGCTTCAAGAAGGCATTGGAATTCCTATAGCTTTTGCAGGAAGATCCGTGCAGTTGGGCGTACAGCTTGGCGCTCTCAAAGAAAGCTCCGGCCGTATTTTGATCACAGAGTTGGAAAAGGCCTTGACCTTGTTTTTGACAGACGAGGCTTGGAAGAATCACTTGAGGGACATGGATGATCTCAAACAATCGGTCCAAAACGCCGTATACGCGCAGAAAGATCCTTTAGTTGTTTATAAAATGGAGTCTTTCGGGATGTTCAAAAAGATGTTATCCGAAATTTATCAGGAATTAATCTCCATGCTTTTTCAGGCAAGGATTCAGGGGAACGAAGAAGTTGCTCCTACAAATCCGGCGCCCCGTAAGGCATTGGTGAGTAATTCGGGATCGAATCAGTCAACCACGGCAACCAAGGCTGATTACGGTGGTGCAATCAGTTCTACGGCGGCGCAGGCCCCAGCGCCTGTGGCAAGCCCGGTACGAGTAGGGCCCAAAATCGGGCGTAATGATCCCTGTCCCTGCGGCAATGGTCGGAAATATAAATCTTGCCACGGCAAAGACGCCGAGGAATAACCTGGGAAGGAATGAATTGTTTCCTAAGTAACTTAGAGTCAATAATCCAAAGCCGTATCAAGTTATGAAACATCTTTTTACTTTACGTTTTCCATTCATCACCGTCTTAAGCGGCTCTTTGGTCTTGCTGGCCTTGTTGTTGGTTTATTCTTCGGGACTTAGTGCCGGTACTTTACCCAAAGAGAGGCAGATGGCATTCTTGCCTCTGGATAGTGGTTCTAGGGTAGTCCCTGACCAAGAAAAAATTCCAGGGTTCCGAGTACAGGTTTATCAAGGCTCATCCAGAGCCAAGGCCAAAGAGATTCGGGACCTAATGGTTCAGCAATATTCCAAATTAGGGGTTTACATGGGGTTCCGCCAACCGGATTTTAGGGTTCGAATAGGCGATTTTCGAGACAAAGCTGAGGCACAAGCCTATTTGCAGATGCTGAAAAGCGAATACCCCTCGGCTTTTGTGGTACCGGACAAGGTTCTTATTTACTCCAATGTATCCGAGGAAGGCGTACCAACCCTGAACCAGGATGTCTTCGAAGATTGAAGCCCTACGGCGTGATGCCGAAGCGATGCAAGCGGAGTTGGTTGCGGATCGACGCCATTTGCACCAGCATCCGGAATTATCCTTTGAGGAGTGTGAAACCGCGCAATTTGTTATAAGAAGATTAAAAGACTTGAATATTCCTTTTAGAGAAGGAGTGGGCGGTTTTGGGGTTTTGGCGAATATTCAAGGTTGTGGGTCTGGTCCTACGGTGGCTTTGCGTGCCGATATGGATGCACTCCCGATTCAAGAGGCCAACGATGTGCCGTATGCATCCAAGGTTGCTGGGGTGATGCACGCCTGCGGTCACGATGTTCATACGGCATCTCTTCTGGGTGCCGCTGCATTGTTACGATCAAGGACGGGTGATTTTCGAGGAAATGTGAGGCTTTTGTTTCAGCCCGCCGAGGAGAGATTGCCGGGAGGCGCCCATTTGATGATCCGTGACGGTGCTTTGCAAGGACCTGTCCCGGTTTCTATCTATGGTCAGCATGTAATGCCCTTGCTGGACAGCGGTAAAGTAGGTTTTCGATCGGGGCAATACATGGCCTCGGCGGATGAAATACGGTTGACCATTCGTGGCAAAGGGGGACATGCTGCCATGCCACATTTGAACACGGATTCGGTGTTGATTGCCTCACATGTGGTGGTTGCCTTGCAACAAGTGGTTTCCCGAAGGGCAAACCCTACCCTACCCTCAGTATTGTCATTCGGTCATATTCTTGGCGAAGGGGCCTATAATGTTTTGCCCAACGAAGTAAGGTTGCGCGGCACGTTTCGCACCTTGGATGAGGGGTGGAGAGAACGCGCTCATACCTTCATTCGAGAAATTGCCGAAGGCACCGCATCGGCCATGGGCGCCTCCTGCATTGTGGAAATTGACAAAGGCTATCCAATGTTATATAACCATCCGCTGCCTACCTCCCTTGCTCGTCGCACGGCCGATCAATACCTTGGCTCAGAGAATGTGGTCGATTTGGATTTGTGGATGGCGGCGGAGGATTTTGCATGGTATGCTCAGGAGATTCCCGCTTCCTTTTATAGGCTTGGTACCCGAAACGAAGCCAGGGGTATTGTTTCATCGGTACACACGCCCACCTTCGATATCGAAGAAGATGCGATGGCGACAGGGGCGGGATTGTTGGCGGCCATTGCTCTTGAACAATTAGAACAAGCCTAAACGAGGCTTTAAGGCTGTAGGGCCAGTCGATAAGTCTCCGGAACAGGAACGCTGCAATTCTTCTCAAAATCATAGGCCACAAGGACTGATTTGGCCAGTGTAATGCTCTGAAGGGGGCCTCGCTCCATCAAAGCGGCAGGAATAAGATTGGCCGTATTTCGAGGGCTTGGACGAAGGTCCGCGGACCAGTCGGGGGCTTCGCGTACGATAAGGTATTCCATTTCAAAGCTCTTGGTCCCGATTTTCACGGTTCGGGTGAGAATCCACGCTTGGTCTCGTATCAGCAAAGGACGTAAATAGTCCACCTCGGTTCTGGCCAATAGCATGCCGACCTTATCCCAGTCCCAACAACCCAGGGTCCTGAAATAATCGATCCGTGCCTGTTCGAAATAACTCAGGTACACCGCATTGTTGACATGCTGCAAAGCGTCAATATCAGCCCACCGCAGGTGGACCGCACTATAAAAAGGAAATATGGAAGGACTTTCGGACATAACCAAGGCAAAATTTGCCCTAAATTTACCCCCATGGAGCAGGGTAAGCGGCAGTTGAAGGTTTCAAGCCTCCTGCAATCTGAATTGGCATCGGTTTTTCGCGACAAATTTCGGGAATTAACCGCAACTAGCCTGGTCACGATCACGATGGTCCGAGTTACTGCGGATCTTTCGTTGGCCAGGGTTTATCTTTCTGTCTTCGGCCCAAACCAGTCAGAATCCAAAGAATTGCTAATCCAAAGGCTTGGTCAGGTCAAGTCAGCCATACGCGGTGAGCTTGGTCATCGAATTCGCAACCAATTGAGGGTCGTGCCGGATTTGGAGTTTTATCTAGATGATTCGCTGGATTATGCAGAGCATATTGAAAAGTTGTTGAAGGAGAATTATCCTTCGCAGAAATAGATTTGCCTTAACAACGATTATGGAACAAAGGGAATTCAGGCAGTCGCTGCGTAATTTCCTGCACAACCGCCCCGGTCTTCGTGCCTTGTTCTACACCTCGTTGGAGGCTTTGGTCGTCAGTTTCTGGCATATTCGCAAAGAGCTTTGGCGGATTGCTATCGCGAAAGGTCATCGCAGCATGCATGTTCTGGACGCGGGTTCGGGTATGGGCCAATACGAACATTTTATGAGCAGTCGCTTTCCTTCTTGGAATATTTGTGCTCTAGACCGCGATGAAGTCGAAGTGAGTGAGTGTAATCGCTACTTTGTACAGCGCAAGAAATACAGGGTTTATTTCAAAAAGGAAGATCTTCATGAATTCCGACAGCCAAACTGTTTTGATTTGGTCTTGTCGGTCAATGTACTGGAGTATATGCCGAATGATCAAAAGGTTATTCGAAATTTTTACGAATCGTTGCGTTCCGAAGGAAATTTGTTATTAGCGGTACAATCCGACAAAGCGCTTCATGTCCAGCCGAATTTTACCAATAAATTGCTCGGCAATCAGGAGGCGTTGCATCGTTATAATGCCTTAGGGCTCAAGAAATTATTGAAAGAAATGGGCTTCATTAATATCAAGGCCCATTACGCTTACGGTTACAGCGGCCGATTGTCCACACGAATCGGGGTGCGCATTCCCAAGTATTTGTTGAAGCAGTCCCGGGACTGGATATGGCTCCTACCCGTGTATTATTTATTGACTTACCCGTTGATTTTGTTATTGAATTTATTAGATGTTTTTTTTGCGCATTGGCAGGGGTCCGAACTTATCGTTAGGGCAGTAAAGCCATGACGTCAAAGGGCATGGAATTGGTCGGCCTGATGGCGACAAGGTATCTTTGGCCGGGAACCCGAGGAAACAACCGGCTGCATTATAGCCAATGGATATCCTTGATATCTTTGGTTGGCCTTGCTTTGGGTACGGCTGCCTTGGTGGTTGTGTTGTCGGTGTACAATGGATTGGAAGAGATGACCTTGGGTTTATTTAATAAGTTCAATCCCGAACTTAAAGTCCAACCCAAGGAGGGAATGTACCTTGACGCAGAATATTGGATACCCAGGATCCGAAAGGTGCAGGGGGTTCAAGCCGTTTCAGCTACCCTGCAATCCAATGCCCTTTTACGTTACCAAGGAAAGGAAGCCTTGATTTGGACCAAAGGAGTTGATGGGGAATACGGCAAGGTTCTAAACCTACCAGCTTCGCTTCTATGGCCCGAATCAGATCCTAGGAATTTTATGGCTCAACTTCAAGGGAAACCATGGGCCTTGGTGGGGGTTGGTTTGGCGGATCAATTGGCTTTGGAATTGGGGCCGGCGGCGGCTCCGATCCAGATTTTTTTGCCGCGTTATGGAATATCGTTGAATCCACTTTTTCCTGAGCAAGGATTCATCTCCAGGCCACTGCTTGTGGAGGGAGTATTTGACCTTCAACCTGAGGTGAACCGGCAAATGGTGGTAATGGATTTGGATTCCATGCGGTCCATGATGGGCCTGGAGTTGTCCAAGGCCGGTTCGCTGGAAATAGTCTGCGAAAGAAATGCATCGCCTCAAGAAGTGCGCCGGAATTTAATCGATCTTTCTGAGGCTGCAGGGTCATCCAAACGGGTCGTGGTCAAAGATCGTCTGGAGCAGGAATCTGTCCTCCTCAAAGTATTTGCTTCGGAAAAATGGTGGACCTTTGCTTTTCTGATGTTTATCGTAATTCTGGCAGCCATGAATTTGATAGGCTCTTTGAGCATGTTGGTTTTGCAAAAGCGGAGCGATATCGAGGTATTGGGGGTATTGGGTGCAAGGCCTGACTTACTTCGAAAGATTTTTTGGGGAGCGGGAATGGGAATTGTTACGGCAGGTGCTGTTACGGGTCTGGTTTTGGGTGCGGTCTTGTGCGTTGCTCAGGAAGAATGGTCATTGGTGACTTTTCCTGTTTCAGCCAATCTTCAGGTTTTGGCCTATCCAGTGGATTTGCGAGGATTCGATTTGTTGGGAATTTTGGTAGGGGTCACGGCGGTGGGAGTTATTTTTGCGTGGTTTCCGGCCCGGCGATCTTCATCCTATTTGAACGGTTGGTCCGGAAGGGAATAATCGATACAATTTCATGAAACCAAGATCGCTACAAGAAATCGTTACGGAATCGGGAAATGGCTCACCAAGCCATACCGGTCATCCAAATAAACCAAGTGAAAAAGCCATTGGCTGGTTACGGAAATTGGGCTGGGCGGGCTTCTTGTTTTTCTTGATTAAAGGCCTGGTGTGGATCGCCGTAATCTACGGTTTGGGTAGTTATGTAGGTCTAGGCTCAGGGGAATAGGCGTTGATGGGTAACCCCATCCGCCACGGTTTGGGTCCAAGGTCTATATTGGAATTGGGGTAAGGCTCGAAGAATACGACCGCCGTCGTAGTGTTTGCGGGTATAAGCTGCTTTGACGGTTTCGGCGCTGATATAATTACGCGTACCACGCAGGTTGGCCCATTGTTGGAGGAAGAGGGCCGTGATTTGAGCTATCCAATACGGTGGGCAAAAAACAGGAGGCTGGCAACCCATGCAAGAAGCCATTTCATCAAATAAGGCCTTGAAGGTTAGGTTGGCTCCATTCAGCAAGAAGCGCTGCCCAATGCAATTCTCTTGATGCAACATAAGGCAGGCCTTGGCAACATCACGCACATCCACCATGCCCAATGAACCACTGCTGTAGAATTTCAAACCGCGTTGAACCTTGGTGAATATTTGGTTGCTGCCTGTTTCAAAGGCTCCAGTTCCAAGAATTACGGAGGGATTGACCACGATGACCTCCAACCCTTCTTCCTGCCCTCTCCAGATCTCCAATTCTGCCGCAAATTTCGATTGACCATAGGAGGAAGATGCCTCTTTCTCATTCCATGGGGTATCCTCATGAACGGGCTCGTTTTCGCGTGGTGGTCCCAGCGCCGCAATAGAGCTGACGTGAACTATACGACGAACACCGGCAGCTAGGCAGGCATCTACAAGACGTGCCGTGGATTGAGCATTTTGGTGCATCAATTGGGCTTGGTCTTTGGGGTCGTACGAAATCAGTGCTGCACAATGGAAAACAAGGTCCGCCCCCTCCACAAGTTTACCGGCATCACCCCATTGCATTAAATCGCAAGGCATCCATTCGATGGAATTTTGTTGCTCCTTGGATAACACTTTTTGAGCCCCAATTCGATGAGCATCTCGGAACGATGCCCGGACCAGTGGCTTTTGGTTTGTTGTAATTGGGTTCCCGTTACCTGCATCGCTGTGGAACTCTGTACATAACAAATGAAGTAAATTTTCACCGACTAATCCGGTTCCGCCGGTGACTACCCATACTGGGCACTTGGTTTCTTGGGGGATAGCAGAATTGGCCATAGGGGTTACTAAGGAAAGGCTAAAGGATTAAGGCAATGAAGGACGTGGCTTAAGGGAACTTAACCACAACGAATTCCGGATCGATGGTTAGCGGATGTTCCAGTACTGCAGCCCAATACATTCGGAAGATTGAAATAATGGAGCAATCCAAGCAGTCCAAAAATCAAGGCCTCTTTGAAATCTTGGACCATTGGCTGCGCTTGGACCAAGAGGCAATCTGACTTTTGTTGCAGACAGCGTAGGAGGACGGGGTGTGCTGCCCCTCCTCCACTGACCAAGATCTTGCCCTCTTGCCCCTCTGCAATGCTTCGTATCGAGCGTTCCAGGACATCGGCAAGGTGCAGGCACCAATTGTAACACAAATCTTGTGGCGAGAAACGCTCAGCCAAGGCTGTATCCCAAAACTGAGCTTGAAAGGCCGCTGTATCCAGGCTTCTTGCGCCTTGATGCTGGTACCAGGCCGCGGATGACCAACGATCAAGCAATTCCTCTTGACGTTTCCCTTGAGCAGCCAATTGGCCGTCGGTATCCATGCTTAATCCGGCCAGCGACGCAAAAAAATTCAAAGCCGTATTGCAAAAGGTCAAATCGCAGGCCTGCCTTAGCGGCGCCTCCTCCACAGTCGGCTTTGGACCCCAAGAGATGTTGGCAATGCCGCCAAGGTTGAGACAGGCATGGTAATCCCCAAAGAGCAAGGCGTCCCCCATGGGGACCAAAGGTGCCCCTTGCCCACCCCGTGCTATATCTCCGTTTCGGAAATCATGGACGACAGGAAATCCGGTGATGGCGTGGAGGTGGAATGCGGATCCGATTTGCAGAGAATAACCGGAACCAGGGCGATGGCAAACTGTATGCCCATGGCTTGCAAGGAGGAGGGGTCGTTCGGTCCGACGAGGATGGCCTTCATGGGCCTCGTTCAGAAAATCCATTACCCACTTTCCCCAAAGCATCCCAAGCTCCGCATCCAATGCCATCAAATCGTCGGGGAGCAAGGACGGGGAGAACCGCAACCGTTCCTGAAAATCAGAAGCGTAGGGAAAGGTAACCGCCTCCACGATCTCGTACCGCCATGGCAATTGCCTGCCGTGGGTTATGCGAGCGAGACAGCAGTCCAAACCGTCCAATGAGGTACCCGACATGAGGCCAAGCACCAAGGATTCTCCTTCAGGGGCATGGGCCAGCATTTGCGACCAAGGAGCATCAAGCGACCATGAATCCATTAATTTGTAACATAAGATTTAGAAGATATATAGGGCTCAATCATAGCTTTGAGTTGGTCTTGCCCTTCATGCTTCTTTGCCGAAACAAAAACCGATTGGGGGAATTGGGCGGTTCGGGATTTTTGCCAAGAAAAAAGCTCTGCCGAGTCAAGGTCAACGGCATCCATTTTGTTGTAAACTCGAATTACTGGGGTATTCAGGATGCCTAATTCGACGAGGGTTTGTTCCACAACGGCAATTTGGGCGTCCAAACCGGGATGGGAAGCATCAATAACATGAAGGAGCAAATGAGCCTCCCTGGCTTCGTCCAAGGTGCTTTTGAAGGATTCCACCAAATGATGAGGCAATTTGCGAATGAAACCCACTGTATCGGACAAGAGCATTGGTCGGTCGTTCAAAACCCATTTGCGTACCGTGGTATCCAGGGTGGCAAATAGTTTGTTTTCTGCGAAAACTTCGCTGCGGGTCAACCAATTCATCAAGCTGGATTTGCCTACATTGGTATAGCCGACTAGAGCAATACGGAATTGGTCCTGGCGGTTCTTGCGTTGGGTCTGGTTCTGGCGATCTATTTCTTTGAGCTTGCCTTGAAGCAGGGATATGCGGTAACGGATGATTCGGCGATCGGTTTCGATTTCCTTTTCACCAGGGCCTTTCATGCCGATGCCTCCTTTCTGTTTGGAAAGGTGGGTCCACATCCTTGTGAGCCTAGGCAAGAGGTATTCGTGTTGGGCCAGCTCCACTTGCAAGCGGCTTTGGGCCGTGCGAGCCCTGGAGGCAAAAATATCCAGAATCAATGTGCTGCGATCCAAGACCTTAACCGTGGCTTCCAGGGGATTGGGGTTAAATACCTTTTCGATGTTACGGATTTGGGCCGCAGAGAGTTCATCATCGAAGATGACCAAATCGATGGAATGTTCCACGAGGTGATCGTTGATTTCTTGAAGTTTGCCGCTTCCAACGTAGGTACGCGGATCGGGATGCGGAAGCCTTTGGGTAAAATGCTTGACAACCGTGGCGCCAGCAGTATCGGTCAAGAAGTCGAGTTCAGCCAAATATTCCAAAGTCATCGATTCCGGTTGAGCAGGGGTGATGACCCCCACCAATACCGCTAGTTCCGATCGGCTTCTTGCAGCGGTTTTTGTCATGTTTGAGGGGTTGATTCGGTCGATGGGGGTTGAACACCTCGCAGGGTTGCCGTCCAATCCGAGATATAATCCATGGGGATGACGCGAAGACCTTTGGTTTGGCGACCTGGCGAACGGTTAACGGCCTCCATTCCAGGCTCCAAGCCTTGGTGGGATGAAACCACGACTTTTTCGAATCCCAGTTTGCGGGCTTCGGCCAAACGAGCATCCAATCCAGCCACCGGTCGCAATTCTCCCCCCAGACCAATTTCGGCCATAAAGCATACCCGGTTGGACAGGGGGAGGTCCAGATAGGAGGAAACCATGGCCGCACATACCGCAAAATCCAAGGCAGGATCGGAGGTCTCGAGGCCCCCGGCTAAATTCAGAAAAACATCTTGCTGGGCGAGCGGTAGCCGACAGCGTTTCTGAAGGACCGCGAGGAGCATTTGCAAACGCCGTTGCTCGAAGCCTGTGGTATTGCGCTGGGCTCCCCCGTAATTGGCAGGAGAGACCAAGGCCTGCACTTCCACCATGAGGGATCGATTTCCTTCGCGGGTGCTTCCGATTGCAATTCCAGAACGATTCTGCCAATGGCGACTCATCAAGAGATCGGAAGGATTCAGGACTTCCCGAAGTCCTTCGCGCTCCATTTGGTAGATACCCAACTCATGGGTTGCGCCGTAACGGTTCTTGAGACTGCGCAGCAAGCGATACGCTTGGTGACGATCACCCTCGAACTGTAACACGGTGTCAACCAGGTGTTCAAGGACTTTAGGCCCTGCCAAAGAACCGTCCTTGGTGACATGGCCAACCAAGATGACGGGGACCTGGTACTGCTTGGCATATTGCATAAATTCTCCGGCTACTTGGCGAATTTGAGCTACCGTTCCAGGGGCCGAGTCCATTTCGCGTTGAAAAAGCGTTTGAATGGAATCCACCAAAATAAGTTGCGGCTGTATTCGTGCAATCGCTTGAAAGATAGCGGTGGTTTCGGTTTCGCATAACAACAGACAATTGGAGTGCAGCGCTCCCAGCCTTTCGGCTCTTAAGCGAATTTGTTGTTGGCTTTCTTCGCCAGATATGTAAAGGGTGGTGAGGTTGTGGAGCCGAAGGGCCAATTGAAGCAACAAGGTTGATTTACCGATGCCGGGCTCGCCTCCTAACAAGGTTAAACCTCCAGGCACCAACCCCCCGCCAAGGACCCGATGCAATTCCCCGTCCGGGACGGGAATGCGCCATTGCTCCATCAATTCAATTCGATCGATGGGCAAGACTTCACCATGCCCGTGGATTAAATCTCCAGAAGCTTTGCGCCGATCCGGTTTGTCCTCCTTGGTCGAGGCATCAAGAGCCTCCTCCAGGGTGTTCCACTCTTGGCAGGAAGGGCATTGCCCAGACCATTTGGGGCTTTGCACCCCACAATTCCGGCAACGAAAAACGCGTTTGGCTTTGGACATGAATTGCGAAATTACGGCATCCCCTATGCCTCCCCTTGAATTATCATTGCAATCATGAAATTCTTGCTTCAAATCAGCATATTTCTGGCATGGTTGGGCCTGATGCCCCTGCAGGCACAGCCCCTTCAGCCCGCTGAAATTCAGATTGGGATACAGCATTTCCAAAAACAGGAATATGAATCATGCCTTAGGGTCTTCGAGTCATTTCTTACCGACCCCGCCTGGTCCGGGACGGCATATGCCTATACCTATGTATCCCGCATTCAGCTTAAGCAGTTCGAGGATGCCGAAAAGCTGGCTCAGCGCCTAGGCCGCAAATTCAAGGGACAGGTACACTATGAGGTAGATCGGGGCTATGCCATGCGCCTACGGGGTAAAGTGGAGGAGGCCTTGAAGGCTTACGGCGATCTTCTTAAGGATTGCAAAGGAGACCCTAACGAGATTGCGGTTTTGGCCGGGGCCTTCAGGGTGAGGGCTGAATGGGAATGGGCTGTTCAGGTCTACTTCCAAGGACGGTCTCTGCAGTCCAACCCTGCAGCATATGCTTTGGAATTGGCAGATCTGGCCCATCAATCCGGGCAGCGAGCACGGATGGTCGAGCATTATTTGGAACATTTGGAGGATCAGCCCCAGCAATTGGAAACCGTGCAATACGCACTGCAACAGAAATTGGATGCGGACGAGATGGATGAAATCCGCGTGGCGGTTCTCAAGCGTTTGAGGGTTAAGCCGGATGCGACGCCGCTGAATGAATTGCTGATCTGGTATCTCGTTCAACAAAAGGATTTTGGGGCTGCCTTCCAACAAGCCAAAGCCTTGGATATGCGCATGAATCAACAGGGTCAGCGAGTCCTGGCCCTGGCCAGGATTGCGATCGAAAACGAGGACTGGAAGGCAACGTTTCCCATGCTTGATTTTGTGGTGCAGCAGTCCAGGTTGCCCAATTTGCAAAACGAGGCCCGCATGGAGATTTTGAGGGTCAAATACCGGTTGATTCAGGCGGGTTACGGGGGCATCAAGGATTCTTTGGAGAGCCTGGCCGCTCAGTACCAAGCCCTTTTGGCCGTAGGGCTGAATGCGCGTCTTCGCTTGCAGGCCTCTGCCGGTTATGCAGAATTACTGGCCTTTGATTTGAACCGAATGGAGGAATCCATGGATATGTTGGAACAAATCATAGCGCAAGGTGGAGAAACCCAGTCCTTGGCAGAAATTAAACTTTTGTTAGGAGACTTGTACGTCCTAAGTGAAATATTTTGGGAAGCAGCCTTGGTTTATGGGCAGGTCGAGCGAGATTTCTCGAATCAGCCCTTGGGGCATCAGGCTAAGTACCGAAATGCGCGCTTATCTTTTTTTCAATACGAATTTTCGTGGGCTCAGGCCCAGTTGGATGTGCTCAAAGCCAGTACCACAACCCGTATGGCCAATGATGCGATGGAATTAGCCTTGACTATTCATGATAACTATGACTTGGACACGAGCGCGTTACCTATGCAGGGTTTGGCCATGTTGGAACAGGCTAGGTACCGGCGACAATTGGACCGCGCTATTGTATTGGTGGACAGTTTATTGGACACTTTGCGACAACATCCCTTGGGGGATGACTTGTGGATACGCAAGGCGGCGGTACTTGAGCAAATGGGGCGTTATCCCGAGGCCGATTCTGCCTATGGTTCTTTGCTGGCAGGATACGGAGATGAAGTGCTTGCCGATGACGCATTGTTTCGCAGGGGAATACTATGGGAACTGCGTTTTACCAACAAAGAGCGGGCCATGGAGCTGTTCAGTCAATTAATGTTTAAATTTCCAGACTCAGCATTTTTGCCCGAATGCCGACGAAAAATCCGCAGGCTTCGCGGAGACCAAAACCCAGAGCTTTAATTCAGCCTGAACGACCTCTTGGAATCCTTATTTAAGCCTTGAATCGTGCCCCATCTTTTGCTTTCCTCGGAATTACTTTTTGAAATTAATGGAATGCTATGATATTGTATAATGTTACAGTTATGGTAGAATCCGACGTGGCTTCGGATTGGGTGGAATGGATGCGGATGCATCACATTCCTGAAGTGATGAACAGCGGGTATTTCGTATCCCATCGATTGTGCAGGCTCCTGCATCCTGAATCCGAGCAGAACTCGGTCACGTATGCGGTACAATATTTCTGTACAAGTCAGGATAAATTGAGCGAATACATCGCGAAAGTTGCGCCACCCCTGAGGGATCAACACAACCTCAGATACGGTCACAAGGCTCAGGCCTTTAGAACCGTTTTGGAAATCATTTCCGACGACCCGGTTATGGCCAGGGATTCTTTAGGTTAAAGGGGTTAACGCGGTCAATTTCTTTAAGGTCCTTAGGCAATCTTCCCACAAGGACTTGGTGAGTGGGCCTGCGGGTACTATTTCTTGGATCATCGCAGACACCTGCCCAATTTCCAACTCACCCTCCACCATGTCTCCTTCGAACATGCCTTTTTTGGCACGGCCTCGACCCAGAATTTCCGCAAGGGACTGTGGGCCGACCCCTTCGCGTTCTGCCTGATGGACTTGTCTTGCAAAGTCGTTGTCGAGTAGCCTGACGGGGGTCAGGTCTTTAAGCGCGAGACGGGTATCGCCTTCGATTGCGGCGGCAATGCGCTCTTTGAAGGCCTGATGGGCGCTGGATTCGGTGGTTGCGGCATATAGGGATCCGATTTGGACCCCGTCTGCCCCCAAAGCCAAGGCGGCCGCGATCGCTGCACCGCTACCTATACCCCCTGCGGCGACCAAGGGGAGGTCAATGGCTTGCCGGACGGCCGGTACAAGGCAAAGCGTGGTGGTTTCTTCCCTCCCGTTATGACCTCCCGCCTCGAAGCCTTCTGCAATGACGGCGTCAACGCCGGCCTCTTGGGCTTTGACGGCGAAGCGGGTGCTGGAAACCACATGCAGCACTTTGCATCCTGAATCCTTGAGCCTAGCGGTGTACTTGGATGGACTGCCAGCGGAACAGATAACGACCGGAACTTGGTAGGCCTCAATGAGCCTAAGATGATCGTCTACTTGCGGATAAAGCAAGGGTAAATTCACGGCATAAGGCCTATTTTGAGCCGCTGCTTCGGTCTTAAGGGCGGCACGCAGCTGTTTCAATTGCCATTCAAGCTGCTCTGGGTACATGGAACCCGCACCAATTGTCCCCAAACCCCCCGCATTGGATACAGCGGCAGCCAATTCCCAGCCAGAGCACCAAATCATACCGGCTTGAATAATCGGAAATTTGGTTTGAAGGAGCCTGTTTAGGGGGGTCATCATAGGCTAAGAAGTTGGTTTAGGTGGTTGGGCGTGGAGGTTTGAATATTGCCTTTTTGTTAAAATTATAGCGGCATTTGTGTAAAAAAACCTTTAATTATGCCTAAGTTCGTAACTTGAATCCGATTGAATTCGGGGATGCTACGCTTTGCCAACGCTTAACGCCCTAGAGTTTAATCAGTTTTGCTTTTTGCTAAGCCTATTTTCTCAAGTCCTTTAATCACCAATTATGCAGCTAAAAAGGTACCTCATCGTTTTGATTTGCACCCTTTATGCTGTCTCCTCCTGGGGACAGGCCGGAACCGGTTCGGTTCAAGGCAAAGTGGTTGATGCCCTCAAGCCCAAAGAGGGCATTCCCTTCGCCAACGTGGTGATCGAACGCGATGGCGTTCAAAAGGGCGGAACGACCACCGATATCGACGGTAAATACAAATTCGGCGCCCTCACCCCTGGTAAATACGATATCAAGGTCAGCTATGTCGGGTACAATACCGAGGTCGTCAAAGGCGTGGTGATCACCGCAGACAAAAGCCAATTCTTGGATATTAAAATGTCCTCTGGGGTTAATTTGAGCGAGATCAATGTGGTGGATTACGAGGTCCCCCTTATTTCCAAGGACGAAACCTCTACTGGAGGTACCGTGACCCGGGAGGAAATTGCTGCATTACCCACCAGGGATGTTAATTCGATCGCGGCTACAACCGCCGGTGTTTTTCAGGCAGATGAGGGCAGTGCGCTTAATATTCGCGGCTCCAGGTCGTCCAGCACCGAATATTTCATTGATGGTATCCGCGTTCGTGGTTCCACCAACCTTCCCAATGCGGCCATTGAGCAAACGACGGTCATCACGGGCGGTATCCCCGCCCAGTACGGAGACGCGACAGGTGGTATCATCAACATCACCACAAGAGGACCCTCCAGCACCTATTATGGTGGCGCTGAGGTTTTGAGTTCCTTGTCCTTTTTGGGCAAAGCAGGCTTGGAGCCGTACGGCTACAACCTGTACGCGTTGAATCTTTCTGGACCGCTGATTACGAAACAAATAGAGGGCAACGCCAAAAGGTCCATCATGGGATTTTTCCTGTCCGGGGAAATGGAAAACCAACTGGATGCCACTCCATCGGCCATCGGGGTTTACACCATGAAAGACAAGGCGTTAGACCAATTAAAAAACAATCCTTATCGACCCTCAATTTTCGGTTCAGGAATTCAGCGTAGTTCAGAGTTTGTGACTGAAGACGATTACGAATTGGTGCGCGTTCGCCCCAATGCCAACCGCAGCCGTATTTCTCTGGCTGGTAAAGTTGATTTTCAACCGAGCCCTACAATTTCTTTCACTATGGGTGGTAATTACGACCGCACTTGGGGCAAGTCCTACACTAGAGCGTATTCTATGATGAACCCTGATAATATGGGAAATTCACAGAATCAGACATTGCGTAGCTATGCGCGCTTTCGTCAGAACTTCACTGCCGCCGACCAAAAGCAGGAGGGCTTGATTCGCAACGCCTACTACCAAATCCAATTCGATTATACCAAAGCGACTGGAGCATCCGATGGTGGCGATAATCTGGGCCGTAACCCTTTCCGATACGGATATGTTGGAAACTTCAAATATGATTTGATTCCAGCTTATGGAACGGAATCGGTGCCTTTTGTGATTGCTGGGGACACTGTTGAATTTGAATTGACCTCTCTGCTGGGTTTTCGTGAAACCAATTTGATTTACAGCAAGGATAGAGCCAACCAAATAGACCCCCTCCTCGCAGCTTGGGGCATAGACTTCTTTAATTCTATTGGCGGTGGGGCCAATGCCGCTGGTCTTTATTCGGCTACCAACGTGGGGATCAACGGTTTGTCCGATGTGCGTCTTAACGGTGGTTTGACCAATGGTTTACGTCCAGGCTCTGCCTACGGAATTTTTAACGAATCCGGACGTCAGTTTGGAGGGTACAGTTTCAATGATAACGATGCCTATCGCATGACATTGTTTTCATCGGCCGACATCGGAGGTCATTCGCTGAAATTTGGTTTTGAATACGACCAGCGCATTGACCGTTCTTACAATTTAAACCCCTTTGCCACAACAAATGGTCTTTGGGGCCAAGCCAGGTCTCTCACGAATCAACACATTTTGGATTTTGACAAACCTTGGAACCCCATTGTAGATGTGGATTCTTTCGGTTTCCCATTGAGCGATACGGTGTTGTGGAATCGTTTGATTGCATCGAATCAATCAACCTTTGACAAAAACCTCCGTGCCACTTTGGGCAAAGGTGCCACCGACTTCATTCAAGTGGATGACCTCGACCCAGATCAACTCAAATTGAGTTATTTCTCCGCTGATGAATTACTCAATACAGGTAATTCTTTCGTGGGGTATTTCGGATACGATTACCTAGGTAACAAATTGTCTAACCAGCCCGGCCGCTTGGATTTCTTCACAGATTCCTTGAATCGCCCCATCGCCGCTTTTGCCCCCGTTTATGCCGCAGGTTACATTGAAGACAAATTTGATTTTGATGATTTGGTTTTCCGTGTCGGTCTGAGGGTGGACCGCTTTGATGCTAACCAGCCTGTGCTCAAAGACCCTTTCCTTCTATACACCGCCAAAACCATTGAAGATCTCAAAGCAGATCCCAATACTTCCGGCCTCAGTCATCCATCGGTGGTTCCTGGCTCCGCTGTAGTTTACATTAACGATAACAATGCCACCAGTAAGGCCATTTTGGGTTATCGTGATGGAAACCGATGGTACAATGCTCAAGGATCTGAAATTCGTAATGCTTCGGGTATTGCTGCAGCGTCTGCAACAGGTACAGTCATCCCTTGGCTAAAGGATGCCAATCAGACTGCGGTGCGTGCGGATGCGTTTACTGACTATACTCCCCAAATTAATTGGATGCCAAGAGTTGCCTTTTCCTTCCCTATCTCCGATGAGGCCCAATTCTTTGCGCACTACGATGTTTTGACTCAACGGCCAAGCGGATTCAGTCGTTTTGACCCTAGACAATATTATTTTTTGAGACAAGTTGGTGGCACCATCAATAACCCTAACCTGAAGCCTGAGCGGACCATCGATTATCAATTAGGCTTCAAACAAAAGCTTAACAAAACCTCTGCGCTTACCATTGCGGCCTTTTATCGCGAGCTGAGGAACATGATTCAAATCATCAATGTACCCTTTGCCTTCCCAGCAGATTACCAAACGTATGGCAACATTGACTTTGGTACGGTGAAGGGATTGACCTTGACTTACGACCTGCGTCGTACCGGGAATGTTCGTTTGAATGCTAGTTATACCTTGCAATTTGCGGACGGAACCGGCTCTGCTCCCGATCAGGCTGCGAACATTATCCAAGCAGGTATTGACAACCTTCGGACACCAATTCCTTTGAGTTTTGATGCGCGGCATCGTTTGGTGGCTAACCTTGATTTTCGCTTTGGCTCCGGGAAAGCCTATGACGGCCCACGTATTGCAGGACTCCCCATCATGGAAGGCATAGGATTCAACTTTGTGGCCAATGCGATTTCCGGAACACCGTATTCACGTCAGACGATTGTAACCCCTGACGGTGATGTTGCGGGTGGATTGACTGGCAGAACCACTCTCAAGGGAGGAATTAACGGTTCGCGTTTGCCTTGGCAATTCCGTATGAATTTCAGGGTTGACAAGGATTTCAATTTTGCGATGGGTCGCAAGGCGGACGGGAAACCCAGAGAAGCCTCAATCAATGTTTTCCTTCAAGTTGTTAACCTCTTCGATAACCGTAATGTCACAGGGGTTTACCAATTCACGGGTGACCCTCAAGACGATGGATACCTGACTTCCAATCTTGGTGCCCAGCAATTGGCTTCTGTAATCGACAGGCAATCCTTTTTTGATCTATATCGCGCGTCCATGGCGGATCCAGTTAATTTCTCTTTACCCCGTCGCACACGACTTGGCGTTCGCTTGAATTTCTAAAGCAACTTTATTCACTTAGAACAGTTCTATACCTCGAAATTTATTCTCTATGAAGCGTTTACTTTTTATTGTTTGGTTAGGTGCCATTGCCCTGAGTGCTCATGCCAGGGAGGCGTTGAATGTTTCAGCTCGTTCCGATGGGGAGACTAGGAAGTTCATTGCACGGGTTGCAGCGACGTGTAATCCACCTGCCTCCAGGGTTAATCTGGATATTAACAATGTGCGGGCGATGATTCTTCGTGGTAACGATTATTGGTGGGATCAAGGTGGTAGTGGCAATGCTCGCTATGAAATCCCAAAATTGGAAGATCCTACTGCGCCTAAGAAGCATTCATTGTTTGCAGGGTCCGTTTGGGTTGGGGGTATTGACGCCAACGGCTTGCTCAAAATTGCCGCACAGACCTACAGACAGGCTACTGTGCTGGGTGCTGGTTGGTGGGCTGGTCCATTGTCCTTGGTTGACGCGACCATCACCAACGATCAATGTAAAATTTGGGATAAACATTGGAAGATTAACCGTCGTCAAATTCAAGATCATATTACCGCTATTTCCACATCAGACCCTAATTATGTGATCCCGCAAGTGATTCGGGAATGGCCGGTTTCCGGGGATTTGACCGCAGGTCAAGACCCAAACATGGCGCCATATGTGGATGCCGACGGTAATGGCACGTATTCACCCGATGGCGGTGACTACCCCTTTATATATGGAGATCAAAGCATTTGGTTTGTGACCAACGACAAGGGAAATACGCCCGGTTCGGGGTCAACGCCTATTGGGATGGAGATTCAGACCCAAGCCTTTGGGTACCAATCCAACGATGAGCTGAATAATATGACCTTTTATTATAACAAAATCATTAATCGGTCATCGATTCGTTTGGACTCTTGTTTCATGGCCCAATGGGCAGATCCTGATTTGGGAAATTATACCGATGACTTTGTAGGCTGTGATGTGCCGAGAGGTTTGGGAATTTGTTATAACGGAGACGATGACGATGAAGGTATTCAGGGTTATGGGGCCAATCCTCCTTCCGTAGGGATTGATTTCTTTGAGGGCCCTTTTGCAGATCCTAACGATGGAGTTGATAATGACCGTGACTGTACAGTGGATGAGTTCGTGGCAGGCGGTTGTGATCCTGAGCCAAGGACGGAGCGTATCATCATGGCTAAATTTTTGTATTTCAACAACGATGGTCAACCCAACGGTAATCCGACCACTGCCGAGAATGCATATAATTATATGGTTGGGCGTTGGAGAGATAATACAAGGATGGTTTACGGTGGGAATGGATACCCGGGATCCGGTGGAGCAGTGCCCTCCATCAACAGCGGACTCATGTTTCCCGGCGCTACGGACCGTCAATACGGTTGGGGTGTAGGAGGTTCTTGCCAAAACCCAATTGCTACTCCCTTTGATTGGAGCGAATTTTCACCGGGGCCAGGTGCAAACCCCAATGTTCCTGCTGACCGTCGTTTTGTCCAATCGGCAGGTCCATTTACCCTCGAACCTGGCGCTGTAAATTATGTAACTATCGGGGTGGTTTGGGCAAGAGCCTCCTCGGGCGGAGCCCGCGGATCATTTAATTTGTTGCTAAAAGCAGATTCCAAGTCTCAGGCCCTCTTCGACAATTGTTTCAAAACCATTGATGGGCCAGATGCTCCCGATGTCGATATCACGGAGCTTGATCAAGAGTTGATTTTGACTTTCTCTTACTTACCAACGAGTAACAATTACAGACTAGGTTACAGGGAACTTGATCCTGTTATCAAAGCCCTCAACGAAAACCGTCCTCCAGGCATTCCGGCATACGATTCAGTTTATCGGTTTGAGGGCTTTAAGGTGTACCAGCTGTCGGCATCCAATGTTTCCACCGGAGAATTGGAAGATCAGTCCAAAGCGCGTATGGTGTATCAAGGGGATGTTCAAAACGGTATTGATCGGATCATTAACTGGGAATTCGATGCGGATTTGGAGCAGGCTGTTCCATACCTGGCGGTGAGTGGGGCCAACAAAGGGGTCAACATGACCCTCAAGCTCACCAGAGACGCCTTTGCGGAAGGCTCGGATCAATTGGTGAATTTCAAAAAATATTATTACACTGTGATCGCTTACGGCTACAATATGTACGCTCGTTACGATATCGTTACGGATACAGGACAGCAGAAGCCGTACCTTCCGGGTCGTAATAATGTTCGAACCTATACCGGGATTCCGCACAAAACCGCTCCAACCTTTGATGGCTTGGTGTTGAACAGCGCCTACGGTGATCAACCCCAGGTTCGTCGAATGGAAGGAACCGGTAATGGAGGAAATTTGATCGAAATCGATAGCCTTGATGTGATTCGTATCCTGGAGAATGGTTTCGTGCCAACCCCTATTTATAAGAAAAACGCTGCCCCTATCTCAATCAAAGTGATTGATCCAACGGCAGTGCCTGATCAAGACCTACGGCTCTTCGTTTACAACGGTACTCCGGGTTCTGCTGCGGCGGTTACGGATACTTCAAGGTGGTATGCGGTAGTAGGGGATACCGGTGGAACGGCCTTTGATACCATCTATTCCGATAATATTTTGAAGGAGGGCAATGAGCAGATTTTGGGCTACTACGAGTCCACGGCCATTTTCAAACGTATCGGTTTAAGCGCAACTATTCGTCAAACCAAAAATCCTGGGGATGAACCCACCAACGGTAATGGGGTTTTGTTCTCTACTTTCTCCTATGCTAATCCACAAAATTCGTGGTTGTCTTTCCTTCCGGATGATGAACGCATCGAAATTTTTGACTGGATTCGTAGCGGTACACCCCGTTCAGACTCAACTCCCACAAACCCTGCTGGTCTTATTCCCCCCGGTGACCCCCAACGTTTCTTCGAAAACATAGCAGAAGATGATTGGACAGGTCAATCCTTCTTTGGCAATAACCAACTCCGTGGGGGTACCTGGGCGCCTATGCTCTATGCTGGCCCAGCGGCATGGTGGCCGGGATTATGGAATTTCTTGCCGGGTACCAACGGTGTCGGCCCTTTGAACCCGGAGGTGCGATATTCCTATTTCAAAATCGATAAATTGGCTTCGGTGGATGTGGTGATTACCCCAGACAAATCCAAATGGACAAGATCTTGTGTTATCGAAACCTGTGAAGACTCGTTGCAGGCCCAGGGTCGACAACTCAGGAACCGTATTCGGGTTGCACCATCCGTCGACAAAGAAGGGAACCCAGACGGTGATTCGCGAAATGGCCTGTCCTGGTTCCCTGGCTATGCGATCAATCTGGAAACCGGCGAACGCTTGAATATAAGTTTCGGAGAGGATAGCCGTTACGCAAGCATAGCCGGTCATCCTCATGGTGATATGCGGTGGAATCCAACGGACTCCTTTTTCTCGGTAAATGGCAATAATTTCCGCGTTCCTATGGGTGGTCGTCACTTCATCTACGTGATGAACTCTCGTTATGACCAAGCCGATGTGACATGGCGTCAATTGAACAAACAGGTTGGTGCGGCCTCGCCGGTCAACAATCCCAAAGCCATGGCGCTTTCAGATTACCGGCTTTTCTATAACGGGGTGTTCTATACTTCTGTGCCTTTGTTACGTCCAGGAAGAACCTTGCTGGACAACGAATACCGGGCCAAAATCCGTGTATCCAGGAAGTATGCCAAGTTTGTGACCGATTCGAACGGCGTCAATATAGGAAACCCACATTATTTAGTGGACCTGAAGGGTATAGCCCCACGTAAGAAAGTTTTGGATGTCGCGAAATCTGCATTGGATCTTATCCGAGTTGTGCCGAACCCTTATTACGGCGCCTCCAATTACGAAGTCAGTCAGATTGACAATCGGGTGAAAATCACTAACCTGCCCGTTAAGTGTACGGTTAGAATCTACACCGTGAATGGAACCCTGGTGAGAACATTGCGTAAAGATGACCCCACCGCGACCTATTTGGATTGGGATTTGTTAAATCAAAACAAGGTCCCCATTGCAAGCGGCTCTTACATCGTTCATGTGGATGCACCGGGTATTGGCGAGAAAACAGTGAAGTGGTTTGGTGTACTACGTCCTGTGGACCTTGACACGTTCTAAATCCTTGTCATTTATTGTTATTCAACATTAGTAAAGCAGGTTTAGCCCTCAATTCCAAGCGTATGACTACTCAAAATACAGCCATTCTATTTATGCAATCCAATCACTTCAAGTTTCCCCAAAGGGTGTCGATATGGGCGCTTTGGATCTTGTTAGGGTTAGGGCTAAGTGCTCCTTTTCGGGGGATAGCCGGTAATCCGGACCGTCGAGGACAAGCTGGAGCTACTGAGCTTCAGATCATGCCTTGGGCAAGGCAGGCAGGATGGTACGGTGTGAACTCAGCGAACGTCCGTGGCCTTGAGGCCGAACGTCTCAATGTTGCCGGACTTGCGTTGGGCGGCAAAACAGAGTTGTATTTCTCCAGAACGAATTGGTTGGTTGGATCAGATATTTACATGAATGCCTTTGGGATAGCCCAACGAATCGATGAATCGAGCGTCATGGCACTCAGTGTGATGTCTGTGGATATGGGAACCATTGATATTACCACCGTAAATAATCCCGACGGGGGTTTGGGTACCTACAAGCCTACCATCGCAAATCTTGGGTTGTCCTATGCTAAATCATTCTCAAATCGTATTCATGGAGGAGTCACCGTTCGTATCGTGACCGAGGGAACTTCGGATGTCAACGCATCGGGAGTAGCCTTTGATGCGGGGATTCAATACATTACGGGTCCCGATGATCGCATCAAATTCGGTATTTCTTTACGCAATGTGGGCACCCCCATTAGTTTTTCGGGGGATGGCCTTGCTGCACGCGGTGTTATGCAGGGAAGTTCTGTTCCTTTGACCCTTTTGCAGCGTTCTCAGACCTTGGAGATGCCTTCCCTGATGAATATAGGCGGGTCTTATGATTTTTATTTGGATGAGGTTAAATCGAATCGTCTCACGGTAGCGGGGAATTTTACGTCCAACTCTTTCACCAATGATCAGTACGGCTTTGGTGCGGAATATGCCTTTGGCAAGATGTTTGCCGCCCGTGCGGGTTATCAATTTGAAGATGCAGGGGTGGATCCTGAATTCACCCAAAATATTTATTCAGGATTGAGCCTTGGGGCAAGTGTTGATGCGCCTTTTGCGGGCTCGAATTTTGGATTTGATTATGCCTATCGTTCGAGCAGTCCTTTTGGCGGAACGCACCTTATTGGCATTCGTTACGGACTTTAATTTTCTTTGAATTTCTCATAACGCCCCTTAATGGGGTGTTCTTTATTGAAAGAGCATGGGTAACACGATTTCATATTTTACCAAAGACGGATTTGAGAAGCTGAAGGAAGAATTGCACCAGCTCAAGACCAAAGGGCGTGCCGATATGGCGAAGCAAATTCAAGAGGCGAGGGACAAAGGAGATTTATCGGAAAATGCCGAGTATGATGCGGCCAAAGACGCCCAAGGCATGCTCGAAATGCAAATTGCTCGCTTAGAACAAACCTTGGCGACCGCAAGGGTGATGGATGAATCTCAGATTGATCTGAGTAAAGTTCAACCTTTGACCACCGTCAAGATCAAGAATTTGGCTAACGGAATGGAAATGAAATACACTTTGGTCGCCGAAAAGGAGGCTGATTTCAAAGCAGGAAAGATATCGGTAGGTTCCCCAATCGGCCAAGGTTTGGTAGGGCTTAAGGTGGGTGATGTCGCTGAAATCCAGGTGCCTTCAGGTCTGATGAGGCTTGAAATCCTCGAGATTACGCTTTCTTAATCGTAGTCTTCATGCAAGGCTTGTTCATGCGCATTGTGAAGGGGGAAATCCCGGCATATAAGGTGGCGGAGAATGATTTGGTATTGGCGTTTTTGGATATTTTTCCGTTGGTGCCTGGGCATACTTTGGTGATACCCAAGGTGGAGGTGGACTCTATTTATGATCTTGATGAGGCTCATTACCAGGCTTTGTGGGATATTACTCGTAACATTGCTCCTGCGATCAAGAAGGCGTTTCCTTGCGTCAAGGTAGGCATTGCCGTCATAGGACTGGAAGTGCCGCATGCCCATGTACATTTGGTTCCCTTGCAAAATGTTGCGGACTTGAACTTTGGGCAACCCAAGCTTAAACCGGATCAAGTTGAATTAGAGAGCAATGCGGAATTAATCCGCAGTTTTCTTTAAGTGCAGACCCTCACAGTTGTCTGCCAGGATTGTTCCTTAGGAATTGTGTCCAGGCCTCAGATTTTTTGGATTTGGAAGAGCGGGCTTTCGAAGGTTTTGGAGGGAGTCCTACGGACTGCGAGCTGTGTTGATGACGAAGAAAATGGCAGTAAGCGACCCCTAAGGCATCGGTTGCGTCCAATGATAAGTCAGAAATGCTAATTTGTAACAAGGTGTTCAACATCGCAGCCACTTGTTGTTTGGAGGCATTGCCGTTGCCTGTAACGGCTTGTTTTACTTTTTTGGGAAAGTATTCGTACACCGGGATTTCTTGGCTTAAGGCAGCAGCGATGGCTGCACCTTGGGCACGTCCGAGCTTGAGCAAAGATTGGACATTGAGCGCATAGAACGGGGCCTCGATGGCCAATTCATCGGGCTTGAATTCGCGGATGAGTTCCAGTGTTTTTTCAAAGATTTGGCTTAAACGCAGTAAATGCGAATCCGAGGTCTTCATGCGAAGATGTCCGGCTTGGAGCATATGAACATGCTGGCCACTCGCTTGCAGGATGCCGAATCCCATGTGAATCGTTCCAGGGTCTATGCCCAAGATGATTTTGTCAACGGGTCTGGCATTGGAGCTCAAGGGATACTTAATTTGCAGGGGATGACCAAAAGTACATTCAAACCACCATGGACTTCGGCATGGGAAAGCCGCGTCACAGGTATTTTAAATCATAGGCTATGGGGTCTTGGTTTACGCGTTCTTCCTTGGCTTGGCTTGGTTGTATTGCTTTGGCAGGCAAGAGAGCGTTTTGCAGACCTGTCGGCGTATTCTTGGGATTCTAGTCTGTGGAGCAGTGTTTGGCTATTGCCTTCAGGCGAATTTTTACTCCCTTGTTTTATTTTACTCTTAGTCATCCCCATGTTGTCGCTGTGGGTGGATTCACTCAAGTGGATTATCTTGATGCACCCCTCGTTGGCCCTTGGCGCAGCCATGAAAATGGGATGGCGCATATGCCCACTTGTGGGTTACGGCATGATGGGATCATTGGCCGTTCCGGGCCGCCTTAGTGAATTTGCTGGGCGTTGTCGATTTTATCCTTTGGTGCAGCATCCTAGAGTGATGGCCTCGACGTTGATGGCCTCATCGACTCAATGGGTTTGGGTTTTGGTTTGGCCGGCTTTGTGGATTTTAGGACATTCAATATTGACATCTGATGTTATGGAAAGGAGTGTACCATTAAATGCCTTCCTCAAAGCCTTGCCTGATGAACTTAGGAAGGCATTATCCAATCCTATTTGGGGTGGAATCCTGTTGGGATTGGCAGCAGTAGCTGCAATGTTATGGTTGAGGATTTATAGAAGCTTGCAGATGCATGGGTGGTTAACGAGGTCATTAATTCAGGTTTACTTTTGGTCGTTGATTCGCTATGGGTTGTTGGTATTGCAGTGGGTGTTGTGGTTGGCCTTGGCGGGATTAGCTATCGATTCATGGTTTCTACTGGGCGTGATCGGCGTGATGCTTGCGTTGCAGTGGTTTATGCCTTTGGGGATGTTCATGGATTTGGGCTTTAAGGGCGCGCTTTCGTTTTGGATTTGGGGGGATGTTCTTGCCAATGCTGTAGACGCTTTGTGGATTCCCTTGTTGATATGGATTACGAATTTGGCTATACCCGCCCTGATAGGTGGTATTTGGTGGTGGATGATTGGCCACAAATCCAAGGTGTTATGATATTGGTTTGGTGGATCTTGATGGCTGTTTTTTTGGGCCTGTATGCCATAATGATTCTTCGCTTCATACGAGGTTGGCGGTTGTTTATTCGGGGCCTTCCGTTGGACAGAAGTTCAAGGATGGACACCGAGAAGCAGGAGCTTCTTTTGTCGGTCGTGGTGGCTGTACGCAATGAGTCGCTGCGGATGAGGCCCTTATTGGAAGCTCTTGCCGCCCAGGATTTTGGATTAGCCTACAAGCGGCGCTGGGAGGTGGTTTGGGTGGATGATGAGTCCACCGATGGATCTGCTGGGCTTGTCGAAGCTTTTGCAAGAGAGCATCCTGATTTGTTATGGAGAGTGTTACGGCGGAACGGCTCAGATCCCTATCCATCGCACAAGAAAGGCGCAGTAGCGATGGGAATTGCTGCATCCCAAGGTGAATGGATATTGGTCACGGATGCAGATTGTGTTCCAGGGATTGGATGGTGTACTGCGATGACGGCAGCTTTGGCAGGGAATTCGACTGTTGAATTTGTAGCAGGTCCGGTGCGATTAGCCCCCTGCGGATCGCTGTGGTTAAGAAGCCAGGCGCTTGAATTCATGAGCTTGAATGCGATTGCCGCTTCCTCTATTGCCTTGGGTCAGCCCATTATTTCCAACGGGGGAAATATGGCCTTTCGACGCCGAACGTTTCGTGAATTGAACCCGTATGCCGATAACATCAAACACCCTGGGGGTGACGATGATTTGTTGATGCACCGGATAGCTTTGACTTATGGCCCTGATGCAGTGGCTTTCTGTGCAGATCCTCAAGCCATGGTGGATACTCCCCCAGTGGGTGCCTTGAGGGAATTTCTCCAACAACGTATTCGTTGGATATCCAAACAAAGCGCATACCCGGATCCATGGGTTAGCGGGATACTCAAGGCGGTTTGGTTGATGCAGGTTATGATTGCCGTGGGGCTACTCGCAATTTTCTTTGGAGATTGTGGAGTTGGAATCGCATGGATTTCTTTGAGCGCTTGGTGCATCAAAGGCTTGATGGATGGCCTTTTTACTCGTAGCGCTATGGGGTTTTATGGGATCAAGGCAGGATGGGGTTTGTTGACGCTGACCCATTTGTGGTATTTGCCTTACACTTTGTATGTGGGGCTTATGGGGTACAGGGGTCAATTTGTATGGAAAGGCAGAGCCTACAAGACATGAAGCGTACTTTGTAAGGATGAAAAAGCGATCGGCATATGGATGGGCAATGGCCTTGAGCGGGCTTTACCTCTTGATTTGCATGGGCTTCGCGTGGGTTGGGGTTTATTTCTTACCCGATTCTACTTTGTATGCCAACCAACAGAGTCCTGATAGAGCTGTCTTGCCCATGTTCAGTCAAGGCGAGATGAGCCATTGGTTGGGCACGGATTCCATGGGGAGGGATTTATGGAGTCGCTTGGTCTGGGGAATCCGTATTTCGATGGGTACGGGTTTGATGGCAATGGCACTATCGATTGCTTTGGGGACTTTGGTCGGCCTTATCGCAGGGTATTACCGCTCATGGGTGGACCGAGTCCTCTCTTGGTTCATGCAAGTTTTGTGGTCGCTGCCTTCGGTGATGTTGGTGCTGGCCTTTTCGTTAGCGTTAGGTAAAGGATGGTGGCAAGTTATGTTGGCCATTGGATTGACGATGTGGGTGGATGTCGCCCGAATGGTAAGAGGGCAGGTTATGGCGCTGAGGGAAAGGGAATTCATGCTTGCCGCCCGGATGCTGGGCCTATCCGATTGGAGCCAGATGATCAACCAACTGCTTCCAAACTTGTACAAACCGTTGATGGTGATGGCTTCTTCTGTATTTGGTTCGGCCATCCTGTTGGAATCAGGATTGGGTTTTCTGGGGCTAGGGGTGCAGCCCCCGGTACCATCGTTGGGCATGATGCTCAAAGAGCATGTACCGTACCTTTTGATGGGCTCCCCTCATTTGGCATTAGCGCCAGGTTTGCTGATATTCAGTCTTGTGTTTGGATTCAATATCTTGGGGTCAGCCTTGTCGGCTTATTGGGATACGCCTCGTTCGTCAGAGGGGTAGCGCGCATCCATTGCAGTAATCAATGCGAGGCTTGACCAAAACAGCAAGGCTGTTTTGTCCATGTCTAAATAATTGTTAAGAAAACCGTGGGTATAATAGGTCACCAATCCTAGCAATGCACAGAGGAGAATGAGCCGGTCTCGATGATGTTTTTCGTCTTTTAGCCTGTACCATAAGGACATACCACGTTGAAGAGAGGCTAGGAGTATGCCCACGAAGAAAAGAAAACCGGGAATCCCGGATTCGACCAAAGGACCAAAGTACTCCGAGTGAATTCCTCCCACGTCCGCGTTGTTGGTGCTGATGATGGTTTTTTCGTAGGGATTTTGGAAGGGAGCGTATTCCATCATGTAGGTTCCAGGTCCCCATCCCAGCCAGGGTCTTTCGGTGAACATTCGTAATCCGGAAGCCCAACGGTTGAGTCTTTCGAGGTTGGAGGCATCACTTCGCACATTGGAGATGGATTTCAAATGCTTGTCGAGGCGATCTTGCGAGTCGGTTTTGTTCCGCATCAAATACATAAGCAGAGGTCCGCTGTTCAGGGCGACCAGGGTACTGGCAATAACCGCTAAAAGCATCAACCACCGAAATTGAATCTTAAATTGTAACAGTATATAAAAAGCAAAAGCTGCCGCAAGACTAACCCAAGCTGCCCGGGTATAACTCATGATCACTGCGATGAGCAAGACCACCAGTAGCGCCAACAAGAGTGGACGTATCCAGACCAGACTGAGGAAGGCATGAGGGCGTAGAAGGTGCAGAGTCACCAAGGGAATTAGAAAGCCCAGCATGGCCCCATAAATCCCGTGATTGATCACAAATGGTTCTGATGCCCAGTAACTAGCTTCTTTGGTAAATCCATCTTCGGCATGGTGCCAAAGGCTCCAAATGGCCACAAAGGTGAGGGGTAAGAGATAGAGCCACCAGAAACGAATAGCCTTATTGTTTTCACGAAAAAGCATGATGGCTCCGAAATAACAAGGGATAATTTTCCAAGCATTTGACAGAACGAATTTGAACGAAACCAAGGGTTGTGACGATGCAGGAATGATGTAGATCATCCAGAGCATCCACAAAAGGATGCATACCGTGATGGGGTTTCGAAGCACCACAGACGAAGGAGGTTCAAGGAGTATCCATCGTGCAATCAAAGCCCCACTGATCATGATCATCAAGGGGTCCGTAGGAATTTGAATTGCGAAACCCAAGGATGGGTCGTCGATTAGCACACTGAGTGGAGTGAGCATGGCCAAAGTGTAGAGAGCCCAATCCATCCGGTACACCACAAGCAGTCCCAAGCCCAACGCAAAGGGCAAGAGCAAGACCCACCATTGTTCGGCATAAAGCCCCAAGCCCAAGGTCAGCGTCCATACTGTGCCAGCAATGGCCATCAACCACCACGGCCTCGTTCCCACAATGGGCATACGACTTTGACCTGAATTCTTCACCAACGGGAAGGAGTGATCATTCGCGAAGCGCCCGGATATTCTGCATAACAATCATGCCCAGGGAGGCAAGCAAGAGCGATCCGCTACCGGACAAGACCACCACCAGCCAACGGATAGGATACACCTTTTTTTCGGCAGGTCTGGCTGAATTCACCAAGAATTTGACAGGGAGGACCTCCTCGAGGTCAACCCGGGAACGGTCGTAGCGTATTCTGATTTTGACCAATTCTTCGTTTTCCTTTTCGAGCTGTTCTTTGACCGAATTGTAGGCCCCCCCGTAGCGCTCGAGGCTTTTCAGTTGACGATTCAAATCAAGGAGCGAGGCCTCGTTGCCCTTGAGACGGGCCATGTTGTTGATAATGGCGGTGTCGCTTTCGGAGACTTTCAGTTCACGAAGAATATTCAGTTTTCCTTGGGCTTCTGCTTTGGCCGATGAGGACTGCACTTGCAATTCGGTGACGTGATCCGTCTGCAAATCATAATCAAAAATGCCTTGGGAACGAAAGAAATTCAACGAATCGTTCAAACGTTCAATCCAGGCCTTCTTGGACTCGTATTGTGTTTGAACAATTTGAAAAGACTTCTCGGCTTGTTCGTGTTGAATTTTGTTTTTGGTGAGATCCAAGAGGGAGGCAATGGTGTTGGCAATATCGGCAGCCATGCGCGGATCTTTGTCGCGAACGGTGATTTCCACAGACATGTACTCTGTTCTTTGGAACTGGATGAGTTTATCGTATTTCTTGTTCAGGCGGGTGAATCGAAAGGCTGCATCATCAGGAATTTCATAATGCTCCATAAGCCGAAAGCGTCGAATTACACTGTCGCGAATTTCATCGGAATACAAAATTTGAATGAGCTGGTCGCTTTGCTCTTCGGCACCAAACTCCAATACATCGGTCTTGTCCGAGGGGTTGTCCGAAAGCAGAGCCTTGGAAATGGAATTAACGGTGGCTGGATAGAAGACCACTTTGGACTCATATAGAGGCGTTATAAACCAAGAGGAAGAAAAAACAACGCCCAAAACTGACCCGCTTAAGCCGGCGATCATCAAAAGAACACGGAATTGCCAGAAGAAGGCAAAAATACCGGAAGAATCAAATTCGGATTGGGATTGGTTCATAGACAAGTTCAAAAGTCTAAAATTAGGTCAAACGGCTGTTTTTCGTGAAGATCCAGCCCAAGGCAAGAGCGAAACCAATGCAGGTAACAAGCCCTTCTTGCCAGAGGCCCAAAGGGTAATTCAACAAGGCAAAGGCGCTGACAGTGATAAAGCCAATGGCCAACAAGGCAGCAACGGACTTCCATAAATGCTTCCAGGGGTTCCATTCGTATTCCACGCTGACCAGAGCCCATTGGGCAATCATGGCCAATGTGTGGGTAATAGCACAGGCCTGCGCAGCCCCCAGGGCACCCGATTCAGGCACCCATAGGCCCAATAAAAGGAAATGGATCAGAAGGGCGACCGAATGTAAGGGGATTAGTTTGCCAAAAGCACGATGAGCCGTGAGCAAGGATCCCAGCAGGACATTAAGCGCCATTGGCAGGAATGCGAGGATGTGCCAGCCCAGAATGAGGTAAACTGGCGTAGTGGAGACCGATGCGGGGTACCACCATGCCATCCATTCCTGCAAGCGGGGGAAAGCAATAAAAATTCCCGCCAAGCCGATTCCAATCAAAAGGGAGGCGGACTGATTCAGCAAACGATGAATTTGCTCCAAATTGCGTTCAAGAAATGCAAATCGGCCTACCCACATTTGACCCAACAGCAAAGGAAGCATTAAGACTGCATCCAACAAACGATATGATGCGGCGTACCATCCTTGGTCGAGGGCTCCCCCGTTTCCCCACAATCGTAACACTACCACATCCAAACGGAAATAAGCGGTCATGATTAAGCCCAATACTCCAAACGGCAACCATGTTTTCCACCATATTTTTTCGGTCCTAGAATCGATCAAATCGACAAATGAATTCGGTTGGGGTTGATCTAATTTAGTCTCCGATTTGGAATGGTGAATGAATGCAGAAATTATTGTAATTGACATAGCTCCAATGACTTGTATAATTACAAAATCATGAAGTATATTCCCGGTCCAATACGCTTTGCCTTGCAACAAAGGCACAGAGAGCAGAATCATAATCGCCTTATCACCCGCACTCAAAATTCCTTCCAAAACAAATTTTTGTTGACCTGCCAGACCTGCTCTCCACAAAAGATTGAGAAACATGAGACCTTGAAGGACGCCTAGGAGCGAAATCCATAACAATGAGTCACCTCCAAAACCAAGTCCCGCTGCAATACCCAAGGTTCCCATTAGGTAAATCACCCACAAAATTCCTTTGAGTCGAAGCATGCGGGACATTTCTCCTCCCTTGAATCCTCCCGAAGCAATCCGCTGATTCCAATAATTGGCCATGCCCCCATCCAACAAAACGGCCAACAACAAGGAAAGATTGAACCATTGGTAATAAGTGCCGTAGGCTTCTGGTCCAACTTGGTTTTGGATACTTCGATCGATCCACAGAATCCACAAAGGCTTTACCAAGGCATTGGATAGCCAAATAGCGAGGGAGTTGCGATAAAAGGAGTAAGACACGGCCTCAAAATTAGGGGTATTACGCAGAAGCGTGGTTTATGCTCAGATTTGCAGTATCGTGCGTAACGAAAGACTATATTTCGTGGTTTCTGCCCTTGTGGGGGGCTTATGGGGATTTGGCGCCTTGTGGTGCCGATTCCAAGCCCTATTGAGGTGGAACAAAATGCGGCCCCATGGAGAGGGTCCACAACGGATTTTGGTCATCCGTATGGATGAATTGGGGGATATGGTGACCACGTTGCCCATGCTTCTAGCGATCCGGTACGAGAACCCGCGTGCCGTAGTGGATTTGTGGTGCAAACCCATCCATAAGGACTGGTTGGCACCGCAGGGGTTGGTGAATACCTTTTGGACAGGGGACTGCCCCACGGGGAAGGAACGCTATGATTGGGTTTTGGAATGTAGGGGGAATTGGCAAACCCTGGGCTATGCCCTTAGGACATGGCCTCAAGGACGTCGTGATCGAGGGAGCATACGCCTTTGGAGGCGTCTTCGGGGCCAAGTCCAGCTTCACGAATGGGATATCAACATGAAGATAGCCGCACCCTTGCTGAATTGGACAAACGGCCACCGTGATTATCAAAAAGATTATGGCTCCCTGCTGCATGGAGAAGATCCTATCGCCGCGGCCGATATCAATTTGTTCAAACAACGATTGGATTTAGGCCCCTATGTTGTTTTTCATGCAGGAGCAAGGAAATTGTTGCGAAGGTGGTCACTTCAAAGCTGGGCAGATTTGGCCCGTCGATTGCACTTTGATTTTCACTTTGATATTGTGTTTGTGGGGACTCCCGAAGAGCGCCCGGATGTGGAGTGCATCCAAGGAAAACTTGATTTTGAAACCTTTACCTACATGGAAGGCCGTTCGATTCGGTATCTTCTTCCATTGTTGGCGCAGGCCTCGCTCATGATTGGTAACGAAAGTGGTCCCATGCATTTGGCCTCGGCGACCGGTTGCCCCGTTGTTGGACTTTTTGGGCCAGGGGAGCCTGAAATCTTTTCCCCCAAAGCTTCTAATTTCAGAGCATTGCACGTCAAGTTGCCTTGCAACCCCTGTGGTCAAATCCGATGCGTTCACCCGGATAATCCTTGCATCAACCGCATTGCCGTGGATGAGGTGATGAACGCTGTGCATGATTTGTTTTAAACTTTTGGATGATGAATGCCCTAACGCTACCCAAATAACCCTATGTTCAATGGATTTTGGTTGGTTTGTTAGCCTTATTCGCCGGATGGGTGTATCGTGATGTTCCCAGCCAACGCCTAACACGCTTGGATGACTCCATCTTTATTGAGGAAAATTATTCATTCAATCGGGATAAATCAGCCTATTCCAAAGCCCTGACCCGGGGAGTGTTTCGAGAAAAAGGAGACAGTTATTATCGCCCACTCTTGTTATGGAGTTTTGTGGCCGATGCCCGTATGCACCAGTTGAAGCTATAAGGGTATTTGCAAACCAACGTTCGTTTGCACCTGTTTTTCTTGTGTTTTGCTTTTTGCAGCTTTATGCTCCATTGGGCTTACGCCTTTGAGCGCTTGGGTTCTTGGGTTGCTTTTTGCGGTTCATCCTGCCTTGAGCCAGGCTGTGGCGTGGATTCCAGGAAGGAACGATTCTTTGTTGGCAGTAGTGACCTTCATTGGAATTCTTGCTTTGGTTCAGTATTGGACAAGAGCAAATAGCTCTGGTTGTTGTTATGGGGTTTGTTCGGGTTAGCAGCCACGCTGACTAAGGAAACAGGGGTGGTGATCATGCCAGCCACGGTGGTTTTGGTTTGGGCTTTTCGGGGATTGCCTCAATCATCGAGAGTTTGGATTGCTCTTGGATTGCTCTGGTGCGTCGCCCTTGGGCTATGGGTATGGGGTCGGAATGAGGCTGAAACGGTAGGAACAGGTCTAAATCCCGTCAATTTATGGGCTTTGTTTTGGGAAAGGACTCCCATTCTCTTGCAGTATTTGGGCAAAACATTTTTGCCTTTGAATCTATCAGTCTTTCCCATGCAGGCGAATACGGAATGGCGGTGGGGACTTGTTGCTTTGGGCATCCTGGGATTATTGGTTTGGTGGACTCCTGCTCAAGATCGCCGCCGATGGGTTGGGGGCCTGGCCTTTTGGTTGCTCTTATTATTGCCAGCGATGGTGGTTCCTCGAGGCTTGAATGATCAAGTCTTTGAGCACAGACTCTATGTTCCTACGCTGGGCTTATGGGCGGCATTGGGCTCTTCGAATTTGGTTCTTCAACAATATACAGGATATTGGGGGGCGACGCTTTCTTGTTTGATCCTCATTTGGTTTTGCAAATCAATGTTAGCAGAAAGGCTATCTTTGCCGATGAGTTAGCTTTCTGGAAGGATGCGGTAGATCATTCTCCGTCATCGGCCTACGCTCACGTCATGTACGCGATTCGTTGCAATACGGTGGAGGGACTACCTAGGCCAGGTTTGGCGGCGGCTCGTAAGTACATACACAAAGCATATGCTATAGATTCCAAGGAGAAATACGTCAATCATTACATGGGATTACTGGCCTTGGAGGATGGAAAATTCAAGGAGGCTAATCGTTTTTTGAACGGGAAATTTCCATAACATGGTTGTCAGATAGCTATTTTAACCGAGCCAGGGCTTTTTTGAATTGGGTGACAAAAGAGGCTCTGCTCGCTGTCTTGAAGAATTCTTGCGCCTTCAGTCTGGTGATCCGACAGCTACCAACAATCTCACCCTTCTGTACCGTGAGCTTGGAATCACGTCGCCATGAAAGGGTGTGGATTATTTAAATATCGACCTTAATTTTACTCTCTTATTAAAAAGCCCCCCCGTATGATTTCAAATTACTATCGTAATACCAGGACTTTCAGGTTGTCCTTCATATTGTTAATTGGATTGCTAGGGATTTTGATGCAGTCGACACGAGCCAAGGCCCAAGATGATGCGCTGGCTATTCTTGCCGGTGGTACGGAAGATGCTAACAAACTTCTTGGCGCGTACATTTCCCCGATGGGGCAGAGTTTTTCGATGGCTTTGGGCCAAAACTGGTTCAATACCGCGAATGCCCTCAAGACCCTGCGCGTCAATGTCCAAGTAGGGGTGACGTTGATTCAAATTCCGGACCAACACAAGTTTTTTGATCCGGCTACGCTGCAATTGACAACCCTCAAAGCCGTTGGAGGCAATCCCAATGCCGTCCCTACGATTGCGGGAGACCGGAGCGCAATGTCCCCTCAATGGGTCATTACGGGGTCGCTGCAGGATTCTACAAGCCCTGGAGGAACGAGGCCTTTCGAATATCCCGCCTTGGGGGAAATTTTCCAGGGCTTGGGTTTATCCATGACATTTACACCCTATATCCAGGCCAATATTGGTTTGATGAAGAATACGGAACTAAGTATTCGTTATGCCCCAACTCTTGATTTATCCACGCTGGGTAATGGTATAATTCCTGAGAACATTCTTTCTGGCAAAATTAATTTTTGGGGTGTTGGCGCGAAGCACGAATTGTTGCAGTGGATTCCGGTGGTCAAGGTGTTACCCTTCAGTTTGAGTCTGTATGCCAACCATTCGAGGATGAGTTACGAACTGGATACGCGGATAGAGCCATCTGCGTTTACAGCCTACAATGTTGCTCCAGGCGTTCAAGTAACTAACCGTACCATTAGAGGTTCACAAGATTTCTCGAAGCAACAATTATTTATGGAGGGAAGGGCAACCGGTTTGGGCATTGTATTATCCAAGAAAATTTTGGCCTTCACCCCCTATGCGAGCATTGGTCTTCAAAGCTCTTCTTTCACGTTGGCTGTCAAAGGAAATTATGCCGTACGTTCCGGATTAATCCCCAGCCCTAACAATCCCGCCAACCTCACCGAAGAATGGACCAGTATCAACAATCCCTTGGATATTCAAATCGACAGCGAGCAACAATTGCGTATGGGTTTGGGTCTGCGCTTCAAACTTGTGTTGCTTGCTCTACATGCCGAGACTTTTACTATAGGGCATTTTAAAGGTTACTCTGCAGGAATTTCTTTGGGATTCTAGACTTTAGACTTTAGGGTTTGGTGTAGAAGCTTTGTGGTTATCCCACCAAACATGCCGGTTAGGCTTGAAGATTAAATCGAAAGCGCCTAAGGCCAACGCAAAGTTCATGAGCAGAAAATGTTCAACCCAATGAAACCTCGTTTTGAAGGGCTTCCATCGCAGAAACGGAAGAGTAAGTAGTTTGAACCCTACGGGCAAGACTAAACTCAAAGCCAGCCAATTCAATGCGAAGCTGTAGTTCTCACCCATTGGCCAATGCATGGCGATGAAGGCTGAACATGAACCATAGCATGCAAGAAGGAACCAAGGGCTTAACCACCGAAGGGCTTTGTGAGAAATGTAACAATAGGCTGTTTTGCGATAAAAGAGGAGGGATCTAAAAATCCATAAATTTTGGAGGTTTCCTTTCCCAAGGCGACGTTTTCGACGAAATTGAATTGCTCTGCTGCCTTCCAGCGGCATGCGGGCAACGGCCTTTTCGGCAAAGACCACTTGCGAATCGCGCTCCTGCAGCAAACGGGCAAACCAAAAGAAATCGTCCACCAGAAGTCCGTCCGGCGAAGGTTCGAATCTTTCCCATCGCATGGCCATCAAGGCGCCATATCCCCCAATGACGCTTCCCTTTCTGGATTCACCTTGTTTGGATAACATTTCTCCTTCCATATAACGCAGCTCTTGGGCAACAACGTTGTCGGGGAAGACGCCTTCATTGGAGGATTCGTGGCTATTCTCGGAGTTTGGTTTAATGTTAGCCTGCACACCGGCCACCATGGGATTTGAAAAGGGTAGTACTAGTTCGGCAAGGGTACGTTCTTCGAGGATGGCGTCCACGTCTGTCAAAACAAGTATGGTGGCTTCTGAGACCTTACCTTGATATTCTTGGTAGAGTTGATTGATGATCCCAGGTTTGCCAGTTCTTTTGGTAAATCTGTGGTGACGTAGTCCAGGGTATTCTAGGCACATTTGTTCCATCAGAAGATCCGTTCCGTCGGTGCAAGCATCGGTTCCGACAACCACCGTCAAGCGCGATTTGGGATAATGATTTCTGAAAACAGATTGAATTTTGGACTGAATTTTGGCCTCTTCGTTGTATGCCGCCATGAGGATGATCGCATTCGGAAACTCTTCCAAAGGCTCCCAATCCTGGGGCAACTTGGCGAGCCTTCGCATATGCCAAGGGTAAATTACGTAGGTGTGCAAAAGACCTAAACCAGCGATGCTTCCCACAAGGGCTATAATGGAGCATATCATACCTTTGACGGGTTTGCTTTGTGGTCATCCGAGGGGGATTGCAGCACTAGGCCCTTCAAGGCCATGATTTGTTGCGAATACGCGTCATGGTTACGAAATCTCTGAAGGGCATTTTCTGCTAAAACATATAATTTGTTAGGTGATTGCCTTAAATCTTTCAAGACTTGCGCAAATTGATTAGCATTTTCTGCATGCAGGTAATTTTCTCCAGAGGTCAACCCCATGCCTTGTACCCCTTGGGCTGTTGAGATCACAGGGACACCCAATGCCATGGCCTCCAGGACTTTGATTTTGAGGCCGCTGCCCATTCGCAAGGGAAAGACCATCGCATCACAAGACGACATAAATGTATCTGCGTCTTCAACTTCGCCATGAAAAAAGTAGGCAGGGCTTTCTTGTGCAAAAATGGCAGGGGCTTTTCGACCTGCGACATGAAATTCCGGTCGGTTCGGCCAACCTTCGGTGGCGGGTATCCATTCGTTGAGAAGCAACTGAACGGCATCTTGGTTCGGCAACCAATCCATGGTTCCAATGAAACCCAACTTGAGGGGTCTTTCTCCATTCCATGCCGGTGGTTTGGGCTTGGTATGGGGCTCTGTGGTACTGACCATGCTGGGCCAGTACCCCAATTCAAGCATAGATTCCTTGCGTTCAGGGGCCATAGCCCGGAGCTGATCCAAGTCATGGGGGCTGATGGCCAAAACGACATCCACTGATTGCACCGTTTGCCGCTCAAAGGCTTGCATTTTACGGTATTCACCATACATCCAAAGTCTTAGGGGATTCCATAGGGAAAGCGATGCTGCCTTTTGACGGATAATATCGCTTTCAATGTTATGAGACCTATACCAAACCTTGCAATGGAAACGCCTGAGAGTCTCTTGGTACAATGCCATGGGTAATCCTTCGAGAAGGACAAGATCTGGGCGATAAGATTCGATCGTTTGGCGTAGTATTCTTGTGACTTCCGAAGACCTGAATCGCAACAAATGATAAGGCAGAGGAGCATTCAAGACAGCCAAAGCCCCTACAAGCTTGATGCCGCTATCCAAGTCCACAATTTCCGTCAAATAATCACCGCGCATTGAATCTGGAAGGCTTGATGGATCAATTCGATTCCGGCTTGGATTCAAAACAAATCCTCTAACCTCACAGCCCAAATCTTCAAAAACCTGACGCATGTGTAAAACAGCCTTCACTCCGCCATCTCTGGAGGGATACGGTACCCGGTTGTACAATTGAAGTATTCGTAGGTTAAGGGACATGGAATTGTTGGCTAGATCGTATCTATAGCCGGAATGTTAGTTTTCTGTCCAGGTTCACCCTGTACAACAACCAAGTAGCCAGGGGCAGTAGGAAGAGGCTCGAAACCCACATCGCCCACCGCGGATCAAGACTGTCGTCACGACCTAATTTCTCACTGCTCATTGAAATCACATGGTATAACAGAAAGCAACCTATAGCCCATACAGTAGGCAAGCCCAAGCCGCCTTTGCGAATGATGGCACCCAATGGCGCTCCAACCATGAATAGCAAAAGGCAGGCAAAGGACAAAGAGAATTTTCGATGAAATTCAATGATATACCTTGCCAGGAGTCCTCTTCGATTACGCATTTCACGGTTTTTCATGTCCGTGTAGGATTTCACTGTTTGAATCTGCCGTAAGGCTTCTTGAATGAGGTCGGGGTCATTTTCAGACCATTGAGCAACACCAACAGGAGTTTGTGCGGACAGGGTCGCTAACGGCTCTGAAGATTCCGGCGTTGGCGCTCTCCCAAAATGATACTGCCCCAAGATGAGGTCATTCAGAGAGGAATCTCGACTTTGGTTGTCAAGACGGAGGGAGTCAATCGCTTTGGAAAGCTGTCTTGTGTTAAGCATGGAGTAATAATCCTTGAACAAGCTCTCGTCGCTACGGCGAAGTTTCAGTTGACTGAGGTCCAGGTGAATTTCTTGTTTACGAAATATAATCCGGGATTCACCGCTCATGGTCGCAGAGGACTCGGCGGAACCTTGTTCGGTGTAGTTGAATCCATCTTCCAGCTGAATAGTTAGAAATCGCTGATCCTGGCTGTGGATCAATTTGCCACGACGCGCTATGGTTACTCGGGGATATGCCCCTCCGGAATTACGATCGTAAATAATAATATCGTGCACTGTTTGCTGGTCCGCATCCCTACGACGCACCATAAGGCTGTATCCCTCAATGTCTTTGTAAAATATCCCCGGCTTAATGGCAAGCGCAGGCTTTTTCTGTTGCACGTCGTAGAGCAAGGAACCGAATTTGAGCCTAGAATTAGGCAGGATGGTATCCGAAAAATAGAAGGCAAACAAACAAATCAAAAAGACCAGCCCAAAAAGCGGCCGAAGGAATCGTAACAACGAAATACCAGAAGACTTGATCGCAGTCAGTTCTCCATGTTCCGCAAGCGCTCCGAGGGTCATGATGGAGGCTAGGAGGATGGCCAGGGGCAGGGCTAGGGGCACAAAACTCGCCGAGGCGTAGAAGATGAGTTCGGCGATCACCCACCATTCTAGCCCTTTGCCGACCAAATCGTCGATATACAGCCAGAGGAACTGCATGACCAATATGAACTGAACGATCAAAAAAGTCACCACCAAAGGCAGGACAAAGGCCTTGATCAGCATGGTGGACAAACGATTCATGGGGATACGACGGAATTGCTCTTTGGCTCAAAAATCGCCCCAAAAGCCCCGGAATCAAAACGAAGCGAAGACCGAAGTGTTATCTAAATATGGGACTATATCAGATTTACGAAAAGCAATGGTTGCCGGCGTCAGCCGAAACTCTGTGGGATTTTGTGGCCACCCCTCGCAATTTGGCCCGTATTACCCCACCACGCATGGGTTTTCAAATTCAAACCCCAGATTTGCCCCCGGTGATGCACTCCGGGATGATTATTGCCTACCGTGTTCGGCCCCTCCCGGGCTGGACCACTACTTGGGTGACCCGTATTTCGGAAATCGAACACGGCTCCTACTTTGTGGATGAACAGGTTCTAGGCCCTTACCGCTTCTGGCATCACGAACATCGACTCACCCCGGGAGATGGTGGCACCTGGATGGAAGATAGAGTTTCATATATCCCGCCTTTGGGCTTCCTGGGTGATTTGGCCCAGCGTCTCTTGATTCGAGGTCAGCTCCAGGAAATTTTCGAATACCGCCAAAAGGCGATGGAGGCCCTTTTCCTAGCCCCTTAGACTTTTTCCCAACCCTTTGACTTGTGTCAACCACTTACCGTAAACCTTTCCTGCCCACCAAAATCTGTCCGGTCTGTAGACGTAGCTTTACTTGGCGCCGCAAATGGATTTTGAATTGGGAGCAGGTGCGATACTGCAGCAAGAAATGCAGTTCCAAAGCTCCTTGATGTATATTTGCCGCCCATCAACCGCCCAAAGCGGTCTTTTTGTTCATTGAGGCGGGGTAGCTCAGATGGTTAGAGCGTAGGATTCATAACCCTAAGGTCGGCAGTTCGATTCTGCTCCCCGCTACAATAATTAGAACTCCCGACTTCCGTTGGGTTGGAACGTGTAGCGGAAGGTGTAGTGGCGTTGCAGTTTGTATTTGACAGAATCGGGTTCGGTGACCGCTGGGGTAACGCCCCCCTTGTAATAATTGAGAATTTCGACTTTTGCAAATTTGCCCGAAGAGGTGCGGATGACGAGGATTTTGCCGGGGATCGGACGCACCAGTTGCTCGGCCTGGGAGTAGGTGTACCAGGACCGGCCACTTCCAACCGGAATGGCGTAATTGGGCGCGGCATCCACCCGAAATGTTGAATCAGCAGGAATGGATTTGAGGTCGGCAAAGAGCCCTGTCCAAACGAAGGCCCCACCCTGCCCTGGCCCGCTGCTGCCCGAATTGCTGATGATCGTGGTACCGCGGAAGCCCAAATCCCAACGATTGGTGGCTGAGTCGGTGGAGGGGATGATGGAATTGGTCTCCAAGCTGTAGAAGGTGAATTTGCCAGCGCCGTAAGGCATCCCGCCGAACGGAGGTACCCCGGGGGTGATCCCAATAATGGTATCGGCAATGAGGTTCTGAACCGTAACTGCCTGCAATCCCACCGGAGGGATGATGGGGTTGTTATCATCGCAGGCGATGGTGAATGCCGCTAAGCCAAGAAAAAGAGCGATGACTTTAAAAGAAAGTGTTTGTTGGGCAATGGTTTTCATTTCTGGGAAATTGGGTTTCTAAGAGATTGGGGTACAGACGTGGTTTTAGAACGTGGGGCGCCACTCAAATTGAATAAACAACGAACGTGGGTTAAGGTTTGGCACAAAAAACGCATCGCGATAGTTAAATAAATTATCAATTCCGGCTTGCAATTGAAGTACCACCCCGGACCTGTTCAAGGTGATGGGCCCGCCTCCCACCAGCCGATGCACTGCAAAGCCGGAGGCGCGCAAATCCTGGCGGTTGTACAAACCATTACCATCGGTATCGGCTGTTATCCATGAGGAACGATAGGTAGATTGCCAGCGCGCATAGTATCCACCCCGAAAATTCCGGGTCCAGCTCAATTGAATTTGCTGGTTGGATCGAAAGGGTAAACCTCGGTAATCCGATGCCTGCATTAGGCGGCTAAATCCTTCCTCATCGCGGGTATAGACTTCTTTGTTACGGATACGTGTCCAATCTTCGGGCCGACCCGTCCATAACATTTGCCAACCAAATTGCAGTACCCACAGGGGTTGCTCCAATGTAAGTTTATTTTCGATTCCTGCGGTATAGGCTTGATTAACGTTCAGATACGAAAAAATTTGAGCCCCATCCGTTTGAATGGCGATTGGTCTGATGTCGATCATGTTTTGGAGAAGATGAGCAAATCCGTGGATTTCCCATCGCCAATCGATGCCTTGGTTTCTTTCATACTGGGTACGCCCTAATTGCAGGGAGGTTGAATACTCCGGCCTCAATGACTGGAGGAGATTGTATTCAGGGGTAAGCGAGGACAAGAGTCCTGCTGTATCCAAAGCGGCAATGACTTGTTGGGCATTCAAGCTCCCCAGAACCCGGTAATTCCCGGCGGCTGGGTTGATGAAGTTGAGATATAATTGCCTAAAGTCCGGAGTTTTAAAGCCACGAGCTACCGATAATTTCCAATTAATCTTGGGACTCTGCCACCATTGAAGCGCCACTTTAGGACTCCAGGCCGAACCAAAGAGTTGGTATCGGTCAAAGCGAACTGCTGCGATTATCGACCCCCTATCGCTCAAGCGGTAATCCAATTGTTGGAACACATACCACACTGGATTTACTTTCTCTGCTGAACCTTCGCCGTAACGCTCACTACGAATGGCGTCTCTGACTGTTCCCATACCGTAAACCCATTCCGATCTGGGGGAAGAAGTCCAAATCCCTTGCCATTCCGCTTTGAGATATTGTTGTTGGAAACCGTCGCTGTAAAGGGGTCCATTATCATTTTCTAATCGTTGATTTTTATCAAAACGACTTCCGTAAAGGCGTAAACGTCCTTTGTAGTTTTGGTGACTTCGGGTTGGTTGATGCACCCAGTCAATCCGGAGGTTATGTTCCCCGTTTTCTTCCGTTCCCTGTGTTTCAACCCGCTGCCCGTTGGTCACTGCGGATAAGAGACTTTCGCTTTGGTCGTGGTTACTGCGCCATTGGGCCAAAACCTGGTGATCTTGGTGAGGTGACCAGCGTATTTTTTGTTGCTGCGAAAAGCGTTTCAGTGGACTGAGCAAGGGGGACTGCGTAAAAGGCCGCAGGCTGTATTGATCGGTTTGAAAATAATGGATTCCACCATTCCAATAAGCGGGCTGACTTTTGCTAATCTGCTGCTGGGCCTGGATGCCCAGGTCCAGGGAGTTGAGGGTGCCGATGCGAAGGGAGGCCGATCCCTGGTTTTTGTTGTTCTCGGAATCGTCGGTGACCAGGTTAACAACCCCGCCCAATGCCTCGCTACCGTACAAGGCTGAGGACGGACCTTTGACGATCTCGACTCTTTTGACCTGGTTCAAACCCAAGCGCTGCAGTTCGAGGGTTCCTGCACTGCGACCGATGAGGGGCTCACCGTCCAAAAGAATGAGGTTGTACTCCGGCCCCAGGCCTTGGATTTGGATGCCGGTCCCAAATCCCTGTTGAAGGATCAAACCGCTTTGGTCTTGCAAGAGATCGCTTAGGCGGAGGGTGGCCGAACGCTTAATTTGTTCCTCCGAAATCACTGTCGCTGGGAGGGGAAGGCTGACTGTGCTTTTACGGTTACGAGTCCCGGCCACGAGGACCTCGCGTAACCACGGCGCATGCACGAGGGTATCCGGGCTTGGTTTGGGCAGGTTTTGAGCGATGATGCCTTCGTTGAGACAACAAGCCAAGCTTCCCAGGAGAAATAAAAAGAGCCTCAGGGCTGGGCGAACAAGCAGACAACGCATGCGGCCGCGAAATTAGGCAAGGCATGCATCAGCCGAGCTATAATCCGGCCTTTATCTGGGCCTTCATTCGGCCATTTATCCGGCCTTCTTCGCCTCCCCCATGCGGTCCTCCAAAAAGGACGCAGAGGTATTTAGGGTCGCTTCACCAAGCGCAGCTCGGCCCCCCGCCCCTTGGCATCCCCAACCTTGAGCATATAAACCCCCGGGGCAGCCGAGGACAGGTCCAACGGAAGGGGTTGCTGAGGGTCGTTCCAGGTTCCTTGGGACCAACAACGGCCGTAGGCATCGGTGATTTGGTAGCGGATTCCATCACGGCTTGTGACTAACGCGGAGAATGAGCCGCCAAGCTCCACGGTTATTTGGTCTTGGGCGGGGTTGGGGTAGGCGCGCAGGCTCAGCGGTGTATGCTCCAACGTTTTGAGCGAGGTCAACGTGGCGTAAAAGAACTCCGCAGTTTTCTGGATAATAAAGTTCGCCGTGGAGGTATCGGTCAGGTCATGCCCTAGCGTCGCAAAACTGTGTAATTGGGAACGCGCCCCCAGTCGTTGAATGCGGGGATGCAAGAGGGATGATCCGTCCAATTGCAAAATGGGGTTGCTCAAAAAGGTAGCGTAACCTCTGGCATAGGGAACCACATCATCTTGCATTCCGTGAAAATGCACCGTGGGATGCACCGGTGCCTGCAGCAATTGGGAATCCAAAAGCGCCCCCGCCATATTAAAAACCCCGTGGACCCTGGAGGAATAACCGGGATTCCCGGACAGGCCTTCCAGCCCCCCGCCAACAACTCGTAACATATTGCGAACTAGCGGAGTAGCCAATGCCGTATCCCGAAAATACGCTGCATGCAAGGCCGTGATGGCGCCTGCCGAATACCCCCCGATAAAGATTTGATTGGTATCGATAACAAAAGGATTGAGACCGCTTTGACCCGGAACTCCAACGGCCACACTTCGCCGCAGAAAGCGAACCGCCGCCTTGGCATCCTGGGTTGCCCGGATGGCCGCCTTGGCAAATTCGGCATCCAAAGGAGTGGTGATGCCGATACTAACGCCAAGTCGATAGGAAGCCGTCGCTGTAACATAACCCCGCCTGGCAAATTCTTGGCAGAGACGGGTCATCACCGCATCGTTTCGGGTTCCACCCACAAAGGAACCTCCATGAAAAAACAACATCACGGGGCGGGGAGCTGCATTGGCCTCCACCGGTAGGTACAGGTCCATGGCCAGGGTTTGGTTGGTGCCGTTGGAGGCAACGGCCTGCCCGTAGTTGATACCGTTGAGGGTCTGGACCTGGGCGATGACCGGCTGCAAGTACCGTTGGGCCGAAGCCGGCAGAAGGGACACAAGGAACAGAGCCACGAGGGCCCATAACCTGTTCAAGGGGCGCGAGGAAAGGTTGGTCATTTTGAAACTAATTTAGAACGAAGTTAATCTAGTCCAGTATGAAAGGAGCCGGCAACCTTGCGGCCAACAACTCCCAAGGCAACTCCAAAAGGGTTATGCAAGCTGTCTTGGTGGCGGCACTGGGGTATTTCGTGGATATCTACGATTTGGTCCTCTTCAGCATCGTTCGCGTGAGTAGCCTTCGCGATTTGGGGGTTGCCGATATCCAAATGGAGGGGGACGGGGTCTATATCCTGAACATGCAAATGGTTGGGATGCTGCTCGGAGGTATTGCCTGGGGGGTGATGGGGGACAAGGTGGGTCGACGATCGGTTTTGTTTGGGTCTATTTTGTTGTATTCCGCTGCCAACCTTGCCAATGCCTGGGTCCAATCCGTGGAGCAATATGCCTGGATACGCTTGATTGCTGGTTTTGGATTGGCGGGCGAATTGGGTGCTGGGATTACCTTGGTCAGCGAATTAATGACCCCTGAACGCAGGGGTCACGGGACGACGGTGGTGGCCACCGTGGGTGCGGCCGGGGCGATTTTGGCCGGGGTGGTTGCTTCCAATTTTACCTGGCAAACGGCGTATGTTGTCGGCGGTGTTCTGGGATTTTCGCTTCTGTTGTTACGATTTGGTGTCATGGAATCCGGAATGTTTGAACAGACCCTCAAGGCCAAAGTAAGCCGTGGGGCCTTTTGGAAATTATTCACGCCTCGGTCGCGGGCTCTTTTGTTTTTGAATAGCATTCTTATAGGGGTTCCTATTTGGTTTTGTGTCGGGATTTTGATTACTTTTTCCCCTGAATTGGCTAAGGAATTGGGGGTGGAAGGCATGGTCAATCCCGCCTATGCCGTGATGTGTACTTATGCCGGGCTGACAGTGGGGGATTTCCTCAGTGGTGCGCTCAGTCAGTGGTTTCAAACCCGCAAAAAAATCGTTCGAGCTTTTCTTTATTTCACCGTGGTGATGGTTGGCGTTTATTTGTCCGGTCGCGTTCATTCGTTGACCGGTTTCTATGTCCTCTGCGGTTTGTTGGGCTTAGCAACGGGTTATTGGGCGGTTTTTGTTACCATGGCTTCCGAACATTTTGGGACCAATCTGCGGGCTACCGCCACCACCTCCGTTCCCAATTTTGTACGGGGCTCCACGGTCTTGATTACCCTGGGCTACCGATACGGACAGACCTGGACGACCAAGACCTATGCGGCTCTTGCTGTAGGCATGGTTTGTTTGGGGCTCGCATTTGTGGCCCTGTCCCGCCTCCACGAAACCTGGGGCAGGGATCTAGATTTTCAGGAGGACTGAGGTGGGTCTCAACCGACTTAGGGCTTCAGAGCATAGCGCTGCATGAGTCCGCTCAGATGAAATTACTGAAAGACATTCCGGTTTGGCAGCAAGTTATTTCAACTTGGTTCACCAATCAATTCCAATAAACATTAATAGGATAAACCAAAGTTTTTGATAGTTGTAATACGATTTATCATTTTCGCCAAACAAATTCTGGTTTCCGTTTGTGTCATCCCCAAAATTTCGTTTACATTGGTCAATGGGGTTAAGGCCAAGTTATAATTTTCGGAGCTTGTAACCCAAGACTTGGTTTCAAGTGGTGTATCCTTGACGATGAGTTTTCGATCTTGTTCTTTGGTGGATTATTCATTCCTGGATTCGTTGGATCGCTTCAAGGAATGGTGTGGGAATTTTGGAATCGAAGTCTCAATGCCTAGTTTAGAGGCCATGCAAAGCCTTTCGGATGATCTCAAATCTACGCGCTACCGTGTCCAAAGAATTTAACTTTTTGGTATCGATGCGTCACGTTTTGGGTATGATACTGGTATTGAGCGCGCTAGGTTCTTTTTATGGAACGGTTTTGGCGCAAGAAACGGCTTTACCCCAACGATCCCAAGTGGATCAGGTGCATGCTTGGTATGTTTGGAATGGTCAATATCAAATTCGTGGAAAATGGGGTCTCTACACGGAGTATCATTTTAGGCGAGCCAACCTCTTGAGTGAATTTCAACAGTCTTTGCTGCGTTTGGGGGTTGAATATAAACTCAGTCCGCAGGTATCCGGGATTCTGGGATACGGCCTCATTCATACGGGCGTTTACGGTGAACAGCCTTTGGCCCATCCGTTGGTTGAACACCGAATTTGGCAACAGTTGTTATGGAAATATCCCAACCGATTTGTAACGGTTTCTCAACGCCTGCGGATGGAAGAGCGATTTATCTCGAGTTTACACTCCGGTGACAAGGTTGCTTTGCCTGTTGAATACCGAATTCGTTATCGCCTTCAATTAGAGCGCAATTTTGGTTGGGGAACTTGGCTCAATCGTCAGCGCAATTTTTGGTGCCTATCGAACGAAGTTTTTGCCAACCTTGGACCCGATGTGGGGCTTAACCGTTTGGAGCAGAACAGATTCTATTGCGGTTTAGGTCATCGTTTTGGTAAGGAATGGCAGGTTCAGGCCGGTTACTTGAGGCAATTGGTGGTCAAGAAATCAGTTTACGAGGAGGAGGATAACCATACCCTGATGGTCATGGTTTCCCATACCCTGGCGTCATCCCCTAAACCTTGATTCTTAATTGACATAGGTTGGTTTAAGTACTTGTTTGACCTTGCGGATTTCAGACCCCGAAGGAAGAAATTTCCTGCCGTAGGATACAGAGTTCCGGGGGTTGGATGACTGGGGGCGTATCGTGGCTGGGCGCGGAGGAGTGGGGCGCTTGAACCGCCTCGTAACGCAGGGTCTCCACGGGGGCAGGGCGAAAGCAGGGTTGTAAATCGGCAGGGTCCGCATCGGGAGCCAACCAAACCCTTTGTTGGATGGAATCCAGGATAACGGGCATGCGGGATTCCCCGGATTTGCTTTGGTTGTGGACCAGGGCCATGGCGGGATTGGCTTGGGTGGTGACGATACTGCAACCGTGGTAAGGAATGCCGGTGGGAGTGGCTCCCCAGGCAGCGTAGAGACCGGCCAGGCACAGGGGCTCTTCGTCCGTTCGGCTCATTCGGTGCAGAAATTTGGCTTTGCCCTGATGGTGGTATTCGAAGAAACCATCCACGATGATTAGGCAACGCTGGCCCTTGGCCGATTCTCGAAACGAAGGCTTTTCCCACAGGGATTCCGAACGGGCGTTGAGGGTCTGCTTGGCCAGCTGGGAGGCCTGTTCACGATCTCGTACCCAAGGCGGGACCAACCCCCACCGAAAGAGTCGGGGCTTATGGGGCTCCTTTTGGGTGAAAACCAAGAGACGGGGATGCGCAAAACCATTGACCCAACCCAAGGGCGGTTCATTCCGGAGCAGTTCCTCCAATTCCTTTTCCAAAGCCGCAATCAAAGCCGGGTCATCGGCGCGATGCCTGGCATAATCCAAGCGGGCCTTGGTTAGGGAACTAACGGAATAACACATGTTGCGTGAGTGCGACACCTAGATCACTCAGGAGACGGGCCACCAACGGTGTCCCGGGATTGCGCAGGTGATCCGGGAGGCAAACTTGGTAGGTGGCTTCTTCCTCGCTTTGCTCCACGGCCAACGTCGCGAGTAGGCGGCCCAACCCATCGTAAAGATTCAAGCGGCTTGGTTGAAGATCGCCCGCCAGACCTTGGTTCCTTTGGGCGGGCCGGAGATACAGCCATTCTCCCTGCAGAGGTTGAGGATAAAAGAGCCAGGCCCGGCGTTGGTCGGGCCTGTAACCTGTAGCACCTTCATCCGAGGTTCCTGCCGGGGGCTGGGTGGGGGGCTGTATCCGTACAATCAAATGCGTGTAGGGATCGGTATTGGCCCAGCTATTTCCGTTGGTGGCCAGGTAAATTTCCTGGTTAGGCCCTACGGCGATATCCCGAAGTCGGCCGTAGCGGTTGTTGAGGTAAGCCATATCCGATACCACCGAATCTCCGGTCGCATTCAGCCCCAAGGCCCGTAATTGCTTGTTTTTGAGGATGGTCAACAAGAGTTTGTTATGAAATTCCGGGAAATAGGGGTTTTGGTAAAAGACCATATCCGAGGGAGCGATGGTCGGGGTATAGGCCACCAAAGGCTCGACAACGTCGTTGGCCTGGCAAAATGTGTTTTCGCTGGGGGTATTGCAAAAGCCCTCCACCGATGGCCAACCGTAATTCCGTCCTTTGCGCAACCATTGGATTTCGTCATCGGTGCTGGCACCGTGCTCGGACAAGAGGATGGAATCGTTGGGCATCCGTAACATACCCTGCACATTGCGATGACCGCGGCTATACACCGCAGAGCCAGGCCAGGGGTTGTTGGTCGGTACCGTACCGTCGGGATGAATGCGCAGGATTTTGCCGTTGAGGGAGCTCAGGTTTTGGGGGGTGCTGAGGTTTTGGGCATCGCCGGTGGACAAATAAAGGGTGGTATCCGCTCCAAAGACCATGCGGCATCCGTTGTGGGTTCCGTTGCCGGTGATATTATCCAGGATGGTGACGGGATTGATCAAGACCTGACCGTCAAATTCGTAACGCACGATACGTTCCTTGATGCCCCCGGATGAATAGGTATAGGCCACAAAGACATGGGGAACCGTCGGAAAGGCGGGGTGCAAGGCCATGCCCAGAAGACCGCTTTCGGATTGCTGGTAAACAATGGTTTGGAGATCCAAGACCACGGTTTTGGCTTTGGTGCTGCGGTGCACCCGACTCACCAGGCCGTGCCTCTCCGTCATCCACAGGTAATCGCCCTGCACCAGGATTTCCCAGGGTACATTCAGCCCACTGGCCACGGTATCCACCTGGCAAAGCGTCTGCCCAATCATCAGGGGACCCTGCCCGTGGACCGCCTTGGCCCAAAGCCCGCCGAGGACGACCGCCATCGATGCGCTCCAAAACCAAGCGCCGCGGAGGCCGCCGCTCATCCAGGCTCCGATTACGCCCTTGCAATGCTCAAAACGTTTTGTGTTCATACCCAAAACTAATGCAAGAAAACCGCAAAGGGCATGTGCCAAATTGCAGCATGAATGCTAAACAATCTAGTCAGCAGCCGGTGGTATCGGTTCGATTGCTGATCCAACAAAGCAAGACCTTGGTCGGGGTGGCCTTGCCTTACTTGCCGAAGGTCTTCCCAAGAATTCGGGCCTTGCCGGGTGTTCAATGGAATGCTTCTCAGCGGGTTTGGCAGTTTCCTTACAGCCCTGAAGTTTACAAGGCCATGAAAGATATCTTAGAGAACAAAGTCACTTTGGATTGTCAGGAGGCCGACTCTCAAATCGCAGAATTGGAGGCAAGGGCGCAAAGCGAAGCCGCTCACCAGATGGAATTTAGTCAGCTTGATGCCTGGATGCGATCCCAGCGGTACAGCCCTCAAACGATTAAAACGTATATGGATTCTCTGCGTGTATTGGCTCGATGGCTCAGCCCCGTTCCTCTGCACCAAATTCATGCCGAAGATTTGATTCAATTTAACATCGAATACATTTTAGCAAAAGGGTATTCGGCAACCTATCAGAATCAAATGATCAATGCCTTGAAATTGTTTTTAAAACGATTTGGTCATCCCCAAATGCTCCTGGACCAAATTCAGCGACCCCGAAGGGCGTTTCGCCTGCCTCATGTATTGTCCAAGCAGGAGGTCAAACGGATTCTGGAGTCGCTTATCAATCGTAAACACCGGGCTATGCTTTCACTCATCTACGCCTGCGGATTGCGTAGGAGCGAGGTTCTTAACCTCCGGCCCTCGGATATTCAGTCGGATCGGGGACTTTTGTTTGTTGGAAATGCCAAAGGCGCCAAGGACCGGGTCGTCCCCCTTAGTCCCAAATTGTTAATTCAATTAAGGGAATACTATCGTGATTACCGCCCCAAGGTCTTCTTGTTCGAAGGTCAAGGAGGAGGAAAGTACAGCCCCAAAAGCCTGCAATTGGTTTTACGACATGCGCTGGAAAAGGCCGGCATCCGCAAACCGGCAACCCTGCATTGGTTGCGGCATAGCTACGCTACCCACCTACTCGAAAGCGGAACCGATATCCGCTATATCCAGGAGTTGCTAGGCCATAGTAGTAGCCGAACCACCGAGCTCTATACCCATGTCAGCAATCGTCAATTGCAGCAAATAAGGAGCCCATTCGATGATTTGTGAGCGGCGGGGCTTTTATTGACATATTGAGTCAGAGCCGCTCAAAATTAGCAGCCATTTCATGATTGAGCCCATAGATATATCTACCCATAAACCTACACAAATACAACAGTTTTTGGGTACCTTGGCCATAGAAACCACCTCAATAAGTAAGTTAAGGGCAAGCTTGAACCAAAATTGCCCAATGGTTAAACAAATAAAAACAAACAAATAGAATGAAAAAGAAAAGTTTACTTCTTATCGCAGTAGCAACTCTAGGATTGACCGTTGCAACAATGGCGCAAAGCGTGCCATCTTATGTGCCAACAAATGGTCTTGTTGGTTGGTGGCCGTTTAATGGCAATGCCAATGATGAAAGTGGGAATGGGAATAATGGGACAGTAAATGGTGCAACTTTGACAACTGATAGGATTGGAAACCTGAACAATGCTTATAGTTTTGATGGTATAAATGATGATATTTATTTAAGCAATCAAACAAGTTTAGGTAGCCAAAACATATTTTCTATAAGTATGTGGATCAATATTAATTCATATGGTAGTGCACAACAATCATTAGACTACAGCACAATTTATATGAAGAATAATCCATGGT
>SYHX01000005.1 GCA_005799025.1 Bacteroidota bacterium | reverse complement strand
TGCTAGAAATTATTTGTTGCGGATTAAGACGACGGAGGAATTAAGATTGTAAACCTTCTCGTCCCTTCCTGTAAAAATTACTCGATAAACATACGTGTCTTGTGGTACTGGATCACCGTTCATATCGGTACCATCCCATGATCCGAAAACATCGTTCGTTTCAAATTGCAATTGTCCCCAACGGTTGTACAATTCGAGTTTAAATTCCTTGTTGGGGTCCAAGAAAAAACCTATAGGCTTAAAGAGACCGTTGATTCCAGAACCCGGCACAAAGGCAGTGGGTAAAAACAACCTCGGCGGGTGGGTTATTTTGAAGACATTGGAATAGATTTCCTCTTGTGTAAAGTCCTCTAAATTGGGATTTACCTCCACCGCTTTTAGATAATATTGGTACCTTCCCAAGGATCGGTATGTTACATCAGCAAGATCCTGGGAAATGGTGTCAACCCCCTGCCGTTGGACAGGACTTACAATGGTCATAACAGGGACAAAGGCCCTGGTCCTATTCACTGCAGAATCATCCCTTGATAAAACAAACCCCTCAATTCCCTCAGGCCAGGAATGCTCCACCTGCCAGCGCAACGCGGTTCCTGATTTGGGATAAATTCGTTGTTCAACCTCACCGTTCAAGAACAGATTAGAGAAAATTCCAGACGTATCGATGCTAATGCCGCAAACATCCTGAACAATCATGCGGTACTGATAAACTTCTCGGTCAGGCTTAGCCGTCGAATCAACATAATTGATTGTAGGGACACCGCTGCTTAAATCCAAATCGGTTACCATGAATGTATCGACGGTCGCAAAATTCCTGTCACCGATACGCTTTTGCAAAATAAAAAATTCAGCAATTTCAATAGGATTGAAAATGTATTTTAAATGCAAGTAGCCTGTGGTGGTATCGATTGAAATGCGACGGATATGGTTATACCTAACCACAGGGTTGTCAACCGTGTCACATGCCGCATTGGACAACGATGTCAATCCCGATGAGTGAACCGCTTCAACACGGTAACAATAGGTATTTCCATTGGGAAAATCTGAACGATCAATGTACAGGTTCAGGCTATCGTAAGGGGCCGGGGAAATCGAATCAATCAAGACAAACCCAGTGGCTACCGCCGGTTCAGAACGATAAATTCTGTATTTCAGAAGGTCGGGATACCATCGGTAATAGTGATTCCATAGCACATGCAGACCCCTTTCAAGGCTACAGTACACATATTCAGTGTAATTGTACATGGTGTTATGATAATTGGACGTGTCGTAGGAGCCCAAGGTAAGCCTGCAAGAATCCTCTCCTGCTACGGTAAGCCACACTGGCCCATCGTAAGGATCGCAGGCCGGATCGTACAACAGGAAAGACGTGCTGTCATAACCCCACTGTTGGGCGATTGAATCCGCGAAGGAAGAACTAGAATCAACCACGTGGTAAATATTGTACCCACCAAGCGCCCGAGATGGGCCAGCGACCCAATTCATATTGATTCCAAATTCTCCGGTTCCATTAGGTAGGGTATCCACCGATACCCGCAGGAGACGAACAGGCTGAATAGGGTTTTGCTGTCTCAATGCCAAATCGGGGGTTGTACTCCAGTAAATGGTACCGTTAACATCCGGTAATCCTGCCCTGAATAAGATTGTGTCCTGGCAAGGGATGTTAGTGGTCTCGCGATAGACATAGGGCAAATTCCCTGTTGCCACGAAGGTATCTACGTTCAGCCAAACGCCTGGAGCTGTAAACGTGGATTGTTTTTGAATATAATAACGAGGCAAACAATTGGATGGAATGTACGGATTCCTGGTCCGCATAGAATCCCAATTGAAGGTGCTTTGTACCGAAAATATGTTATAATTAACCTCACCCCGAATGGTTTTGAGACTATCGGAAATATATTCAACAGAATCACAACGAGAAACCACACCGACCCTGTACATATAGTCAAAGTCTATTAGATTGAGGCTGGACGTCGCATCCACAATTTTGCTGGAATCCACCACCAACAAGGAGTCAACTTTCTCCCAATTTCCGGCCAATGCGCCAGTGTATCGATCCAAGGCTCTCCGGTATAGACGGTAAGCCTTGAAAGAATATTTGCGTCTTGCGACGGATTTGGCGCGTTGATAAGCCGGAGTTTGCGTGCCATAATTGACGATATCCAAAGGGTCAATGGTCACCGTATCAATTAATGCCCCTAGATCAGAACCAGAAGGTGGCCCACCCAAGGGATTATCCCAATATATAGTCACAGAATCGTTGGTAGGTGCTACGGAAACACCTCGTAGCTTGACCGTACCCAATTCCCTAACATTCATAAGTTTGTATGTATACACTCTTGAATCACGCCCTTCGATGGGACAATTATCATCAAAGGCATTGATCTGAAATTTGTTGCTGGAATTCTGCACACCACATACGCCGAGACTCTTTGGGAGGTTGGAGCAATCCGTTGCCCAGACTAATTTGACACCGCTTTGAACCAAGCCTGAGAAACCGTTTCCAGCAGGGGTTCCATTCCCATAATTAATGGAATTGATTGCAAATGCAGGTGGATTGGGTGGTAAAGAGTTATCGGTAATTCGTTGCAAACGTGCACAGGGTGGCTGGGCACAGTTGTTGAGAGCGGGGAAATTGGTCGCAAGCTGACTGCCTCGAACAAAGACGTTAACCGTTTGTTGCAGCGGTACCCAAGTGGCCGGATTATTGGGATTGCCTGAAAGTGACGGGAAAGGATCGGCCACGTTAATGAAGCTCTCAATGGTATCGCCCGCATAGAAGGTGCCTTCGAAGGTAGGAATACCGGCAAGGGCTGGAAAAGGCGATTCTATGATTGGGGGACGTTGGCTGAAGATACCCCCCAGGGGACCACTAGGATTAAAAACCGGGGGAGAAACCGGAGGGTTGGGCAAGATTTTGAGACTGAAATCCCTGAAGACCTCGGCAATCTTCTGACCACAGCGGAACGCAGAAACTTTGATGATGGTGACAAAAGTGCCTTGAGTGGTTGGTTTATAGATGATTTCCCCGGTCGTCAAATTAATTGGGAAATTAGCGGCACTCACCAAAGGCGGTCCAAGCAACCCTGGTAAAGGGTTTCCTTGGGTGTAACCGTTGTTATAAGAATATGGCGCGCTTGGGGACGTTCCTAATGGAAAATCAATTCCGAATGTAGTGCTGTCCAGGTCCGCATCGAAGGCGAGCGACTGCAAATAAATGGTATCGATAGGATTTAGTGTTGAAAACGCTGTGGGATCGGTAGCGAATTCAGGCGACTTATCGCAAAGCTGGGCTGGATTTAAAATAACATTTGTTACAGGATCGCGGTAAGGAAACATTTTCACCAACAAGGTTTGGTTGCCGTTGGAGGCTGTACTGTTGTTAATTTCGGGACGACAACAAGGAATCCCATTCCCGGATTGAGTCGTGTGAAACGTATAGCCCGCAGGAGGTGCAGGGCCCAGGGCAGATAGATCCACGTTTCCTCGGAAAATATATCGTGCCACCGATCCCTGGTTCTGGCCGGATGCATTGGCGGGGGGGTTGCAACTCAAATAAAGGTTACCTGGACAACGAGGAGAAATATCCTCCGGTGATCCTGCCAAAATGGGTAAATTGGTTGTGCCGTGAGGTCCCTGCAAGGCCAAGGATGTTTGTGACCAAGGAATACCAGCGCAGTCTCGGTAAACTTTGATCGTAAATTCAAAGAGGCCATTCCCTAAACATTTATAAGAAATTTCACCGCCAAGGAGGTGAGAGGCATGACCTTCTGGGCCACTAATCCAAACAACCAAGAACACCATCACCGAAATCAACCAGCCCTTAAAAGTCGACAACATAGGAAATTTTATTAAAGCCTCAAAATACAAATAAAAGGACACCCTCGGAATCGAATAAATAGAATTTAGGCGGTTTTTAATGTCTTTCGGCCTTGATTAAACCATCTATAGAATCCATCCACCTGGAATATTCCAAGTACCTCAAAGCCGTTTGTTGCATAGACAACAATTGATCGGGGCTTACCTTTTTGACAATCTTTGCGGGAATTCCAGCGTAGATATACCCGGATTCACAGCGAAAATTCTCGAGAACTACCGCCCCTGCAGCCACAATACAGCCTTTTTCAACCACTGCATGATCCATCACGATAGCCCCCATTCCGATCAAAACATCATCTTCGATGGTGCAACCGTGTACGATGGCACGATGGCCGATACTGACCCCCGAACCGATTTGCGTGGCCGCTTTGCGGTATGTGCAATGGATTACCGCACCATCTTGGATATTGGTGCGGTCGCCAATCCTTATGGAGTGAACATCCCCACGAATCACCGCTTGAAACCAAACGGTGCATGAATCCCCCAAGATGACATCCCCGGTAAGGGTTGCGTTCGGGGCTATGAAGCAATCCCTGCCCCAGGTTGGACGCATTCCATTCACCGTAACGATAAGGGGGGATTGCACGGAGGCAATTCTAGAAATTTGGCTCATGGCGAGAATATTGACGGTGAAGATTGATCTGTAATTATCCGCAAATAAAAGGTATTAATCAAAGAATGGATAATTGCAGACTTGTCCCCGAAATTTAGCGTATGGATTCGTTAATAGAATTGCCATCGTACACACGCTCTGAATTGGCTCTACGAAATGGACAAGACCGCTCTGAAATTTGGATTGCCTGGGAAGGAAAAATTTACGATGTCACCGATAGCCGCCTTTGGAGAAACGGCAAGCATTACGAGCATTGGTCAGGCCAAGATCTCACCGAAGAACTCAGCGATAGCCCCCATGGACAGCGAGTTTTTGAAGGGCGTACGCCTATCGGGATTTTGGAACAAAAAACAGAAAGCTGACCCGTGAGGATCCACTAATGAATTGGCCTTGAGAGTTCTTCGGGTATGATTAAGAGGCCACCAAGGCTTCCATATCCGCATCCACAAGGATACGGCCGCAGTGCTCACATACGGTGATCTTTTTGCGCAAACGGATATCCATCTGCCGTTGCGGTGGAATATGGTTGAAACAACCACCGCAAGCATCTCTTTGGACGCTAACCACGGCCAAACCATTGCGGGCATTTCCACGAATCCGCTGATAAGCGGATAGCAACCTCGTTTCGATTTTCTTGGTCGCTTTTTCAACCTCTTTGTGGAGGTTCCTTTCTTCTTCTTCGGTCTCAGCAATAATGCTGCCAAGTTCAGTCCTTTTGACTTCGAGGTCATTTCGGCGACCTTCGAGCTGTTCGGTCAAATTCTGCAAATCCAAGGCACGGGCATCCAGTTGATGCTTAAATTCTTTGATTTTCTTTTCTGCAATTTGGATTTCAAGGGATTGAATTTCGATTTCCTTGCTCAAGGCATCAAATTCTCGGCTGTTCTTGACCCCCATGATTTGGGTTTCATACCGGATCTTGTACTGGTCTGCATCCTTTAACCCTGCCTCTTTCTCGGCAATTAAACGCTTGATTTGTCCAATTTCTTCGTTTTGACGTTCCAACCTGGTCTCCATTCCTGCAACTTCATCCTCGAGGTCCTGCACCTCCATGGGTAGTTCGCCTCGGTAGGTCCGAAGACGATCGATCTCAGACTCGATGTTCTGAAGTTTGAACAAGTTGGCAAGTTTGTTTTCGACGCTATGATCCATGGTTTTCGTTTCGTAAAGAAAAATATTGTGCGGGATTCTGTTGAATACTCGTTTGAAGGATCGCAAAGGTACTGAAAAATGGTTGAATTATGGCCTGAACCCGTTCGATGACTGGAATTTCTGTTTCCGCGTGGCCAGCCTCAACGAGCAGCAGTTCATCCCCCGCATCCAGGAAATGATGATGCTTGATTTCGGAAGTCAAATAGACTTGTGCCCCAGCGGCCTTGGCTTTGGACCATAGATCAGCGCCCGCCCCTCCACAAAGCGCGATTCGAGAAATAGTTGATTGCATAATTATTGTATGCGCAACAATATGAGAATGACGGAGTGGGCAACCTAGAGTCTTGGCGATGAGGTTCAGTAATTCATAGACCTGCATAGGCCTTGGAAGGTCCCCCACCATTCCTAATCCATAAGCAGGGGCCGATTGCTCCAAGGAAATCAGTTGGTAGGGAACTTCTTCGTAAGGGTGAGCCCGCCGCATGGCCTCCAAGACCTGTTGGGTTTTCCATGGCTCCAATACTACCTCTAAGCGAATTTCTTCTACGACTTCCCTGAGGTTCAATGAACCCAAATAAGGGTTAGCGCCCTCCAATGGCTTAAAGGTACCCGTGCCCTGCACCCCAAAACTGGCCTCCCCATAATTACCCAATGCGCCAGCACCTGAAGCAAAAAGGGCAGAACGTAGGGTTTCGGCATGCGCCAACGGGACATAGACCACCAATTGCATCAAAGAGACCTTCAAGGCCTCCAAGGGCTGTCGATTTAATAGACCCCAGTTGTCCGCCAAAACTCCGTTCACCCCGTTGGGCATAGCATCCAAATTGGTATGAGCTGCGTAAGCGGACATACCTTTTTCCAGCAAAAGGTGGACCAATCGCTCCACTCGGGTTCCCTCCCCCAAATTGCGTAATGGATGAAAAAGCAAAGGATGGTGAGTCACCAACAAATTGCAGCCGCGCTGTTCTGCCTCTTGAATCATGCCTTCGTTAACGTCCAAACCTACCATGATTCCTTGAAGATCCTTCGAAGTACGACCACATTGAAAACCGCAAGCATCATAATCTTGCTGCATTCCTTTGGGAAATAAACGATCGAGAACTTGAACCGCTTCGGCAATAAGCATTGACTAGGTTGGATTAGATTTGGGGAGAGCCTCGGTTAAAGTCCTTCAAGCCAAAGAATCAAAAATAAACCAAACCCTTACTTTTGCAAAACAGAATTTGTTTCGCCTGAAACTATCCATTGAAAATACAATTTCTTTCTCGCATTCGGTATCAAGCTTGGCTTAGGCCCATCTTATGGCCCTTAGCCCAGTTATACGGGCTTATTACCTTTTTTCGAAACGTGGCTTACGAGCGTGCTTGGCTGAAATCCCATGTCTCGGATATTCCACTGGTCTGTATCGGAAACATCAACGCTGGCGGATCAGGCAAAACCCCGCATACCGAACTGATTGCAGCTTACCTCTATGAAGTTCTTGGCCCTGTCGCCATCCTATCCAGAGGCTACGGGCGACAAAGCCGCGGGTTCCATTTAGCAAAACCTTCAGACAGCCCGGCGATACTGGGAGACGAAGCCCATATGCTGAACGCCAAATTACCCTTCATCCCCCTTGCAGTCTGCGAGGATCGGTTGAAAGGAATTCAACAGCTGCAGGCCCTGCATCCTGAAATTAAAGCGGTGGTGATGGATGACGGATTCCAGCACCGCAGGGTACGTTCCCATTGGAATATTGTGTTAAGCGATTACGGTAAACCCTTCTTTGACGATGCGCTGTTGCCGCTAGGCGAATTACGGGAATATAAGAGTGCATATCGCAGAGCCGATATGATCATCTTCACCAAATGCCCCCCATCGATACGGCTCTATGACCGCAAATATTACGGTGGGCGAATCGCAGACTTCCCCTCAGAACGTATTCTCTATTCCTCTCTCATTCATTTGGATCCCATCTTCATGGAACCGTTTGAACAAATTGCCTTAAGTCCTGAAGGCCATTATTTGTTGGTTACCGGAATTGCCAACACCGATTTGCTGTGCGAACACCTTAACAACAATGGTTTAATTTATAAACATCTGGCGTATGCCGATCATGTGGACTATACCCAGAATGTTTTGACAGAAATCAAATGCGCCTTCGCCAATCTGCACAGCCCTATCAGGGCAATTCTCACCACCGAAAAGGATTTTGTGAAACTGGCTTCGAATCCTATGTTTTTTGTGCAGAACCATATTCCATTGGCCTATATCCCTATAGAAATTGATTTTCAAGAGCGCGATCGCAAACAATTAGAGGTGCATATGAACAATTTCGCTGAAAAATGCCGCGAAAGATTCTGATTATGAGCGAATTTCTGGTTCGAGGGCTTTGGGGCATCCTCTTGGGCATCCTCTTGAGCCTCTCCGTGACTTCGGCCCAGCCTATGCTACCTCATACTTTCCCATCCCGAATGACTTGGTCCTCGCAAGAGCTGGCGAGCTACTGCTTGGACACCACCCAATTCCAAAAGTGGATCTATAACCGTGATACCCTTGACCGTGATTCTGCAGAAGTTTTTGAAAGGATGGTGCAACCAAGTGCCTGTGGTGAGGGCCAAGAAATCAACACCGGCGGTATAGGTTATCCTTCCCTCTCTTTGTGGTGGGATCCCATCAATGGGATTTCACCAATGAACCACTTAGGAATATTCAGCGCCTCTATGCGGCAACGAAAGACCTTCTATTTCCCCAAAAAACCGCTTACCCGTATTGAGTTTCAAGCAGGCGGCAACAATTTACAAATACTGAAACTCAACCACCATCAGCAAATAGGGCCTTCCCTCAGCGCTGGAATACAATTTCAGAGTATAACCCACAATGGATTTCTGCAACGATCAGGATCCAAAATCCGTAATACAGATATTTACGTTATCGGTAGTCTGCGACCAGGCAGGCATTTCATTGCAGCCACCTATCAGATTTTGTCGGCAGATCTAAGTGAGAATGGAGGGGTTTCTTCCCAAAGCCTTATATCAGCTTCCGGTTACAATCCCTTGAATTTGGATATTCAGCTTCGCAATGCGAATTCCAAACACCAAGAAGAACGATGGAACCTCGAAAATCGCTGGTCATGGCGTGCTCATCAACCCCAATCCCCACGGTTGGTCCACGGTCTCCGCAAGGAAACGCAGCGCTGGAAATTTGCCGATGAAAGTATCGCCAACAATTTGTCCTTTTATCCAAGTGCATCCGGTCTCATCGACAGCAGTTCATCCAAAGACAGCCTTAGACAATCCACCTGGACCCATAAGTTAGGGATGGAACACCAATTCGCCATCAGCCACTTGGTGCAATACGGAATAGAGTTTTCACAGATGAATTATTACAGTGGAATAATCCTCCCTGCAGAACATGGCAATCAGAACTATGCCCTGCGCTCTGATTTAGGATTGATTGCCTATGGCAAATGGGAATCCCTGCGACATGGCTTGTGGATGGATTGGAAGCAAGGACTGTTCCATAGCTTCCTTCCTTTGAGGAGCAGTTTGGAATTGGGATGGCAGGCGACGAATTACGAAGAGAGTTCTGACAGCGCTCGAGAAAATAATAACCAAGCTCAAAAGGGCTTTCTGAAGAGTGTCGTTTTGGAGGCCTATGTGGATCCCCCAACCTATGCCCAACGATGGATGAAAACCAATTCTACCGCGTGGAACTTACCGGAATTGCAAGCCGCTCAAGGGCTCATGCTCTCCTCAGAATGGCGACCTCGAGGTCTGCCTAATAATCGTTGGATCCTTCGGGTAGGCATGATGCGCAATTTGATTGGACTGGGCATTGTAACAACAGACACTTTAACCCTTCAAGGCGTTGCCAGAATTCGTAGCCTGCTTATGGCCAATAATCAAGAGACCGTAGCCTACCTGGGCCTACGCGCCAGGGGCATCGTGCAGGCTGGCCAAATTGGTAGGATCCAATGGTTCTGGAACTACCATCATTTGTTGCAATGGTCCAATAACCGGGCATGGATTCCTTTGCCCCTGTGGGCTTGTGATGACTGGCTCTATGTTCAGCGACGCACCCCGGCTGGATGGACATGGTTGGCAGGCATGGCCGTTCGTTACCAAACGCCCTTTGCGGCGCCACATTATCGTCCCGAATTGGGGATGTGGACCGTGGCTATGACATCAGCGCAAGGTAAACTATGGAATACCTTGAGCGGTAATTATCCTTTGATTGACCTGATTGCAGGAATTAGGGTACAGAAGACCCTGCTCTATATTCGTTGGGAACATGTCAATATGGGTTTGCCCGCAAACATAGGGCAATCATTACCTGGTTATCCGTTGGGTGACCGAAGACTGCGTTTCGGTTTGGACTGGAAATTCCTGGATTGAGCATCTGTATTTCCGTGGAATGGTGATTAGGTTTTCTGCTTTTTTTTCTTGGCCGCAGGAAAAAGAATATTGTTAAGAATAAGTCGATAACCTGGGGAATTGGGGTGCATGCTCAATTCAGTAGGAGGCTCACCGACCAGGTGTTGGTAATCCTCCGGGTCGTGCCCTCCGTAAAATGTCCATGTACCTTTACCGAAATTGCCATGGATATAACGAGCTTCGTGGAGACTTTTGGTTTCGCCCATAATGAGCACCTCAGGTTTGATCAAATCCTTGTTGAAAGCCGTTGTTTGACCCATAAAGGCCTTAATAACCTGCTGATGGTTCTGACATAGCATCGTTGGGACTACGTCCCATTTGGCCGAAAAATCAAACAAGGAAAAGTAATCCTCGTTCTCCATCATAGAGCCTCGGGTATTGGTAACATCAATATCCGAAAACTCATATTCTAATGGATTGGGTGTTAAGGTAAAGTCCTTGAATGCCAAACATTGATCGTAATCCAAACGGGAAGATCCTGAAGGGGCCGCAGGATCTCCGTCGTACATGGACTCGCAAATGTCCAACCCTATGGCGGAAAGAGCAATATCGTAGGAATCCGTTGCCGAACACATTGCGAACAAAAACCCACCCCCGGCCACAAATTCACGAATTCTCTGAGCAACAGCAGATTTCAATTGGGAGACTTTGGTGAACCCTCTGCTTAAGGCGGTCCGTTCGGCCTCCGCTACTTCGGCTTGGTACCATGCTGCTTTTCGATAAGCAAAATAGAATCGGCCAAATTGCCCTGTAAAATCCTCATGGTGAAGATGAAGCCAATCGTACATCGGTAATTTGCCATCGATAACCTCTGGATCGTACACCTTGTCGTAAGGAATCTCCGCATAAGTCAAGGCCATGGTCACCGCATCATCCCAAGGCTGTTTGGTAGGGGGGGTGTACACGGCAATTCGAGGGGCTTTTTCCAATTTAACCACTTCCATATTAACTGCAGGATCTTGGATTTCAGCGAGTATCCCTGCATAGGTATTTTCGGGAATTACCTCGTAACTAATGCCCCGTAACCTGCATTCCGACTCCAATCCCAGTTGATGCGCCATCGCGAAACTCCCACCTCGGTAGTTCAAAAGCCATTGGGTTTCAACACCACGACTGATTGCCCAATAAGCGACTCCGTACGATTTGAGATGATCTTTCTGCCCTTGGTCCATCGCTATCAGGATACGGGTTGCTTGAGCCCAATGCGAGAGGCCTACCAAAAACAGTATCAAGACCCAAAGCGAGGCCTTGAAGGACATTGCGTCCCCATGATCAAGTTTCGTTGCGATTCGTTGTGATTTCATGGATTCAATAGCAAAAGTATTGGCTTCAGCCTTTTATTTCCCTTCTCCTTTGAGGATAATCAAAAGCGTATAAATGAGAATCTTGAAATCCACCAGAAGGGAACGATTTTCTACATATAGGATATCGTATTGAAGCCTATCAATCATCTGCTCCACATTTTCAGCGTACCCGTACCGCACCTGTCCCCAAGAGGTCAATCCTGGACGAATCCTTAATAGATGGCGGTATTGTGGAGCCCTGCGAACAATTTGGTCAATGTAAAATTTACGTTCAGGCCTGGGACCCACCAAGGACATGTCCCCGATGAACACATTCCAAAATTGCGGTAATTCATCCAAACGCCATTTACGCATCACTTTACCCCACGGGGTAATCCGAGGATCGTTCAGCGATGAAAGTTGAGGTCCATCAAACTCTGCACATTCGGTCATGGAACGGAATTTGAGGATCATGAAGGGTTTCCCTTTGAATCCTACCCTTTGCTGACGATACAAAACAGGTCCCGATGAATCCAAACGGACCCGCAGCATGCAATACACCATCAACGGAGACAATATCAGTAAAGCCAATAACGCCACGAACTTGTCCAGAATCGCTTTGATTAATTGCTGCCAAGCGGGCATCACCTCGGTTCGAACCTCAATCAGCAAAGCGCCAAGAATTTGTTGCATTTTGACTTTTCCTAACAACAAATCATACATAGAAGGAACCATTTTCACAATTACTCCATCAGAGCGAAGACCTTGGAGGGCCATCGGCAATTTGTCCCGATCTTCTGGTTGAATAGCAAGGATAACCTCCTCAATTTCATAACGCTGAATGATATCACTGATGGAATCCACCCCACCCAAATTCACAAGGGTAGGCAAATGCGGGGCCTCCAATCGCTCTGGCCGGTGACCGTTTAGGTAAACAAAGCCAATAAACTCGTTCGCTGGGGGAAGACCTGGAGCATTCATCTCGCGGTAAACTCGAACAGCCTCGGATCCTGTTCCTACCAACAAGGTTTGAAAACGAATCAAACCTGCATTCATTCTTGAAGAAATCCTGCTGAGCAATATCATCCGAATCAGCCAGGTGATGGCGGTATGTAACATCGTCCATACCAACAGACTTCGCAAATAAAAACGGTAATCACGGACATAATCATCCAAGATGACTGCAAAAAACAAAATCACACCACCCACCATCACCGACAACAAAAGACGACCAGTTTCATTAAGCCTCGATTTCCGGTAAATATCTTGGTAGGAACCAGACAAGGCGTATAGCAAGACCCAGACCCAGGGCAGGGTCAACAGCCCCGTGAACAATTGCAAATCAAGATCGGTGTAATGGGTATCCCCAAACCAATCCTTGACCACGTAAATTTTACGGTAATAGAAAAACAAAGCCCAGGCAATTGCCGCGGACATCCAATCGCCCACCACCAGAACGGTTAGATCCGTGTGACGCCTTTTCATTGCAACCATTTGAGGTTATCCACCCGAACCACTCCCGTACCTTGCGCTGAACTTACGAGTAACGGTCTCAACATGAGGCGATAACGCGCACCTACTGCCATTCCCAAATAGGGGGTAAAATTGATGTATTGCTTGTTCCACTCCGTGGAAGGGGCCAATTCTACAATCCACAAAGGGTCACTGATATCAGAGCCCACTTGGCTTTGAAGGCCGACCTGCAACGGGATATTGTTGCGGTAATTGATTTCAAGGAAACAAGGTTTGCCTGGCGTTAATGTAATTTGATCAATGCTTTCCGCAACCAAGTACGGTGCTCTTTGGTCTACCGCCATGCGCAGGCAGGATATGCCCTCCAATACCGAATCAGTATCGGACTCCCGGAAAAGCAAGGTATCGGAACCAACCCGAGCACGCATACCAAATCCCAGGTTATCAAAGTTCTCCAACCACAGATACCGTACAGTATTGCGATAGGTTATTCGCGGTCGAAGAGTGTCTGTTTGACCCTTTGTGAGACTAAAGACAGAATCCCAGCGGTTAAAGAAGGGATAGATGGCCCGCGTTGCTGAAATTCCGTTAAGGAAAACCCCAGCACTCACCTGCAGATTCACTGGACCTTCTTTCAGGAGCGGAATGCGTGCCGGCAACGGAAAAGCACCTTGCAGATCTCCGTCAATGAAAACCCAAACATCTCTGATATTGGCCGACAAGGTACCTTGCGTCTCTGGACTTGGAACAAGAACCATACTATCTATAAACAGGTACGAGGGAACTCCCTCATCAGGTTTATACCAACCGCAGCCTACCAAACCCCATGCCATCATAAGGCACAAGATCAAGCTCAGAGCGTTTATACCATTTGCAGGCCTCATTGGGTTACCCCATAAATCCCCGGGCATTCCTTTTAGGGACTTTGAATTCTATCCAGAATTTGATAGGCCACCTTGAGCGCCTCGTAACCTTCTTCGATGCTGACCGCCTCGTTCAGATTGTTTTGGATGCAATGACCAAAGGCATCCAACTCATCTCTGATGGCATTGGTTGGCTCCAATTGGGGGCGGTCAAAGGCAATATACCGGGAGGGTTTACCTGGACCGAGTTGAATTTCCTGCCAGGCTTTGGAGTTGGCCGGTTGGTCCTCGAGTTCTATGATTTCCAACTCCTTGTCCAAGAAATCCAAAGACAAGTAGGCGTTGCTTTGGAACAAGCGCATTTTGCGCATGCTTTTCATGGAAATTCGGCTGGCGGTAAGGTTCGCCACTGTACCGTTGTGGAACTCAATGCGGGCATTGGCAATATCTGGGGTGGCCGATACAATGGAAACCCCACTGGCACGGATTTCTCTGATTTCAGATTTCACCATGGCCAAAACCAGGTCAATATCGTGAATCATCAAGTCCAGAACAATGGATACATCCGTACCCCTCGGATTATAAGGAGCCAAACGGTGGGCCTCCACAAATCGAGGTTGAAGACCCCATTCCGATGCCTTCCTGAAAACAGGATTGAAGCGCTCCACATGACCAACCTGGGCCTTGACTCCTGCTTCACGAGCGACTTTGATCATTTCGGCAGCTTGGTTCGTGCTTTCGGCCAAAGGCTTTTCCACAAACAAGTGCTTCATTTGGCGTAGCGCCGCTAGACCCAAATCGTAATGAGACATCGTCGGCGCGACAATATCCACCGCATCAACGCGGGACAACAAATCCTCTAAGTCAGCAAAAGAGTTAACCCCAAAGACCTCCACCGCCTTGGCCAACACTTGGGGGTCCGGGTCGTAAACGCCCACCAAGTCAAATCGTTGGGGTAGGTCCAACAAGCATTTCAAGTGAATTTTGCCAAGATGTCCAGCGCCCAATAAGGCAATACGGACAGGAGCATGGGCAGAAGGCAGGGATTCAGACACTATCACTCAACAAACTTAAGGCCTCAGGGCCCTAAATTTAGGGCTTTATGCCAGCTCATACTACACATTCCTTGCTTGATCTCCCCAAGCATCAAGGCTTGCGCCTTCGTCTTGTGGAAGAGCTACGCGCCAAAGGGATACGCGACCAGTCGGTGTTAAAGGCCATCATGGACGTCCCCCGTCATTTTTTCTTGGACCAGGCCTTGGCGGAAATGGCTTACCAAGACAAAGCCATGCCCATAGGAGAAGGGCAAACCATATCGCAACCCTATACCGTTGCCTTTCAGAGCGAATTGCTGGCCGTGGAACCGCATATGAAAATCCTTGAAATTGGCACAGGTTCCGGTTACCAAGCCTGCATCCTAGACCAATTGGGCGCCAGGGTTTTCAGTGTGGAGACGATCAGGGCTCTTCATCGGTCCAGCCAAATATTGTTAAAACATTTAAATTGCAAGGCTAAATTGTTTGTGGGTGATGGTAGTGTAGGCCTTCCTTCCTATGCGCCTTTTGACCGGATTTTGGTTACCGCTGCTTCTCCCAATATTCCCGAAGCCCTGAAAAACCAAGTTCGTACAGGCGGGCATTTAGTTATCCCTGTGGGAGAATTATCCGAGCAAACCATGCTCAAGCTTACCAAAGTTTCCCCCACGGAATGGAGTCAAGAAGCCTTTCCAGGATTTCGATTTGTACCCCTTACCGGGGAATATGGCTGGTCGGTTTAGCCAAATTTTGTATCGCACTTAAAAATCAAACATCTCGCAGCTGATCCCGATCCAGATCTTTCTCTTTGAGAGCCTGGCGTTTATCATGAGACTTGCGGCCCCGTGCCAAGGCAATTTCAACCTTGGCAAAACCTCTTTCACTGAAATACAATCTTAAAGGAACCAGCGAAAGTCCCTTCTCGGTAATTCGGTGTCGGATTTTACGGAGTTCGGATTTATTCAACAATAGAAAACGATCCCGCAAAGGTTCGTGGTTGAGGTAAGAGGCCTGAGCGAACAAGGCGATATTCATGCGACGAAGTACCAGCCTTTCTTGATCAAAGCAGGCGTAAGCGTCTCCCATGGTGGCTTTGCCATCCCGAAGGCTTTTGATTTCGGAACCAGTCAACGCCAGTCCCGCTTCGAATTTCTGCAAGATTTCATATTCGAAATTAGCTTTGCGGTTAACAATTTCTGGCACCGAAGGACCGCGGCTTATTGCACGACTCATGGTTCTATAACATAAGACTTCCAATGCTCGGCAATCTTTTCTCGGCGCCAAACCGTTTGAGCGCAAGTCCCGTAGGCGACGAGTCGATCGCCTACCTTGGCCTCCCAAGTGCATTCGACCTTCATCCCATCCACGGCCAACAAGGTCGCCTGCATCTCGACGCTTTGGCCTGTCATGGCAGGGGACTTGTGATGAATGCTGAGCCCATGGCCAATTCCCTCTTCGTGGTCTTCCCTCATCTTCAAAACAAATTGACGGCAGGCCCATTCCGCTTCTTTGGCCAAGGCATAGGTCGAGCAGACTTCATGAATCGTTTCGCCTTCAAAGGAGGCCCAATCCTTGGGTTCCACAACAAAGGTGGTCTTGAGGCAGTCCCCTGGTTCAAACTGCGATGTCTTCATGGTAGGGTTGAGAGGAAATTGAAGGATTTAGAGGAAATTGAAGCTTGCTGCAAGATTATAAACACTTATTCCAATTCAATGACCTTGCCGAAAGGGAATTTTCGGACCACCCAAATTTGTTTGGCCATCGCCGACTGGACACAAACTTGCTTGATGCCTGAAACAAGCAGTTCGTAAATTTCCTCAGGACTTTGAGAACAGTTTACTGGTTGCAAAGAAGACCCAATACGCATGCCCAGACTTTGTAACCCCTTGATTAAATCTGGATCACGGGATCCCAATCCGCAGAGGCTGTACTTTGCCTTCGGAGGATCCCCAGGTTGATCACCGCTCGCGATGACATCCCACAAAGATTCCCGCTTCATGGCGGGCATTTGTCCGTCTGCAGCCGGAATAGGGTCACCATGCGGATCCCATTGGGGTTCGCCAAGAAATTCCGCTAAGCGATCAGTGAGCGCCAGTGAGCGCACATGTTCCATTTCTTCGGCCAAATCATGAATTTCATTCGCAGAGAATCCCAGGCGATGCGCCAAGAAATATTCCCAGAGCCTGTGCCTGCGCACCACCTGGTAGGCTAGGTAAACCCCCGAAGGAGTGAGGACTGCCCCTTGATAGGGCACATAATCCACATACCCTCTCTCCGCCAATTTCAATAACATATCCGTGACCGAAGAAGCCTTGGTCTGCAGCTCGACCGCCAAGTCGTTGGTTCCCACCGCATAGGGCAATTCTCCATCGGGTAGACCCCCAAAATCAAGACCCGATAGCCTGTAAATTGCCTTGAGATAATTCTCCGTCGAACGGGTCTGCGTGTGCATTCTCAAAGATAAATTTGAGGCTACCCTTATCCGTACGCTCAGAGACATTCCTTTAATGGCTTTCCTTTTTAACAAGAACTACCGTAATGGAGGCATCCCTGCCCTCGGGGGTGTTTCGGACTTGGGCTCATCGGTCGCCAAATGGCTGTGCGGGGTCGTCTTCACCGCGCTTTGCTCGGCAGCCTTCGGGCAACCACCCTCCCTTCAGTGGGGGGACTGCGCCCCGAATTTCCTTCTTAGGGACAGCCTTAACCGAACCGTCAGCCTAAATAGGTTCAAGAATCAACAAGTCCTCGTTTTGGTTTTCAGTCATTACGCTTGCCCGGCACATCATTTGTACCTTCCCAAGATTAAAGCCCTTGAGCCACTGTGGCAACGTTTGCAAGGCCAAGCCTTGTGGATCCTCCCGCATACCCTGAGCGCTTCGATGGTACCCCATGACCAAGCAATCCTTGTCCAAGACCTTCCAGGGGAGGCATTCGCCGCCTACGGTATCCGAAAGATCCCGCATGTCGTGGTGATCCAAAAAAAATACTCATCCAACAAGAACAATAGCCACTCCTCTAGGCGCCGCTCCACCTGGAAAATATGTTACAGTGGTGCTGTAGATGCTGACCCCGAAAATCCAACGAGCTCCCGAAGAGCCGACCTTGCCGAAGCCTTGCGTGATTTGGAATTCAGCGAATATGTACGCATTCCAAAGACAGCTTTGCACGGTTGTCCGTATCCATATACTCCGTAAATATGATTTCCATAAAATCATATTCCTCCAGCTCATTGGGTCGTTTGTCCTTGTTCATCCTACTGTTCCAAGGAAATATTGCTTTCGGGCAAACCGACACATTGTTCTGGTTCGTGGCCCCAGATGCGGTGGCGGGCCTTGGAGAATCCCCGGTGGCATTGCATATCAGTGCAGGCCCAGCGGGTGCACAAGTCGTGGTGGACCAACCGGCCAACAGCACCAATTTTCCGGCCATCAACCTCAATGTCCCACCTAATTCGGTCTTGGTTCATGATTTGACATCGCGTTTGGGCCAACTCGAGAATCAACCTCCCAACACGGTCCAACCTTATGGCCTTCGTATTCGCTCCAACCAACCGGTAGGCGTCCTTTATGAAATTAAATCCCCCCTCAATGCCGCATCTTTTACCCTCAAAGGCAAAACCGCTTTGGGCACGCGGTTCTTTGTGGGAGGCCAAGGCACCCCTTTTGCACTGGGTGCATGGGTTAACGACACCACCATTGCGCCAGGCACCGCCAAAAGTCGCTTTGATATCGTCGCGACGCAAGACAGCACCTTGGTAACCGTTACCCCGCGCAATCATTTGATTGGATGTCCTGCGTTTGTCGCCTTCCAACGCCTGCTGATGCGGGGTCAAACCTTGGCCTGTGTTGCGTCTGGAGGTGGTGGTCTACAGAAAGTCACGGGATCCCGTATCGTTTCCGATAAACCCATTGCAATTACCTATTCGGATGATGCGGTATACGATCCTTCGTACGGGACATGCCGAGACATGATAGGCGACCAATTGGTTCCGGTGCAATCCGTAGGCCAAGACTACATTGTAGGCCGAGGCATGCTGAGCAACGGATCTTCCTCCATGCCAGACCGTTATTATGTTACCTCCACCGATACCGGAACAGTTCTTCGCATCAATGGCCTTACCCTGCACACCTTCACATCGGCTGGGGAAACCTATTTGCTCAGTGTCAACAATCCATCTGAGTATATTGAGACCAGCAAACCGGTTTACGTATTTCATGTTACGGGAATGGGTTGCGAAATTGGCGGGGCTCTGCTTCCGCGTATCAATTGCACCGGATCCCGCCAAGCTCGCTTTTATCGCAATCCAGGAGATTCTTTATTTTTGCTGGCCATCGTCGAAAACGGTGGACAAAGTTTGTTCACCCTGAACGGCAATCCAGCTCTGTTGACTGCTGCGGATTTCGCGCCTCTCCCAGGCAACCAATGGTGGGTCGCTCGCAAAAATATCGGACCCCTGCTTCCAGCGTCGGGCACCATGAGTTTACTCAACAGCCAATTTAATTTTCATGCAGGGATTATCGCTGGTTCCCCTGAAGGAGACCCACAAACCTTGAACAATGCTATTCGCTATGCGTATTTTTCGGATTACGGGTTAAGTTCTAACCGCGATCTCTACGATACTCTTTGTAGGGGGGATGCGGTGTTTATAGGCAATCGTCGATACGATACCACGGGAATTTATATCATTCGCTACAGTTCCACCAGGCTCTGCGACTCCACCGTTACTCTTTTCCTCACTGTGTATCCCAAAGACACCTTCAATCTCACACCTATCCCCCTACAGGCATGCGGCTCCTATCGTATCAATGGAAGAAATGTTACCGTGTCCGGCCTGTACACCGATTCCCTCCTTAATCGCTGGGGTTGCGATAGCCTAAGTCGTATTCAATTGACCATCAATGCTCTTTACAATCAACAAATTCAACGCACGGTATGCGATTCCTTTTATTTCGAGGGACGATGGATTCGCCAATCCGGTTCGTACCGAGATACCTTAATCAGCCTGCAGGGCTGCGATAGTATTGTTCGCCTACAATTAACCGTGGGAAGCAGCTATGCCGCTTCGGAGCAAATCAGACATTGCGGCCCGTACCGATGGAGAGGTGTATTATACAACCAATCCGGGACCTATACGCGGGTTATCCCCGGACCAGCGGGATGCGACTCTTTGCTGGAATTACAGCTCACGGTACGACCTGTTCCCGTGGCAATTATGTCCGGGCCTTTGGAGCATTGTTTGGACAATGGTCCGCTCACTTTGGATCAAGGACAGCCTGCGGGTGGAATCTATTGGGGGGATGCGGTTCGTGGAAATTCCTTTGAACCCACCACCAAGCGAGATTATGAAATCCGCTACAGGGTAACCAATGAATCGGGCTGCTCCGACACTGCAATCCTTCGTATCCGCGTTCACGATGAATGCAACGCCTTTTTGTATTTGCCGGACGCCTTCATACCAGATGACCCCAGCAGACCTGAGAACCGGAAATTCAGCATGGTTGCTTATAATATTGTGAAAGTGGATTTGAAAGTCTTTGACCGATACGGGCAAGTGGTATTTGAATCTAAGGACCCGAATTTTGGATGGGACGGAACCCAAGGCGGAGGCCAAGCTCCTTCGGGAACCTATACCTACCTCCTGAATTACGTGGACGCTGCAGGGAAGAGCGGCCTACGCTCAGGCCTGCTCCATTTGGTTCGGTAGGGCATTTCGACATCTCTAAGGTCGGTTACGCTCTGCAAAGAACACCGCCTCGCGCAAGCGCAATGACATGGCTGTTTGCAATTCCCCCATCAACCCCGAAACCGGCGCAAAGTCCCTGCGCCCGTTCAATAACCGTTCCATTTCCCTTCGCTGATCCCTTTCCTTGAAAACTTTGTCGGTCACATCATCCCGATTACGGTCTGCCCAAACCCCGGCATACAGCCTGGCCTTGTCGCCGTCGTACATGACATAACGAACATCGTCACCGGTCTCCACCTGAAAAACATCCGAGAAATACACTTGCTCATTGAGGGCATTCACCATTTGGCACTGCACTTTCATACGGACCAGGGAGCGACCACTCCACTCGCTGTATTCCACTTTCTTGTAACGGGTTTCGTTGCTTTTCTGTTGATTGGTCGGGTTAGTAACTTCGACGGTATAAGCCTCCCATCCTCGCTTTATTTCAGAGCGCAATTCAGGCGGGATCACCTGTAATTCCAAAACTTTACCCCCTATTACCGTATTGGCCCCGAGAGAACGTGCAATTTCCAAGATGACCTTGTTGCCCCCATACAGCAAATTATTCTGTTGTTGCAAAGCATTCGTAATGGCATTCTCATCCACCAATTGAAGAAAACGATTGCGTTCCATCGTCAACGAGGATCGAAGAAACGTATGAGGGTTGAGCATAAATGCAAAACCGGAACTCCCGTCGAAGGGCAGAATGGCGACTTTCAAGGTGAGCAGATTTTCGCAGGCCACCATCATGGAATCCAGGTTACGAAAGCCCGGAAGGACGGCCTCGGCATCCTTGAATCGCAGATGAGCGGTCCGATATCGTTGCCGATCAAACATGGCTATGCCGTCTTCGTAAATTGGAATCACCCTTGCCACCCTCTCCATCTGAGCGGCATCCTTGTAATTGGGGTCCACTCGTTTCATGTCCGACAATACAGCTTGGGCCTCGGTAAACTGGCCTTGGTCCATTAACCTAGCGGCTTTGTTGTAAGCCTCTTCTAGATAGATCGCCTTATCCGATTCGTAATCCGTCCGGTACCTGGCTGGAAAATCCAAATCTATGCGCAGCATTTCGACCTGCTTATAGAAAGCCTCTGCTTTGACAAAGGCAAAAACCGCATCGTAATGTTGCCGCTCTCCATGGAGCCTATCGAACTTGACAAGCAGAGCATCTAGATGCTTCTGTCCGGCTCTTTGCAAGCCTACACGGGCATCGACGTACGTTGGTTTGGAACGCAAGGCCCTCATGTATTGCATGCTGGCCTCTTCGTACATCCCGGAAATCGCCAATTCATCCCCTCTGCCCGTTAATTTCTTGGGAGAATTGCAGGCCCCAAAGGCAAACAAAAGCAGAATCGTTGCAAGTCTTAGGCCTGACCTAACGCTTGAGTATCGAATAATAAAACCAGACATGATTGAAATTAAAAATTTGTGGGTTTTCTCAAAGCACATGATTCAAGCCAAGTGATGCTTGTCATCCGATAAGGTTACAAAGACACGGTTATAGAACAACAAACTCATACCCACACCCACGCAGATTGCGGCATCAGCCAAATTGAAAACCGGTCGAAAAAAAACCCAATATTCGCCTCCCCACACAGGTATCCAAGAGGGCAAAAAGCCTTGGTAGAGAGGAAAATACAACATATCCACGACCCTCCCGTACAGGAAGGTTTCATACCCAAACAAGGGGCCGTAAAACAATGAATCGATAATGTTACCGCATGCCCCTGACCAGATTAAGGCAAGGGCCACCGTACCCGCCTGCGTTGTTTGCCCGGTTTGAATCATGCGTCGGAAATAATAGCCCAATCCCACAACAGCGACCAATCTGAAAGTGGTCAATAGTAACTTACCGAATCGGCCACCCCATTCCAAACCAAAAGCCATTCCGTTGTTTTCGATAAAAAAAATCTGAAAGTACCTGCCGAGGACCTCAAACGACTCACCAGGGACCATCTGTGTTCTAACCCACAGTTTGGAAGCCTGGTCTGTCACTAGCAAGGCCAAGGCCACCCAAGCCGCAAGCTTTATGCGGTTCACTCCCCTATTGCTTGAGTTTAGCCTCCATAGACAAGGTCGCATGTGGCACAGCCATCAAGCGCTCCTTCTGAATCAGCTTTCCGGTTTCGCGGCAAATACCGTATGTTTTGTTCTCGATACGAATCAAAGCATTCTCCAAGTGGTCAATAAATTTACGCTGACGAGAGGCCTGCTGTGAATGTTGTTCTTTCTCCAAGGTCAGCGATCCTTCTTCGAGCGTAACATAGGAATTGGAAGTGTCTTCGGTGCCGTTCTCGTTGACGTGCATTAGCAGCTCTTGGTGGTATCGAAATTCCGCTCGGGCCGTTTCCAATTTTTCGAGGATCAAGGAGCGAAAGTCATTCAGCTCTTCGTCGCTGTACCGGGTTTTGTTGGGGTTCTCCATAGCATTCTAATTAAAGCTCTAAATTTCAGGGTCTGCACCTAGGGGTGGCAAAAATAATCATGTAATCTAGAGAAGAAAGGCGATTTCAGGATAAAAAACCGTGGCTACTTTTCCACCTTTTCCACATCTATGAACAGAACTAAACCTTCCAAATCCACCTGAATTGCTGTTTCGCGGCTTTGGCCCAAGGGTTGAAGGCTTTCAGCCAGGACCTCCCCAGCGATATAGGCACCGAATTCATCCATGACCTCTCTAATGCCGGGTAACGTTTCCCAATGCAGCACAATGCGGTCGGTTAACTCCAAACCCAAGTCTTTGCGTTGCTTCTGAACGCGGTTTATCAATTCCCGAGCCAGGCCCTCCCGCTCTAATTCCTCGGTGAGGGTGGTATCCAGTGCCACCGTGATCGCCCCTTCGCTGGCCACCTGCCACCCCGCAATATCCTGGGTAAGCACCTCCAAGTCCTCGGCTTCCAAACGACAGAATACCCCGTCCAGCTCCAGTTCCAGAAATCCCCGTCTAAGGAATTCCTCCACTTGCTCCGAAGGAATCGCCTGCAATACAGGTCCTAGTTTCTGAATCACGGTGGGGTACCTTGGTCCAAGGCGGCGGAAATTAGGCCTGACCTTGCGTTGGATACGGAATGCATCGCCTCCAGCCCATACCAACGATTTGATATTTATTTCAGAACGAATCAAATCGAGCATACTAGTTAAATCTACTTCAGTAAAACCGGTAGGCAAGATTAAGCCCAAGCGTGACAGGGGTTGCCTGACCCGGATACCTGCTTTCTTACGTAACGAAAGAGCCAAGGAGCATACCGCCTGAGTCCATTCCATTCTTCGCTCCAAATCCACCGAAATTTGATTCATATCAGGATGAGGCATACGGGACAAATGAACCGAATTAGGGTATGAACCAGGCCCTACCCCAGAAGCTTTCAATGGGTTTGGAGACCTAAACCCTAACAAATCACCGTACAGAACCTCAGCGTAGTAAGGAGCCAATGGCGCCATGAGATGGGCGACTGTCAGCAAGCATTGATGCAGGGTTTGAAAAGCCGCGGCCTTGTCTTCGTTTAATCCATCCTTCCAGAAACGCCTGCGACTCAATCGGACATACCAATTGCTGAGATGCAAATCCGTAAAATCCTGGATCGCACGAGCCGCACGGGTTGGCTCCATTTCGGAGTAGGCATCGTTCACCTCCTTCACCAAGGAATGCAACACAGAAAGAATCCATCGATCCATCTCCGTGGTTGACATTATGATCGAAACATTTGGGGAAGAAGGAACATAAGGTCTTGTACTATATTGAACCGCTTCAAATCCATCCAGGTTGGCATACATTGCCCAAAACTGATAGGTGTTGAACAAAGTTCCAAAAAATTTGCGCTGTACTTCCTCCACGCCCTTGGAATCAAACTTCAAGTTATCCCAAGGTGGGGCATTGCTAATCATGTACCATCGCAGGGCATCAGCTCCATACTTTCCTAACATTTGATAAGGATCCACCGTGTTGCCCAGACGCTTGGACATTTTATTGCCATCTTTGTCAAGGACCAAGCCGTTCGAAATCACCGACCGGAAAGCAACGCTATCGAATAACATGACCGCGATGGCATGCAGCGTGAAAAACCAGCCTCTAGTCTGATCCACGCCCTCTGCGATGAAATCCGCAGGAAAATCTGCAGGCCCAGGCGAGTCGCCTTGGGATTCCTTCCCAAACATAAAATGATTTTGGGCATACGGCATAGCCCCTGAATCGAACCACACATCCACCAAATCAGCTTCGCGGTACATTGGCTTTCCGGAGGAAGACTTCAAGACCAAACCATCCATCTCTGGCCGGTGCAAATCATGAAAGGAATCCGGATTGGCAATCCCTACGGCTTTGGCCTCTTCTACCGCCTCACGCAGTTCGTCGATGGATCCAATGCAACGCGTTTCGAGACCGTCTTCGGTCCGCCAAATCGGCAAGGGTGTACCCCAAAAACGGGAACGCGACAAATTCCAATCTACCAAATTCTCTAACCAATTGCCGAAGCGACCGGATCCAGTGCTTTCCGGCTTCCATTGAATTTCACGGTTCAATGCAATCATGCGCTCCTTGACTGCCGTGGTGCGAACAAACCATGAATCCAACGGAAAATACAAAATGGGTTTATCCGTACGCCAACAATGCGGATATGAGTGCTCGTATTTCTCAATTTGGAAAGCCAATCCTTGCCGCTTCAATTTGAGGGCAATCAATTCATCTGCACTCAATAATTTACGTTGATCGCTGATCATGGTGGACAAGCGTTCCTGCTGAACTTCCAGCCATTGGGATTTCTCGTCCTCTGTCAAGAACGCCTCCTTGACCGGGTAACCCTGGAGGGGAAATTCCGGATCATGGACCTCGGTCGTGAAACGACCCGAACGATCCACCAGCGTAAGATGCCCCAAGTCGTTTTGTTTCCCAACCCTGAAATCATCCGCACCGAAGCTAGGCGCCAAATGAACGATCCCCGTTCCATCCTCAGTACTCACAAAATCGCCCACCACTATCCGGTAGGGGTCACCATCCTGTGGCCTTGCATACGGAAGAAGTGCATCGTATCGAAGCCCTTGGAGTACAGAACCTTGAATATGGCCAAGGATCTGAAAACCCGTAGGCGCCTGCACATCTGCGCTGGCCTCATTGGATGAAAAATATGAATTGACACGATCGACCGCCAAGAACACCAACTGATCCGATCCCGTGTAGGCGTTCGAACATCGAACAAGCGCGTAGGTAATGTTAGCGCCCACCGCCAGGCCGGTGTTGGACGGCAAAGTCCACGGCGTGGTGGTCCATGCCAAAACAAAAACGGACAATCCAAGCAACTTAGTCTGGGCAAATTCTGCCGAGACTGATTCACCCTTTTCAGCAATCATTCCAAGCACATACTGTGCGGAATCCTCCTGAAGGCGAAACTGAGCAACCATAGACAAATCCTTGACCTGTCGATAGGTACCAGGCTGGTTGAGCTCATGCGAACTTAACCCCGTTCCCGCCGCTGGCGAGTAGGGCTGAATGGTGAACCCTTTGTAGAGCAACCCTTTATTGTATAATTTCTGCAACAAATTCCAAACGGATTCGATGTATTCGTTGTGATAGGTCACATAAGGCCTTTCAAGATCGAGCCAATAGCCCATCAATCGCGTAAGTTCCTCCCACTTGCCGGTATATTGCATGACGTCTTCCCGGCAATGTTGGTTAAATTCTGCTATGGAAACCGTGTGGCCTATATCCTCCCTGCGGATTCCTAGTTTCTTCTCCACCTGCAATTCCACCGGCAGACCATGGGTATCCCAGCCGCTTTTGCGGTCAACCCGATAACCTTGCATCGTCCAATAACGGCACATCAAATCCTTGATGGTTCTGGACATCACATGGTGGATGCCAGGTACACCGTTGGCGGATGGGGGACCCTCGTAAAAAACCTTGGACGGCCGACCATCATCGGCCACCGCCTGCTCAAAAACCTTGTTGGATTCCCAAAAGGCCGTTACTTCACCCTGCAGAGCCGTCCAATCAGCCCGGGCATGTTCCCTGTATAGTTTCTCCATCAGGCCCCAAAAATAGGGAAAATTTTAGGACTTGGAAGCCAATTTCCTACGCGATATACCCCAGCCGTCCATTGCCAAAATGAGGGTAGGCAACAAGACCAGGTTGGCAATCATGGCCAGTAGCAGGGTAATGGCGGACATTAAGCCCAGCGCTTGGGTCCCGCCAAAATCAGAAAAGGCAAAAATGATGAATCCAAAAAACAAAATAATGGAGGTATAAATCATGGATCCCCCGGTTTCCAACGTACAAACACGAAGATGTTCCATGGTGGAACGCTGGTGACGCTGAACCTCCTGGAAATAACGAGCTAAATAATGAATGCAATCATCCACCGCAATCCCCAACACAATGCTGAAAATCAACACCGTGCTTGGCTTAATTGAAATTCCCATCCACCCCATGATCCCCGCCGTAAACATCAAAGGCAACAAATTGGGCAACAAAGCCCAGACCACTGCTTTCCAGCTTCGGTAAGTCACCCCCATCATCAGAGCGATCAAGGCAACGGCCAAGGCCATAGACCCCGCCAAGGAGCGAATGAGATACTGATTGCCTTTCAGAAAAATCAAGGCTTTTCCTGTGAATGTAACTTTTGCTTTGCCCGTTTGATTCAAAGAGTCCACCCCCTTTTGAAGAGTGGCCATCACTAATCGTAAGGAATCTGTTCCCACATCTGCCATATTATAAGAAATTCTCAGGTAACGCTTGCTGGAGTCCATGAGCCTACTGGTCAAGACCGTTCCTGAATCCCCCCGACTCCGAAGGAGATAGGGCAATACAAAAGCCCTTTCCTGAGCATTAGGCAATTGATAATGCGCTTCATCCCCCATGAAGTAGGCCTGGTTAGCAGCCTTGATCAATTCCACGAGCGACATGGGAGGCCCAAAGACCGGCTGCTCCGCTAATAAATTTTGAATCCCATCGGCAAGTTGCAAGGTATTGGGCGACTGAGCCAAATTACGACGACCTGCATCGATCATCACATCTATGGGCATCACCCCTCCAAAATGTTTCTCCAAAAAGCGTAAATCCGTGTACACGTTATCGTCTTGAGGAAGGTCATCCACCACATAACTGTTGGATCGCAGCTGAAATATCCCCAGGCATGACATCACCAATAAGGCCAAGGACGCAAGCCATACCTTGAGACGATGAAACTCAATCCATCGGGTTAACCGCTCTAACCAGCGAAGAATACGCTGATTCTCAAGGTGTTTTATTTGCCCGAAGCCGGGATCTGGCAAAAAGCTCAAAAGCCCAGGAATCATAACAATACTAATAACGAACATAAACAAGATCGAAATCCCGGTAATCAACCCAAATTCTTGCAGCATCGAGCTTTCCGTGAAATAAAACACCAAAAACCCCACCGCAGTGGTGGCATTGGTGATCAAGGTTGCGACTCCAATTCTTTCAATGATGCGGGTCAAGGCCTTGATCTTATTTCCGTGCTTTCGGAATTCATGATGATATTTGTTGACCAAATAAACCCCGTTGGGGACCCCAATGACCACCATTAATGCCGGAACCAGACCCGAAATCAAAGTTATTTGGTATCCCATCAGACTCATCAGACCCAACGCCCATACCGAGCCAATCGCCACCAGCGTAAGCGACAAGAATACCGCTTGCAACGAGCGGAAAAACAGGTATAACATCAACGAGGTGACCAAAATGGAGGCCATCAGGAATAAAATCAATTCATCCTTGATGGTGGTCGCCATCACCGTACGGATATATGGCAAACCCGAGAAATAGACCGAAGATTTGGTTGAAATGGCAAAGGCTTTGGCCAAATCTTCCACCTCGCCCACAATCCGTAACCGCCTTGCATCGTTGAGAGCTTCCGGGTCAATCGCTACCGCCATGAGTGTAGTCGATGTTTCCATGTTAATTAACAAACGTTCGAATGTTTTCCCAAATTGGTTACCCCCTTCGGTCCAATCTCCGTTTATGAAACGACGACTAAATTCAAAGGAGCGTGTCGAATCGTTACGAACCAAGATAGGCAAATCCGCGGCTGTATAACAACGAACAACCCCGGGAATCCCTCGAACGCGATCGGAAAGATTAATCCAGTGTTGCATAAAGGAAGGATCCATCAACCTTGGAGCTTGAAGCCCTACAACCAGGACATTGCCGTCCACCCCAAACTTTTCGCAAAAATCTTGGTAAGCAATATAATCGCTATCCGTTTCAGGAATCAAACGATTTCCATGGTACGACAAGCGAATCTCAGAGGCATGGTAGGCCATGAATGCAGTAAGCATTAGCACTACCGCCAAGAGCGGAACCCTTTGCCGAAGGATGAAACGCGCGATTCCGAACCAAGCCATCACCTGAGATTGGATTTCTGAATCAACGCCGTGGTTGAATGACCCTGCAGGATAGGCACCAAATGGACTCGTCCACCCCTTGCGATGACCTGTTGCGCACCAACCACTTGCTCCAGCGTATAATCACCTCCTTTGACCAAAACATCAGGCTGTAAGGCTTCAATCAATTGTGCCGGGTCATCTTCCTCAAAAATCACCACGGCATCCACCACCTGAAGAGCGGCCAGGACCACCGCTCTCGCACTCTCCTTTTGAACCGGCCGCTCAGGCCCCTTGAGTCTGGATACCGAAGCATCAGAATTGAGTCCTACAACCAAGCGTACTCCCTGCATCGCTGCCTCATGCAAAACAACCAGGTGACCCGGATGAAGTAAATCAAAACAACCATTCGTAAAAACCACGGACTCCCCTTGCGCTTTCCATAGCGCGCATTGTTCTTGAACATCTTGATAGTTCAACTGCTTGGGAGATGAGGATGGTTTCATAGGAAACTATGCGTTAAGCAACCTTCGGGTGATCAGGCAGCAAAGACATCAAAAAATAACACATTCCACCCACGACTACCACAAGTACGGTTTGGGCCAAATGGCTGAGAGTCGCAAAGGCAAGCGCCGAACTGGCACTCATTACCAATCCGGGAATACGACCCAAGGTCCAAACAATCGCCGCATGGTACGCGCCCATCCCTCCTTGAACCGGCATCACGAATCCAAAGGCACCGGCTACAAGAAGCAACAAAGCTTCCCCGAGGCCAAGTCCCTCGGCGCCAGGAAAAGCAAAAAAACAGAGGTAGGTCATAAGGAAATATCCCAACCAAATCAATACAGTGTAAACCACAAATAAGGCTGGATTAGGAAGACGCCACAAGCCCGCCATACCATGACCAAAGTCTCGAAGCATCGTCCGTAACTTATCGGGAATAGGTATCAAACGTCCCAATGATTTCCATAACACGATGGGCAACAAAGCTAATGAAGCCAAAACGAGCATGCTTTGAATCCATCCCATCCCCAAGGATCGCGCCCCAAAAAAAGCCATAACAGGATCCCATAACATTTCACTGTAAGCCACCAAGACTACCAATGATAAAATCACCAAGATCAACAAATCCATGAGCCTTTCCATGACCACCGTGCCCACCAAGGCATTGAATCCCAGGGGTGTTTTGCGGGCCAAAAGCAAACAACGGGTAATTTCACCCAAACGAGGCAAGGCCAAATTCGCGAGGTATCCCGACATCACAGCATAAAAAGTTAGTAATGCTGCGGGACGGTGGCCTAAGGGTTCTGCCAACATGACCCAACGCAACCCTCTGAACCAATGGCTCAGTAGTCCGCAGACCAAGGCTGCACCGATCCATCCCCAACGAGTTTGGGCCAATGCTCCGGAAAATTCCTTGAAATCAATTTTACGGAATACCAAAAACAGAAGCAGGGCGCCCACAAAGAGCGATAGAACAGCGCCCCAAGAAAACCGGGGCTTCTTCTCTTCCAAGGTTGTGCTTGCCATTAGTCGATGACGAGCCGGTTATTGGCATCCGGAAAAACCGTCATCGGCTGGTGGGATTTGGCCTCCTCAGGGGTGTAGTATCCATACCCAATAACGATTACCAAGTCACCCACCTGGGCCTTGCGGGCGGCAGGACCGTTCAAACAGATGATGCCTGTATTCGGTACCCCTTCAATCACATAGGTTTCCAAACGTTCCCCGTTGTTGATGTTCACCACCTGAACGCGTTCAAAGGGCAACAATCCAGCGGCATCCATCAAGACCCTGTCGATGGTTATGCTCCCTATATAGTGCAATTCAGCCTGGGTTACTTTGACCCGGTGAATTTTGGATTTGACCATCTGTACCCACATAGCGTCGATATTGAAAGGATTAGCGTGGCAAAGAAAATAGGCATTGACCTTGGATTCGCTTCTAGGCTGCATTTTAAGCAATGGCCAAGGATTCGTTGTCTATCAAGCGAACCTCATCCAACCAACCCGCATACAATGCCCTTGGGGCACCATCTCCCCTCTTCCAGGGCTCCAAACTTCCATCACGGACAAAAACAAGGTATTCGTTGCGCAGCCCCTCGGCCGTCAATCGCTCCAAAGCACCCTCCACCAAAGCCTCAGGCTGGAGCCCTTGCCCATGGGCTTTCATCCAAGACCAGGTGCGGGCTATGCCTTTGGCGCGTTCCAGTTGATCCGGAGCGAGTAGAAGATTCCTTGAACTCAAGGCCAAGCCATCACCATCCCGCACCGTGGGCACTTTGACCAATGCAGGACCAAGCTGCACCAACATGGCCTTGCGAAGGCACAGCAAACGCTCCACCACCAGGCATTGCTGGTAATCCTTCTGACCCATATAGAGGTTAGCGCATGGAATAAGGTCCAATAACCTGTTGACCACGGTGGCCACTCCCTTGAAGTGCCCCGGCCTGAAGGCACCCTCCCAAAGAAGGTCCAATCCATCAAGATCCAATTCGGGCGCTACCCAACCGAGAGGAAACACAACCTCAGGACTGGGTGCGAAAACGAGATCCACCCCATGTTCTTGGAGAAGCAGAAAATCCTCCCCTTCGCGGCGAGGGTATCGAGCCAGGTCATCGGGGCGATTGAATTGGAGCGGGTTGACGAAAATGGTTGCGGCCACCCAGGCATTCGACTGCCGGGCAACCCGCATCAAGGCCCCATGGCCCTCGTGCAGGGCTCCCATTGTGGGGACCAAAGCTCCATCATTTCCCAAAGACAACTCCATGGAGGCCAAAGCTTCACTAAGTTCTTCGACTGTTCTAGTAACAAGCATGGGTGTTAGTCCTTGGAAAATTAGAGCAAATGACTGAATAGAGGTGGGTAAATTTTGCAATTTTGCCCTTAATGTCTATATTTTTGCAGTAGATTTTTTCAAATTTTGTCCAAAGCCTGTTTTTGAGTCCACCCATGAGTAGCAAAACCCGCATTTTGTTCGTTTCCCACGAAATGAACCCTTACCTCCAAATTTCCGAAATTGCACAAGCCGCCCTGCAATTGCCCAAAGCCATGCAAGAGCAAGGAATGGAAATCCGAGTCTTGATGCCTCGGTACGGCTGCATCAACGAACGCAAGCATCGCCTTCACGAAGTGGTACGGCTCTCAGGAATCAACATCGTCATCGGGGATACCGACAACCCTCTAATTATCAAAGTCGCCTCCCTGCCTCAGGCCCGCATGCAGGTTTACTTCCTTGATAACGAGGATTATTTCCATCGTAAACATGGGACGCGCGATGACAAAGGCAAATTCTTCGCAGATAACCACGAGCGGATGATCTTTTTCTGCAAAGGGGTCCTCGAAACCATCGTTAAACTAGGTTGGGCCCCGGACATCGTGCATTGCAACGGGTGGATGACCTCCCTAATTCCGCTCTACATTCGTCGTTATTATCGCCATACTGCCGTTTTTGGCCATTCCAAAGTGGTATATTCGGTTCATCCGCCCCAATTCAAGGAGAAATTGGGCAAGGATCTTGTCGCCAAAGCTCAAATCGAAATGGTTCCAGAAACCGACTTGGCATGCCTTAGCACCTTAGAAGAAAAGGCATTGCACCAATTGGCCATCGCCCATGCCGATGTGGTAACCTACCAAGAAAGTGTCGTTGATACCTATCCCCATGTGGACCCCGCAGTTCCACACGCAGTGTTTACTTATGGCAATTTGGTCGAGCCCCACCGAGGTTTGTACCAAAACATCCTTCAGGCCGTTTCTGAAACGGTCAATTCGTGAAGAACTTCTTTGCAGTTTGGTTTTCTGGGCCCTTAGGTTCGGAGCTTCTTTCTTTGGTAATCCCTCGCCTACGTCGGTCCAAACGGTGTTGGAGGGGAGTATTCTGGGCATGTTCATGGGCAATACTGGCTGCTTGCAACGAGGAGGGGATGCTCGGCCTGGACTTGCTTCCCGAAAATAATCGCTTTCCCACCATCACCGATAGCGTGGAATTGGTCGGCTCTACTGTGATGGAGGATTCTCTTCAGAGTCAATTGCCCTCGGCTCTACTCATGGGTGAATTGACTGATCCCTATTTCGGAAAATCCTCGGCTTCCTTCGCCTTTCAAGTTCTCCCAACGAGCGAAAATATTCGCTTGTCGGATCCGGATTCCACGCTCACATTGGATTCTTTAATTTTGTCGATCAGTTTGGCCGGCTACCAAGGTGATACCAACACCACCCTTCTTGTACGCGCTCACGAAATCAGTCCAACCGTCAGCAGCTCCAAAGTCTATTATTCCCGAGACCCTGTTCGGACAACCGGTACGCCCTTGGCCGTTCGCAATTTTCGGTACCGAAGCGGTTTAGTTCAACCCATCAACGAGCCTGCCGATACCTCAGCAGGAACTGTCGTGAATGTGAGCGGTGTTTTCCGAATGCGATTGGATGGTCAAGACGCCAATACCGAAGGCAGCAACCTTGCTAACAAATTATTGAACGGACGCGACAGCGTGGAATACCGAAACGCAGACGCCTTCATTCAATTCTTCAAAGGGCTGTGGGTTGAGGCCATCATGCACCCGGATGCCATCAACAACGGTACCGGTTTGCTTTTGCAAAGCAATCCCCTCGCAACCAAAACAGGACTCTACCTGTATTACAGAAGTGGCAGCAAACGCCGTCGGCTCGATCTGATGTTACGTCCTGTGTCCGGAAGCCGAAATGTCTTTCGATTTGATTATGCGGAATCTACACTCATGAAAGATTTGCATCAACACAGCGGTTCAGATAGTAGCCTGAAAGTAAGCTACGTACAAGCCGGTTCTGGGGTCAAAACCCGTTTGAGTTCGGATTCCCTGTATCGTGTGTTGCGAAATCGTTCAGGAATGGACAGCATTAGCCCTGCCACGGGCAATCGTTGGGTCATTCATCAAGCGACCTTGGAATTCGAAAATGCCGATACCACTGCCTTAGGCAAAATTGCACCCCCTGCCCAGCTTTTTTTGGTTCCTTTGGACAGCCAAGGCCGGAATATGGCCTCGCTGATGCCGGACCTCTTCGAGTCCTACTACGACGGTTACTTCCGTAATGGCCGATACAAATTTGGAGTCACTCGGTATCTCCAGAAATTAATGGCCGAAGGTCCCAAAGGGTATGACTTGGCCGTGATTCCCGGGAACCCTATGGGTAACCTGGCTAGAGTACGCCTCAAAACCAAACCCAGACTGCGCATCACCTATACCCGCATTCCGTAACCTATCTTTGAATTTCCAAGGAACGAACCCCTTGGCAACCAAACCCTTCTCTTATGTGTGGAATTGTAGCCTATATGGGGGACCGCCAAGCGGCGCCCCTGCTCATCAAAGGTCTCAAAAGGTTGGAATACCGGGGCTACGACAGCGCCGGCATTGCCATCATGAACGATGAACAGCAAATCACCGCCTACAAAAAAGCCGGCAAAGTCGCCGACCTCGAAAACACCATCGGTGGGGGCGACAC
>SYHX01000004.1 GCA_005799025.1 Bacteroidota bacterium | reverse complement strand
TCTTGGTGCAGGATAACGAATGGGGTATTTCGGCAAGTGCCGGGGAAATGAGAGCTATGGATGCCTACCATTACGCTGAAGGTTTCAAGGGCCTTAAGCGAATGCGGGTGGAGGGGAATGATTTCAAGGCGTCATGCAAAGCAATTGAGGAAGCCTTGGGATATTGCCGTTCGCGCAAAGGTCCTGTGTTATTGCATGCCACTGTTCCGTTATTAGGGCATCATACCTCCGGGGTTCGCAAAGAGTGGTACCGTAGCGAAGAGGACCTGAGCGACCATGAACGGATGGACCCCCTACCCCGATTGCGCAAGCAGATGCTCAAGGCGGGTTTCTGGGAAGAGGAATTGGATCAACTTGCCGATACCGGTCGTCGCCGAGCGGTTGCTGATTTTGAAAGAGCCAAGCAAGCGCCTGATCCTGAACCGAATAGCCTATATCTTCACGAGTTTGCCGAAGGGGGGCCGTCCATGGAATCCGGGGTGCGTGAGCCCGCAGGTCGGGAAAAAGTGGTGATGGTGGATGCGGCATTGCATGCGGTAGAAGAAATTCTGAGGAATGAGCCTGCAGCATTGTTCTACGGACAGGATGTGGGGAAAACATTGGGCGGGGTCTTCCGTGAGGCTGCCACCTTGGCGGATAAATTTGGGGACAGCCGGGTTTTCAATACACCCATTCAAGAGGCCTATTTGGTAGGGAGTACCGCGGGCATGTCTGCAGTGGGCGCTAAACCTATTGTTGAAATACAATTCGCAGATTATATATGGTCCGGCGTCAATCAGTTGGTGGTGGAACTGTCCAAAAGTTGTTACCTGTCACGGGGTCAATTCCCGGTGCAGAGCCTGATCAGGATTCCCTGTGGGGCCTACGGTGGAGGAGGGCCTTACCATTCAGGTTGCATTGAATCGGCGATTCTAAATATTCGCGGGATCAAGGTGGTGTACCCGTCCAACGCGGCGGATATGAAGGGCCTGTTGAAGGCCGCCTTCTTGGATCCCAACCCAGTGGTTGTCTTTGAACACAAGGGGCTGTATTGGAGCAAAGTGCCCGGAACGGAAGCGGCCAAAACTCCGGAGCCCTCGGAGGATTATGTGGTGCCGCTGGGCAAGGCCCGGGTGGCCTTGGAGGCATCGCAGGAGGCCCTGAGTTTGGGGGACAGTTGCCTAGTCGTGACCTACGGCATGGGGGTTCATTGGGCCCTGAATGCCGCCGTGGGGGATTTGTCCGGCAAAGTCGAAATCCTGGACCTGCGCACCTTGTACCCCTTGGACGAGGCGATGGTCATGGAGCGAAGCCGTGCCCATGGCAAGGTCCTGGTCTTGACCGAAGAGCCTTTGCTCAACTCCTTTGCGGAATCCCTGGCCTTCCGCATACAGCGCGATTGTTTTGAGCAACTGGACGGTCCCGTCGAAGCCATGGGGTCGGCCAACCTGCCTGCGGTTCCCTTGAACATCGTTCTGGAGGCGGAGATGCTCCCTTCGGCGGAGAAAGTCGCGCAGCGTCTTCGCTTCCTTCTGGAACGGTAAGGGAATTCCCTTGGCCTGGCCTATTTTTGCCGCGAAAGTTCCGGGATACCCTAACCCTGTTGTTGCCTTAAACCCCTTTACCCTATGTCGTATTTCTTTACCTCCGAATCAGTCTCCGAAGGGCATCCTGACAAGGTTGCTGACCAAATTTCCGATGCGCTCCTGGACGCCTTCTTGGCACAGGATCCCAATTCCAAGGTGGCTTGTGAGACCCTAGTCACCACCGGTTTGACAGTACTTGCGGGCGAGGTCAAAACCAAAGGCTACGTAGATGCCCAGCTGATTGCCCGCGATACAATTCGCAAAATAGGCTACACCAAATCCGAATACATGTTCGATGCGGATTCTTGCGGGGTGATCTCGGCCATCCATGAGCAATCCCCTGATATCAACCAAGGCGTGGAGAAAGCAAGCCCGGAGACCCAGGGAGCAGGCGATCAAGGCATGATGTTTGGTTATGCCACCAACGAAACGGAGAGCTTCATGCCCCTGCCTTTGGAAATTAGCCATCTGTTGTTACGAGAACTTGCGGCCATCCGCAAAGAGGGCCGCGTGATGAAATATCTCCGCCCCGATGCCAAAAGCCAAGTCACCATTCGCTATTCCGACAAGCACAAACCCGAAGCCATCGATGCCATCGTGGTTTCGACCCAGCACGATCCTTTCGTGAACAGCGGTAGCAACGCCCGTGCTGTCAAAGCAGACCAGAAGGCCATGCAAACCAAGATTGCTAACGATATTCAGCGTTACCTCATCCCCCGTGTCAAGAAGCAATTGCCAACGCGCATTGCCCGATTCTTCAACAAAACCGTGAAATACCATATCAACCCTACCGGGAATTTTGTGATTGGCGGACCCCACGGGGACACCGGATTGACCGGACGCAAGATCATCGTGGACACCTACGGCGGCAAAGGCGCCCACGGTGGAGGAGCCTTCTCGGGCAAAGACCCCTCCAAAGTGGACCGATCAGCCGCCTATGCGGCACGTCATATTGCCAAGAACATGGTCGCTGCAGGAGTCTGCGATCAAGTCCTGGTGCAAGTGGCCTACGCCATTGGGGTTGCCGAGCCAGTGGGCCTCTACGTGAACACCTACAACACCGCGAATGTCCGCGATGCCCAAAACAAGAAACTCAGCGATGGCGAAATCGCCGCACGCATCGCCAAGATCTTCGACATGCGTCCGGGCATGCTCATCAAGCGCCTCAAGCTGATGACCCCCATCTATTCCGAAACAGCGGCTTATGGGCATATGGGCAGGCCCCATACCAAAGTTAACAAAACCATCCGCTGGGGAACAGGAGCCGATCAAGTGCGCACCGTTCCGGTGGAACTCTTCACCTGGGAGGCCCTCGATCAAGTCGCTGCTGTCCGCAAGGCCTTCAAGCTTTAACAGGACCCGCGCCCCCAATTCCCTCTTCGCTCCTGCTTTCCTGTTGTAAATTTGATTTTAAATATCTCATTATGACGAGTGCGATAGTTCAAAAACAAGTTAACGGCTATTTGCCGTTGCTTAGCTCCAAGCAACAAATTCTTGTTTTGGAAATGATCAAAACGCTTCTAAATGTGGAAAGCGGAGAAAAAAGAATTACAAAAAAGCAGTATAACAAGGAAATTAATGACGCTGTGCTCCGCATGGATAGCGGAAATTCTGTTACCCATCAAGATGCGATCAATGAGTTATCCTCGTGGTAAAATCAAAGCATTACACTATTGTTTGGGATAGAGCTGCACTCGATCACTTCAAAGAGATTCTCATCTATCTCCATAAAGAAAGCGATCAAGCCCCAAAAATTGTCAAAATAGAATTGTTTAAACAATTATCAAGAATAAAAAGGCTCCTCATCTTTTTAAAATTGATGATTTAATTGAGAAACCGACAAATGACCTAAGGGTTTTTTTGGTTTATAATTATCGAGTGACCTATCAAATTAAAAACGAACTTAACGAAATTCGTCTTTTAAGAATTCGTCACAGCAGCCGAGAGCCTTTGAGTAAACCTTGAGATATTTGTCGAAAATCTTTTTCCTTTAGGGAGCCAGAAGTTTGAGCCCTTCGAGGGCGGATGCATCTTGGGGTGTAAATCGTAACACGCGTTCAAACAGCACTTTGGCATCCGCTTTCTGTCCCAGAAAGTATTGAGTCCACCCGGTCATCAGCATGGAATAATAATCAAAAGGGGACAGGCGAAGGGAGACCTCCAGGTACTTCAAGGCCTCGGGGTAATTCTGACGATAATAATAAATCAAGCCCAGTTGATAGTGGGCGGTGGCATTGCGGTGGTCTTGCTTGAGAATGGCTTTGTACAGGGATTCGGCACGGACCCAATCCTCATTGGCAGTTACCGGTAACAACAAACCCCATAACGGCTCGGTCGCCAAGGGTTGCAAGGTGATTGCGCGCTGATAATACATCAACGACTTGTCGTGGTCACCCGCTTTGTAACACAACCATCCCAGCCTCAAATTGGCCTCGTAAACCAGGTGCACCAGCTCCCGGCCAAGGGCTTCCAAGGCCTTCACCGCCGCCGTATAATCTTGCAACGATTCCAGTCGGTAACTTTCGGCAAATGCCTCCCGGATTCTCTCTTCGGAGGCGGAGGTTTGGGCATGGACAGGGGTCGCCGTGCTCCACCAAAGGAAGCAAAAAGCAGCGAGGATGTAATGGAAAATGGATGTTGAACGCATCATGGCTTTAAAATTAAAATGAATTCGGTTTAGTGGAATGTTCTCAAGAGGCTGAGGCCCACCATTTGACAGCGGTTATGGAGGATAAAGTTTTCAGGTGTTTTGGAGACGTTCGGCGGGTTCTCGGATCCGGGAGGGGTTTGCCAAGGTAAGGCCACATAGCTTTGGTCCCGATTTTGAATTTGCCAGGTTACAGTCCACCACCACTCCCCACGAAGGGCAGCGGTTGGCTTGGCGGGTACCTTCCAACGCAGGGACAGCCCTTGAATCCGTCGTATGTTTTCGTAGGAATTCATTGCCCAGAGCGTCCCGGGTCGGGTATAATTCCGCAGGTTGGCCCCACCGGTAACACTGGCTTCCATCCATAGCCTGGGGGATTGACCTTGGAATCGCTTACCGTTGAGATGCCGCCACAGGGAGGCAGGAGCCATGCCGCAGCGCATCGCTACAACACCGTTCTCCGTAACATTCCCCGCATTGGAGCGGTTGTTCAGGTAGCTTGCCTCCATGCCCAGCTGCAAAGTCGGATTACCCAAGGGCCATAGCGTCAAGCCCAGGTCAAATTGCCGTTGTTGACCCGAATTAAGGTTGGCCCGAACCAATCCCGCGCGCAATTCCACCAAACGCAGTCGATAAGTCGCCCCCAGGATCCCGGTAACCGCGCGATGTCGGTACGGATCATCGACGCCGACCAAGCCTCCTTGGATCGTATCCAACTGACTGCTGAAATACGAGGCCCGCTCATCGAACAAACTCCAGCCCGCTGTCCATCGCCATGAAGGCATTCGTGCCGCTTGAAATTCCATGAGGTGGCTGTATTGCCTCGAAGTGTTGGTATAAGGTTGAACCAAGACGGTATCCCTGGCGAGCAGGCTGGGTAGGTGCAAGTAATTGGATTGCACCACGCCCGTTGATTGGGTGGTGAATTGGTTATAGCCCCACTGACTCCTCAGAACCCAATGTCCCTCTTGACCCACGGACCAGCCCCATCCCAAACCCCTCAGGACGGAAGGGCCTTGCAAGGTCGCCTCGGCGTAAGGCCGCGAACTGTCCCTCAGGGAATAATAAAATTGTTGACGATCAGCAGCGCTGGGATTCTCTGTCAAGGATTTTGGAATCAGATTGTTGTAGGCCCCTGGCTGGGTGTACGCCGCATGCCCGTGCACCAGGTCCGTATGCCATTGCAACAAAGGGCTCGTCGCCGCGGCATGGTCGGAATTCGGGTACAGCCATTGGGCCTCCTGATAACGTTGGCAGGCCAACAAGTCGTTGTACAATAGGCTTCGAATTTCCGAGGAGCCCGGGTGCATCTCCAAAGCACGCTGATCATGGGATACAGCGCCTTCGAATCTCCCCAAGGCTCGGTAAGCCATGGCCATCCGTTGATGCAAAGCCAGAAACTCCATACCTTGCTCCAAGGCTTGGCGTCCCAATCGAATTAACTCGGTGTAACGTGCCTCCTTACCGAATTGTTCGCTTAAACGATCCACCTCGATTATGGTGAGCGGAGGGTTTCCTGGACCCTCGGCCAGCGCCGGACCCTCGGCCAGCGAGGGCATGACCCCACAAGCGCTGCTTAGGAAAAACCCCAAAGTCAAAGAGCGTATCCGATTTCTTAACTCAAAACACATCGAAAGGTGCGTGAATTGGATGCCGATGACCAAGGACGCAGGCCTAGGGGCTTTTCGCCCTCAAGCACAAAGCGATTCAAACCCGACATCGCGTCGGCGTGGAGTTGAAACTTGGCTTCCCGCACCGCCTTCCATCCCCATAGAGAACGAACCGATACGGAATAAACTCCGCCTTCCAGAAGTCCCGTCGGATCGCTGTACCGTAGTTGCGATCCATAGCGAACGCTGTAGAAAATCCACCAAGGCGCTAACAAATCTTGTATCCAACGCGGCAGGGGCCTGCTAAAGTCCGTCAACGGCAAACGGTCCTCCATTTCGCCCACAAAGGCGCTCAAGGACAAGCGATAAACCGTCAGATAAAAGGCATGCAGCACGGAAGTCCTGGACCCCTCAAAATCGTAAGCCCAGAACATCACCCCGTCGTGAACAAACCATAGGGTGGATTGACTTTGGCTGCAATGGAGGTAGGTGCGGTTGTAGGCGTCGGTATAGACCTTCCAATCCAGGATATGTTCGGGTTTGCCCTCTTCCTGCAGACGGAGGGTCTGCCCGGGCTTGAAAGCCATGGCTTTGCTCAGCCATTCCAACGGATCCACGTTCCTGACTTCTTCCCCTTCTTGGGGCACCGACCACTGCTTCCAAACCAAGGCCGTATCCGATCGTGCGGGATGGCCCTGCGCCGACGGGGCTTCTTTGGCTAAATAATGCGCCAGAGGATACGCAAGGGTAGGTGCACCGACTTCCGGGCTGCTCTGTACCTGAAAATGCAAGTGCGGCTCTGGCGAACGACCAGAATTTCCGCAAGCCGCCAAGACCTGCCCTTGGTGAACCCACTGACCCATCACCACCTGAAAGGAATCTTGGCGCAAATGCGACAATTGGGTATAAAGGCCGTTCAAGTGATGAAGGACCAGGGAATTACCCCAGTTCTTGTCCAGGTCCATTCCGCCCACCGGGTTATCGGCCACATGATTGGTCAAAGCAACGACATAACCATCCAAAGGCGCAATCACTGGTTTGTTGTAACAATAATAATCTTCCAGCTTGCTCCCATCCCCTCGATGGGTACGACCCTCTTCGTCCCGAATCACGAAGTCCAGGGCATTGGCCCACCTACCCAAATGGGTATGAAGGCCTTGATAGCCTTGGCTTATGCTCCATGAACCCCAGACCGGCAATTGCAAACGGCTTCGGTGTTGATGCGCAAGTCGGGGGGATTGGACCAAACTCTTGTACAGGGTTTTCTCCGGAGCGTAGTACTGAATTTGAACAGGGAGCAAACCCGGAATGCGCGAACTGCTTTGCACAAAGAACAAAACCAAAATCGTCAAAACGCTAAAGGCCAAAGTAAACGGAGGCAAGTGCCAGGGAGCCAACCAACCCTGCAAGGCAAACATCATCACCATGAGCAAGGGGGTAAGCAGAACCACCAAGCCCATGGAGGTTCTGGAGGGTACCATGTAAAATCCGCCCAAAGCAATGGCCATGAAAATGAAGTTGCTTCCGACCAAGTAGTCCGTCAAATGGGCGGTAGATGCCCCTACCCAGCCGAAGATTCCATAAGCCAATCCGTAACCCAACACGGCCAAGACGAACGAGATTCTTGAATGAACCAACAGCGCGAAGGCCAAAAGCAAGCCTGCCCCCAAACTGTTCTGAAAATAAATGGAACCCAGGGTTTTGAAGAAGGAAACCACCGGCGTTGGCCATGCGAAAACAGTTTCCAAGGCGGGTAGATATGTTAACTCGTTCGGTGGCAGAGGATACCGCAAGGTTACCGAGCCCATGAACCCTGCACCCGCGATCAAGACCCAGTACGTGACCAAGAAAGGAAAGGTGAGGTAGGGCAAGCGGTATTTCCCAAGGGCATGATTCCACCAAACGGTCAGTCCCATCAACAACAACAAACCCGACCCTTGAAGCAAGAACCAGGCGGCGGTGATTTCGTAGCGCTGAGCCATGGCCAAGCCAAGCAAAAGCGCATTGAAGCCAAACATCCCCTCGCGTTGAAATCCCTTGTCTTGCGAGGTAAGGGCGGCAAGAATCTGCACCATGATCACCGATCCTAATCCGCTCAATCCCCATGCCCACTGCCCGAAACTTACCCCCAAAGCGATGAATCCTAACAACGGATTAAGCGCAAAAAACAACTGGGCGTAACTGTTCAGCACGCCCTCATAACCCGATCGTAGGGTCGCTTTAAGCAGGCTTGCCTTGGCCAAGTTCAAGGTGTAATGGCGTTAGTTCCATTTCGTTCAAAGTATCCACCGTTTCTCGCCGACGTATGAGGTGCACCTGCCCCTGGCGGTCGATGAGCACCACGTTGGGCCGCATTTGGATGAATTGCATCCACTGGGTCATGTTGTAGGCACCGACCCGATGTACCACCACGCGATCCCCTCGCTTGAGCAAGGGCAACGAAACATTCTCGCGCACTACATCAATGTTCATACAAAGAGGTCCGTACAGGACCATGTCCTCATGATGGCTGGAATATTCCTGGGCTGGCGATATACGATGCTCATACCAGAACGAAGTGAATAACAAATTAACCCCAAAATCCATGATGGTCGCCCGTCGCCCGTCGCCTAAGCGCTTCAAGGCCAAAACCGAACCCAGCAAATAACCCGCATCGTCGATCAAGGCGCGGCCGGATTCGAGATACAGGGTGGGGATTTCTCCGCTCATGGCGAAAGGATGCTGGAGGATGGTGCTCGTGATGGCTTCGGCATAATCGTCCATGGTGGGAATCACGTCCGAGCCTTGCAAATACGATCCTTTGAGGGTGTTCCCTGAGGCAAATCCACCGCCCAAATCGAGGTATTCGATACGGCGTTGGTATTGTTTACGAATTTCATCGGCGAGATCGCAGAGTTTGTGCGAAGCAACGGCATAGGCCTGGGCACTAAGCATGTACGTTCCGATATGGCAATGAAGTCCGACCAATTCCATTCGGGGTTGGGCCATCACTTTGGTCACCGCGGTCCATGCCGAACCGTTTTCGTAATTGAATCCAAAACGATCCCAGAGGGGATAGACCCCGGTGTCCATGTTGATGCGCAAGGCAACCCTGGCTTTGAGGCCTTCGCTCGCCAAAATTTCGGATAACAAATACACCTCGTCAAGATGATCGATATGGATCAAGGAGCCGTGTTGAACCGCGGTCCGCAGGTCATCTTCGGATTTATCGGGCCCGTTGAACAGGATTTGGGTTCCGGGGACACCGTTGGCCAGGGCTTTGCGGTATTCAAAAATGCTAACCACCTCGGCCCAAGAGCCTTCGTCATGGAATATTCGGCAAACGGCATTGAGGTAATTGGTCTTGTAGGACCAGGCCATTTGGACTTTGGGGTAACGGGTGCTGAAGGCCCGGACGGCATTGCGGTAGGTCTGCCGTATGGTTTGTTCGGACAGCACGAAGCAAGGCGATCCGTACTCTTCCATCAGTTTGGCCACGGGAACACCGTCAATTTCGGTGACGGGGACTTGGGAATTACGGGTTCCGAATTTGTTGCCCAAGCCTGCATTCAGTTTGCGCAAGTAGGGGCGTTCGTAGGTCTTCAAAGGCATGGTTTATAGAATGTTAGCGGATTATAATTCGCCCAAGGTGGAGATTTTCTCGAACTCCTCCATGGGGACAATAAGGTCTTGGGAATAGCGAATGAACATATGGCCAACACGGTACCTGGTCATAGGTTCCGGGTGATAGCCCATGGCCATTTGAACCAAGGCCTCGGGATGATTCTGACCGCAACCGCAGGCGAGGTAAACCCATGCGGGGAAGCGGGGATTCATTTCCATCAGGTAGTATTCGCCCTCCTCGGAACGCATGAATTCGAGCTCGCAGGGGCCTTTCCAGCGCGCTGATTCAATCAATGTTCTGGAAAGTTGCATCAAGGCCTCGTCTTCGATGGAGACCCCTGCCCAGGCTTTGCCTTTGTCGGTGATGTAAAGCTTGCGCATAGGCACGGCCCCGATGCAGGATCCGGTCCCATCACCCAGCACAGTCACATTGACTTCCGTTCCGCGGACATGTTCTTGGAGCAGGACGGGAAGCCCCCATTTGGCCGAAATTTTGTAGAAAGCCGAGACCGCTTCATCCGCGCTGTAGGCAATTTGGGCGTCGTAATATTTGCCTTTGACCACCACGGGATAGGTATTGGCTTCGAGGGCCCGGTGAAATTCCATCAAGGTGAAGACGGTATGGGATTTGGGAACCAATACCCCGTGTTGTTGCCCGTACTCGAAGAGAACGGCTTTGTGCCGGGCATCAAAATCCGCCAAATCCGGGAGAAAGGTCTTGATGCGCAACGAGTCGCGCAGCAGGGGGGCGATGCGAATAAAGTTATGGAGTTCGGCATCAAAATTGGGGATGAGGACATCAATTTGCTCGATGGACTGAATGTATTTCAGCCTTTCGAGCAAGGCCTCGGTGCCTGCGGATGGCAAAGGAATTTGGTAGGACTTATCCACCAAATCGTGCATGTACAATCCCGGTTCCAGGCTGTCGTAACTCAAGCCCACAATGCGGACTTCCAAATTCGAACTTTCTCGCAAGGCGCGGATGACCGGCATACCGGGTCCGGGAGAATCAATGTTATTGAGACCGCTCACCGCCACGGTGCAGGGCGTACGTCCGGAGCTCATTGGGCGTTGGCGTCAAGGAGGCGGTAGTTGCCCAGCATGTACAGGAAATCGGCCAAGTCCTTCTCCAAAGAGGCTTGATCGACTTCAAATTCCCGCTGCAAGGCTTCGAGGATTTGGGCTTGGCTTTGGCCTTCTTGCAGGAGGCGAATAATCTCTTTGCCGCAAGCATTGGTGCTGAAGGAGTCTCCGGTGGCGGGATTGAACAAAAACCCGTTTTCGGAAATGGCGATATTTTGACTGATTTTCATGGGATTCATTGCAAAAAGAGCCGATAAGACCTCCGGCAAGGCGAGAGGTTTAATTGGTTACGCGAACCAACCCGCTTATTTCATCAAAATAGACGCGGTATGTCCTCAGGGGCCAAGCGGCGGGTCCGCGGACAGCGGCCCCATCCAGCAAGGAGAATCTGGAATCGCAACAGGCACATTGCAAGATCATTAGAGAATCGACCACCGAAACCCGGTGGCAACTTTGGCTGGGGGCGTAGGTGCAGGCCCTGTCATAGGCTTGAAAGCGATCCAAACCCGAACGATATAACACAATTCCACGGTAACCGGCTTCGAGGTAGGCGTAGTTGCCAACCAATTGCAGTCGGCTGTAGGTTGGTAACAAAATGTTAAGGGGAAAATCCACGGGCACCAACGGTACCTGATCGGCAGGAGCCTTGCCTCGACAACCCATGATCAAGAGAATCAGGAGGAAGAAGGCCTGATGCAACTTGCTAACAATGAGGATTTTAATTGGTCTTTGAGCCATCTTGAGGAGGGTAGGAATAGAATCCTTGTCCGCTTTTGCGGCCATGATGACCTTCTTGAACCAAACGTTGTTGAACAGGGCTGGGTTCAAAGCGTGCCGGGCATCCCAGGCCTTGGTAGATGGAGGTGGTCACCGATAAGTTGGTATCCACCCCGATCAAGTCCATCAGCCGAAAGGGCCCCATCCGAAAACCTATGGATTCCATCAGGCGATCGATGTCTTGGTGGGCAAGACCCCCTGCGCTCAGCAAGCGAAGACTTTCCGCATAATAAGGACGAGCGACTCGGTTGACGATGAAGCCGGGGGCATCTTGGGCTCGAACCACGATTTTGTTCATGCGATGGGCCAGGTCTTCGGCTTGTTGAGCGACGGAGGGAAGGGTCTGCGGCCCGGAAATGACCTCCACCAGCTTCATGATGGTGGCCGGATTGAAAAAATGGAGGCCGACCACCCTCTCTGGCCTGGACAAGCCCTTAGAGAGCACCTCCATGGGGATCGAGGAGGTGTTGCTGGCGATGATGAACTGCGGACCGTTCTGCTGTTCCATGGCAAGGAACAAGGCTTGTTTGGGGGCGGCCTGTTCCACAATAGCTTCGATCAGCATGTCCCCCACGGCGTCTTTGAGGCGATGGGTATAAACGATTCGCTGCTGGATCTTGGCGGCGTCCTCCTCGGAAAGTCGGCCTTTGGCTACATTTTGTTGCAGATTTTGGGCAATACCCTGGCGAGCCTTGTTCAGGCCCTCTTCGTGGACATCATACAAAATGGTATGAAGGCTGAGGGTGGCGCAGAGCTGGGCAATTCCTTGGCCCATAATGCCTGCACCCGCAACAACAACGGTATTCAGGGTTATGCTCATTGGTTCAGCCTGCATGACCGAATTGACGCACAAACCGAAGATCGTTTTCGTAAAAAAGTCGAATGTCAGGAATCCGATGCCGTAGCATGGTAAGTCGTTCTATTCCAATGCCAAAGGCGTATCCGCTGTAAACATCCGGGTCGATTCCGCAATTCTCGAGGACCTGGGGATCAACCATACCGCAACCCAAAATTTCGACCCATCCGCTGTGTTTGCATACACCGCATCCGCTTCCAGAACACAGAAAACAAGTTACATCCATTTCGGCGGAGGGCTCGGTGAAGGGGAAATAAGAAGGGCGGAAACGAATTTGTACCGACGGCCCAAACAGAAAGGTGGCAAAATCGTACAAGACTTTTTTGAGGTCAGCAAAGCTGACATCCTGATCGATGTACAGGCCTTCGACTTGATGGAATTGCATATGGGATCGGGCCGAAACCGTTTCGTTGCGGTAAACCCTGCCCGGAGAAACGGTGCGCAGTGGCAATTGTCCCTTCATCATTTCCTTGACCTGCACGGAAGAGGTATGGGTCCGCAACAAATAGGCCGGATCCAAGGAGACAAAGAAAGTGTCTTGCATATCCCGAGCCGGATGGTCTGCGCCAAAATGGAGGGCCTCAAAATTGTGCCAATCGTCCACCAATTCGGGGCCATCGGACCAACGGAAGCCCAGTTTGCCGAAGAAATCGAGCATGAGGTGGCGGGTGAGGGCCAGGGGGTGTCGGGAGCCCCGTCCCCAAACGGGCGGGGGCAACGTGGCGAGGTCGGGCCCTTGGGAGGGCCCTTCGCTTCGGGGTTCGCCCCCTGGCCCCGGGCCGGTGGACCGGTCAGCCGAAGCCTCCTTCCAACGGGTTTCCACTTCCTGACGCAGGGCATTGAGGGCCTGTCCCACGGCTTTCTTCTCGGGCCCACTCAGGGCCCTGAAAGCCTCGAACAAAGCAGTGACTTCACCCTTCTTGCTCAGGAACTTCAGGCGGTAGGCTTCGGCACCCGCCACCTCGCTCAAATCGAACCCCGCCGCTTCGCGGCGGACCGATTCCAGCGCTTTGTCCCACGAAAATTCTTCGGATGCCATGCTTTATTCGTTTTGTATTACACGTGAAATTAACGAGAATAATTCGGGGCTTCGCGGGTGATATCGATACCGTGCGGATGGCTTTCCCGCAATCCCGCATTGGTGATCCGGATCATGCGGGCCTCCCTCAACGTTGCCAAATCAAAGGCGCCGCAATATCCCATACCCGCCTTGAGGCCCCCGATGTACTGGTACATGACTTCCGATAAACTCCCTTTGAAAGGAACCCTGCCCACAATTCCTTCGGGAACCAATTTCTTGATCTCGTCCTCTGCGTCTTGAAAATACCGATCCTTGGAGCCTTCCTTCATCGCTTCGATGGAACCCATACCTCTGTAAGTCTTGAACTTACGGCCTTCGTAAATAATCGTTTCGCCAGGAGATTCTTCCACCCCGGCAAACATCGAACCCGCCATGATGCAATCAGCACCTGCGGCTAAGGCCTTGACAATATCTCCAGAATAGCGTATGCCACCGTCCGCAATCAAGGTAACACCGGTACCATGCAATGCTGCTGCAACTTCCATCACCGCAGTCAATTGAGGAACCCCTACACCAGCCACAACACGAGTTGTGCAAATGCTTCCAGGACCTACTCCCACTTTGACCGCATCAGCTCCTGCATCCACCAACATACGAGCAGCTTGCCCGGTAGCAATGTTACCAACCACCAAATCAATCGAAGAGCCAACATGCTTTCGCACCGCAGCCAAAGCCTCCAGGACACCACGCGAATGAGCATGGGCTGTATCAATGGTGATGGCATCGACACCCGCTTGCACCAAGGCCTGAACGCGTTCTATCAAGTCCGCCGTGACGCCTACCGCCGCCCCCACGCGGAGACGACCCATGGGATCCTTGCAGGCCATAGGAAAATCTTTGATCTTGAGTATGTCTTTGTAGGTAATAAGGCCCACCAGGTGTCCTTCCTCATCCACCACCGGGAGTTTCTCAATTTTGTGCTCCTGCAAGATGCCCTCCGCCTGCCGCAAGGAAGTGCCTGCAGGGGTGGTAATCAAATTGACCTTGGTCATCACCTCCGAAACAGGGCGATGGGGGTCGGTTTCGAAACGCAAATCACGGTTGGTCAGAATGCCTACCAATTTTCGATGTTCGTCCACCACTGGGATGCCCCCGATTCGGTTTTCGGACATCAAATCCAGGGCCTGACCTATCCGAGCACTCATCGAAAGCGTAATCGGATCCACAATCATCCCGCTCTCGGAGCGCTTGACCTTGCGAACCTCCTGGGCCTGCCGTTCAATGCTAATGTTCTTGTGAATCATGCCCAATCCCCCGTTCTGAGCAATAGCGATGGCCATTTCAGACTCGGTAACCGTATCCATCGCAGCAGATACAATAGGAACTTTGAGCTCAATATTCCGACTTAATCGGCCAGTTATGTTGACATCTCTGGGCAATATTTCGGAATAGGCCGGCAACAAAAGGACGTCATCGTACGTCAAACCTTCCCCTACAATTCTTTGGCTAAAATCCAGCATGGCAAATGTTCTATTTGCCAAGCAAATTTAGGGCGTTTGACCTGCACTTGTATATCAAATTTTCTTTGATGGGGAACAAGGCTATGTCCCCAGGTGATTGTATGGACCATGCCCAGCCAATGCCTACAAATTGCAGAATCCGCGGAACTTAATTTCTTTGCATTCAAACAGGAGATGAATTTACCTAAACATGTTTCCTGCTCGCTATGCCCGGGAATTCCTTGGCAAAGGCTTCCCATTGGGCATCCCGCTGTAATTCAAAACGTTGATGCGCCTCACTGCCCTCAAAGCGAGGACGATGGGCGTCTGCCGTAACCAGGGACTCAATGCGAGGAAGCAAAGCGGCGGCTTCTGGTTGCATACAATGTTCGGCCAAACGATCGTAAACGAAGGCCGTGGAGGCGTAATTCGGGTGCACCAAATCGGTATCGTAATAACGGTAATCCCTCAACACATCGATAAGCCACTCGTAAGATGGGATATAATGCAGGTTTGGAAATTGCTCGCAGAGTCCATGGGCCAAATCCAACAAACGACCTTTGCTTCGGTTATTTTCGATAAGACCATCTCTAGAATGTCGCACCGGGCTTACGGTCAGCCATATCTGCAATGCAGGCTTCCAATGCATGATTTGTTGCAACAACAAGGTCCACGGCTCCAACATTTCCTGCACGGGCATTAACCTTCGCTCAAAAAGATTCGCCGGAAAACGATGGCAATTCGCCACCGGTTGACCGCTTGATTGGAGAAAATACACATAGGCCGTCCCTAGCGTTAGCACCAAAGTATGAGCCTTTTGAAGCGCTTGTGCGCCCGCATCGATGGCTTGCACCGCCTGTTCCTTGGCTTGTTCCAGGTTGGGGTGCGATAGCTTGGAATGCAAGCTCCAATGATGCCAGACCCCATCCAAAAGTTGCCAGTCATGGAGGTTCCAGGGGATATCTTGTCCCTGGGCTCGTCGCCAATACGCTTGGAGGTGGTCGTACAAAGAAACAGGATCGAACAGGGTCCCTGTGGGTTGCCAGCTTACCTCAAAAAGATGCCGCTGCAACCGGCTTCCCATCCGCTCGGAGAAGCATGAACCCATCAACAAGAGCGAATCGGAATGCCCGATGCGATCCCCGCGGTAGGTCCACTTCAGGGGCAAACGTTCCTCCGGCGCAAAGCCCATCAATGTCCTTTGGGGCCGAATTGGATTTTGACATAGGCCACCACCGCCAGCATTTCCTGCTCTTTGAGAACGTTCTTGTAGGAGGGCATACTGTTCTTGCCGTTCATAAGGAGCTCCATGATTTGGTTCTTGTCCATGCGGCTTTCATTTAAATTCTTGGCGCCTCCCAAGCCTTTCTTGCCATCTTCGCCATGACATAGCGCGCATTGCGCCAAAAAGACAGAGCGGCCATGAGCAACCAAATCGTATCGAGGGTTTTCTTTCCCAGAGCTGTCCATGGGCTCGGTCACTACCTGGGCAAGTTCGGGATTGGTTCTGAGGGCTTTATTAAAATTAGCTTCTGCGAAGTCGCCTTTGTTCATCCGGGGTGATTTGGTTTCGGAAACCCCGTATGAATAGAGAATTAGAAACAAAGAAAGGGTTGCCAGAAATTTGTTGTTACGACAATAGCCCACCACGGCTACAGGGATCGCCAAAAAGACTGCGCCCAATTTGACCCAAAACCATGAACCCACCCCAATACTTGCGTTGTTATAGGCTAGATAAAGACCGGTGATCAGAAATAGGCTGGAGATGATCATTTCAGGGATACGGGTTTTGGCGGTGAATTTGGTCAAAGCAGCCGGGCTGGTCCAAATCAACACGCATTTAATGAGGTAAATCAACAAAAACAAGACCACCGTCAGG
>SYHX01000003.1 GCA_005799025.1 Bacteroidota bacterium | reverse complement strand
TTGTTGGAATCGTATTCGCCGGTGGACGGTGCTTTGATGGGTTCAGTAACCCAAGCAGCACAGGCGGATTATGAGCAGGTCATGGCGGCAGCGGTAACGGCCTTCCAGGAATGGAGAAATGTGCCTGCGCCACGTCGTGGGGAATTCGTCCGCCTTTTGGGCGAAGAATTTCGCCGGCTCAAAGAACCTCTGGGCCAGTTGGTGTCATACGAAATGGGCAAAAGCCTCCAGGAGGGTTTAGGAGAGGTTCAGGAAATCATTGATATCTGCGATTTTGCAGTCGGCCTCTCTCGTCAATTGTATGGGCTCACCATGCACAGCGAACGCCCTGGTCATCGGATGTACGAACAATGGCATCCTTTGGGTGTGGTGGGCGTCATTTCTGCTTTTAATTTCCCGGTGGCGGTATGGAGTTGGAATACCATGCTTGCCTGGGTCTGCGGTAATGCATGCGTTTGGAAGCCTTCCGAAAAAACACCGTTAACGGCCTTGGCTTGCCAGAAAATCACCGCTCGTGTTATGGAATCTTTTGGCGCACCGGAAGGTCTAAGCGGCCTGGTGATTGGCGGTGTAGCCGTGGGGGAATGGCTCAGCCACGATCCCCGGGTTCCTTTGGTATCGGCCACGGGTTCAACCCGGATGGGCAAGGCGGTTGCCGCGGCGGTTGCCGGCCGACTCGGTCGATCCTTGCTGGAATTGGGTGGGAACAACGCCATCATTATTTCATCCGAAGCGGATCTAAAATTGGTAATAGTGGGTGCAGTCTTTGGCGCGGTGGGAACAGCAGGACAACGTTGCACCACCACCCGCCGACTCATCGTTCATGAATCAGTATATGCCGACTTGACCCGGATTTTAGTTTTGGCCTACGCACAATTGCGCATTGGAGATCCTTTGGACTCCAACAACCATGTGGGGCCGCTCATTGACCAGCAGGCGGTTCAAGCCTATACCCAAGCCATCGAGAAAGCCCAGGAACAGGGGGGTCGGGTTTTGGTGGAAGGGGGAGTGTTGAGCGGAAACGGTTTCCAATCCGGTTGTTATGTTAAGCCTTGTGTTATAGAAATTTCGACGAATGCACCCATCGTGATGCACGAAACCTTTGCTCCTATTCTCTATGTTCATTCCTACAAGGAATTGACCGAGGCAATTCAAATTCAAAACTCCGTTCCCCAGGGATTGTCATCGGCTCTGTTCACCCGCAATTTGTTGGAAGCTGAACAGTTTTTGTCGGCTTCCGGCTCCGATTGCGGGATAGCCAACGTGAACATTGGCACATCGGGCGCAGAAATTGGCGGAGCTTTTGGCGGCGAAAAAGAAACCGGAGGAGGTCGTGAATCGGGTTCAGATAGTTGGAAAGCCTATATGCGTCGGCAGACCAACACCATCAACTATACCGACCGATTGCCTTTGGCCCAGGGGATACGCTTCGAAATTTAACTCTTTTGGCGATTCGAATTTTCAATCGATTCGACAATCAGAAATTCCAGCGTCGGATGGAGAGGCAGTCCGGAGCAAGAGGGGTGAGCCGAACGTATGTTTCTTTGGCTTTGTTTTCAATCCAGCGATTAAGCTTGTCGATTCGTTTGATTTGCAGTGCGGTGTTCGTAATTTTTTCGTAATCGATTTCCAGAGAGGTTCGGTGAGGAGTGCTCCGTTTGCGTAACAAAACAAGGCGAAATCCCTGTTCCCCACCAGGAGTAGCGTAGGGCTGGACTTCCGAATATTCGCCTTCGTTGATCTTCTCGATCGCGTAGTAAAGTTCCGGGGTCAGCTGATCTATAGGCCAGGCCATGCTGCCGCCTTGGGGTGGTGGAAGCATCCCACCGAAAGCCTTGGTTTCCGGATCATCCGAATACTTGCGGACGGCATCGGTGAAGGAAATTTTACCTGCAACAAGCAAGCCGCGTACCGAGTCCAAGAGGCTGCGGGCCTCGCTTTGTTCACGGCTGCCGATGGGCGGCTTGATGAGGATATGACGGCATTGAATGCGTTCGCCACGTCGGGCGATGAGCTGGATAATATGGTATCCAAAGGAAGTTTTGACCACGGAGGAAACTTCTCCGGGTTTGAGGCGGAAAGCAACAGCTTCAAATTCCGGGACCATATCCCCTCTTCCAAAAAAGCCAAGCTGTCCACCCTCCCTTGCAGAGCCGGGATCTTGGGAATACAGGATGGCCAGGGTCGCGAAGGATTCACCCTGAAGGATACGATTGCGCAGGCCTTGGATTTTGTCCATGGCGAGGGTTCGGTTTTCGAGCCCTGCCTTGGGCTTGACCACCAATTGCCCAATCTCGACTTCGGCGGGTACCAAGGGCAGGCTGTCGAAGGGTATTTTGGTAAAGTAGGCCCTCACTTCGGCAGGGGATATTTGAACATCTGCGGTGATTTTGTCCCGCATCTTTTGGGACAGCAGCATGTCTTTGATTTGGGGCCGGAATTCTTCGCGGATTTCGGGCATGGTTTTGCCGTAGAATTCCTCAAGACGTTCCTGACCGCCCATCATACCTGCGAAGTGGCGAATGCGTCGATCCAATTGGTTATCCACTTCTTCTGGTGCAATAACTAATGAATCAATTTCGGCTTGCCGTTGCAACATTTTGCCTAAAATCATTTGTTCAAACAACATGCAACGCAAGGCTTCGCCAGAATCCGGATTGTAACGGCCTTCTTGCCTTTCTTGGTCGGTGGACTTTCGAAATTCAGTCTCCAGCTCCGATTGCAAAATGATTTTATCGGCAATCTGTGCTAGAATTCCCTCCGAAACCTGAGTATTGTTCGGTTTGGATGGGGTAAGAGTATCGAGCGGGTCAAAATTATTGCCGTTCCATAGTCTCGACTTCGGTGACAAAGCTCCTTGGCCCGAGAGGCTCTCCGAAGCCAAAGCCTCACCATGAAAGACGATGCTATTCAGGATGAAGCAAAACCCCAAGAGGAGCATAGCCCGAAAGGGATACCCTTGATTCGGAACGGAACGAAGCATCATTCTTTCGGCAGCAAAGCCTTGAAGACATCGTTGTTGATTTGAACAGGGTAGGATTGCTTGAGTTCGGCGATCCAGCGGCTTTCCAATTCGGTTTGGTAATCGGAGGTAAGTTGCCCACGGGCTTCGTTCATCTTTTTGGGTCCTGCAGGAAGAAGATCTTTGACGCGTACCACTACCCATTGTTTGTTGCGTTCGAAGGGTCCCAACAAGGCTTTTTTGCGGGGTAATGAATCCAAAACGGCCTGGTTACCGATTTCGTATTTACCGCTGATGGCTTTGACGTTCAAAGGGTCTTTGGCATTCCAGGTTTTGGAAATTTCTTCGGGACTCATCTTGCCTTTCTTCACGGCCTTGCGTACTGCTTTGGCCACTTCTTTGCTGAGGCAAGTGTAGATTTCTGCATCGGTGCGGTCCTTCCATTGGTACATCGCGGCACGCCCGTCAAAGAATTTTTGTAGGCCGTCGGTATCGCTCATGGCCATAGACCAAACCTTCTTGTCCATCAAATCAAAGAGTAAAATTCCTTCGCGGTATTCTTTCATCAGGGCCGCAAAGGCAGGGTATTTGCTTTCCAATCGGCTGTCTTCGTAGGCCAGGATTGCTTTGTCGGTGCGCGCTTTGTACACATTGCGCAGGTGGATGACCGGATCCGCTCCTGCGGCATTTTTCTGTTCTTCTTCAAGCCACATAGCCAAATCGGATTGTTTGAGGACCATATCCCCGTAGCGATGTACCACCGTATCGCCCATCATGGTGAGGGGAGCAGCAGGTGCTGGGACTTTGCCGGAAGTCCCTTTGCTTTTGGGGCTTTTGGAGCTGGCTTTTTCTTTGGAAATGCGTTGGTTATCCCAATTTCCTGGGGAAACGTTCATAGCCCATGCACTTGGGGCTCTCCATTCCAGTTTGCGGTACAAACTGTCCACAACAGAGTTGAAGACGGCTTCAATAGCTTCTTTGTTTTGGGTGAACTGGTATTCGGTTTTGAGTTTAACAATCAAATTTTCGGTGTTTTGATTCGCTCGGGTATCGCGAGCAATTTTGAGCTCTAAATCACCTTTGGCTTGTTCAAATCCCGGGACCGGGCGATGTTCAATGCGCTTGAGGATATGCCACCCGTAGGGAGTTTGCACAGGTGAGGAGAGGTCGCCGTCTTGAGCTAGGCCAAAAGCGGCTTCTTCAAAATCAGGAATCATACGGCCTGTTCCAAAAAATGGCAAAACACCGCCTTTGTCGGAGCTGCTGGGGTCTTCGCTATGTTGCTTGACCAAAGCCTCGAAGGATTCACCTGCCTTGAGTTTGATCATCAAGGCATCAACTTTGGCTTTGGCTTGGGCTTTGAGGGTATCGTTGTCAGTGGAAGGACTTTTGATCAGGAGATGGGCTACACGAATTTCGCCCCTTGCATTGCGGCGGTCAATCACCTTCAGAAAATGGTATCCGTATTGTGTTCTGAACACAGGAGAAATCGCGCCTACTGGGGTATTGAAAGCCATTTCTTCGAAGGGGTAGATCATTCGGAATACCGAGAAATAACCAAGGTCTCCGCCATTATCCCCTGCCGACGGATCGTCTGATTTTACCTTGGCCCATTCGCTAAAATCTTTGCCGTCCACAATGTCTTGACGCAAAGCCACTGCCTTCTGGTAGGCTGTTAGACTATCTGCAGGGGATCCATTCTCATCAACGCGCACCATGATATGGGCGGCTCTTACTTCCAATTGCGAGCGTTCGAAGGCCTGGTCCAAAAGAAATTTTCCGGTTTCCTTGTCACGCAAATAAGGTTGCGCCAGCTGATTGCGGTATCCCTGTAATTCTTCCTTGAAACGCGTTGTGGTATCCATACCCAAACGGACAGCTTCGCGGACTTTGAGCTTGAACTTGACGTAGAGGTCGAGATACTCTTCCCACTCGGCGCGGTTTGGCACGGTTTTCTTGAAATTGTTCTTGTTAAAAAGCGTGCTGAATTCATCGGTCCGGACTTGTTCAGCAGGCATATTACCGCCGATTACCTCAAAAAGGACAGGGGCGGGGTTGGAACCATTCTCTTGAGCGGAGGCCTTGAGACCATAGACGAACAGAACAGCTCCTATGGTAATTCCGAATACCGTAAAGGGCTTGAATGCGTGGATTTTCATGGATTATTGATTTTGTGAGGTTTGTTTCCAAAAGGATGCCAAAAATAAGGCTTGGGCTTGTTTGAACGGCAGTTTTGCGTCCAAATGCAGAGGATGAATCACACCTACAGGCCAAAAAGCCCTATATCAGTCCCAGAATCCAAATGGTTTGGGTGGATGTCGATGGTTTGGAGCGGGATATGCCCTGCATGCGGCCACGGAATGGGGGTAATTCCTGCCCTGACCTGCCTTTATTGCGCTTTGGATCTTCGTTGCGCTTCTGAATTGGATTGTGGGAATATGCGGGAGGAATTGTCTTGGCGAATTCCGGTACAGGATGCGTCTGCCCTTTGGATGGCTCCTTCGGGTTCAGTTGCGGAAGCATTATACAAAGCCCTCAAATTCGGAGGCAAACGCCACCTCGGTTCACCGATAGGGGCAATGATGGCCGATCATAGGGATGGTTGGCACCCACCTCCACACCGGGTGATTCCGGTCCCACTGACCCCCAAACGCATGTGGAGCCGAGGTTATAATCAAGCCGCTGAATTGGCTAATGGTATGGCTAGTCGTTGGGGAATTCCGCTCCTGGAGTATGCTTTGAGGCGGAAAGAAGGTGGATTGAATCTTGCCAGGCTAGGACGAAGGGAGCGATTTGTCAAAGCGGCCACAGATTTTGAACATGGTACTAGTCCCGCATCCTTAGTTTATAGTCAAGATCTCGCCGGGCTTCGTTGCCTGTTGGTTGACGATGTCATGACCACCGGGGCGACCTTGGAACAATGCGGCAAGTTGCTGGTTGAGCGTGGTGCCCTGTTATCGGTGATGGTCCTTGCCCGCAAATTGGGCAAATAACCTTGTAAGAACTAACAGGACTTGGGGAGGCTGTCGGCGTACTGCTCCATGGCATTGCCTCGGGAGCCCTTGAACAAGATGGCCGAGGGTGACCATCGAGCGGCTTGTAGAAATTGGTGAAGCGAAGCCGAATCTTCAAAGAAGCGGTACAAGGGGAACTCGTTCCGCAATCCCCAAAAGGCTTGCCCCACCAAACAAACTGCCTGAAAATCATAATGCAGGGCAGTTTCCAAAAGGAAGCGATGCTCGTACTCCGAATACTCTCCCATTTCGAGCATTTCCCCAAGAAGGATAACCTTGTGAGGATGCTCTATGCGATGGAAATGCTCCAGGGCAGCTCGCATGCTGTCCGGGTTGGCGTTGTAGGCATCCATAATCAGCCAGTGTCCGCGGAATTCCCGAATTTCAGAGCGGTTGTTACGAGGCTGCCAGCTGGTAAGAGCTTCGCATATACGGTCGTAGGGAACCGACAAATAGCGACCAATGGCCGCCGCTGCCAGAATATGGGGGAAGTTGTAGTCTCCGTAAATCTTGGTATGCAGAACGGGGGCGTCCCACAGTGCCTTGGCATTGAACTCCCATTGCAGGGAGAGGTAAGGGAAGGTCCCTGTTAATTTACCGAGGCAGTCGGATTCAGGATTTACTCCGTAAGTAAGGGGAATCTTCTGTCCAACAAAGGTCTGCATAATGAGGGGCGAGTCTTGATGAGCAATTGCAACACCATGGTTATCAATGATATAACGATAAAGCGCGGTTTCCTCACGAATGATGTTTTCCATGGTACCGAAGCCTTCGAGATGCTCTTTGCCAATGCTGGTGACAACGCCCATATTCGGTTCAATCATTTCACATAACAAATCTAATTCACCTGGATGGTTGGAGCCGATTTCGATAATCGCCCATTCGGTACCGGGCGGAGTACCGAGCAGGCTAATCGCAACGCCTAGATGGTTGTTGAAATTACCCGGAGTCAAGTGGCATGGATAATGTTTGGATAACACTGCATAGATTAATTCTTTGCAGGTGGTTTTGCCATTGGATCCGGCTACAGCAAGGACCTTAAGGCCTTGCAATTGCCGCCGATGGTACAGGGCCAGCCGTTGTAATGCGGCGAGAGTGTTTCGTGTTGCGAAGACCCTCTCACGCTCGTCTTCAATTTCCTCAGGCCGTTCGGTAATGACTATGGAGGCGCCTGCGGCCAAGGCCTTTTCCACAAAATCATGTCCATCAAACCGCTCCCCCTTCAAGGCCGCGTAACAGTCACCGGCTTTTAATAGCCGGCTATCGGTACATAGCCTCCCGCCAGCGGCCATAAAGGCTTCGTGCAATTGCTCCAAGCGCCCGTTCTGCAAACCGGCTTCTTCAAGGGTAGGTAATTGGTTCATCCGCTTCAGGAATGCATAATTTTACAAAATCAACGCCTTACCCGCCACTATTGTTCGTGCGATGTCCAAACGTTTCGCTCGAATTTCGCTACAAAACCGCGGTCTTGAGGAGGCCCATTCATTTTTCCCCAAGACCATATGACCAAGTCTATGCATTTCTCCTCACGGCCCTCTTGCTTTTTCCCATTTAAGGTCTTCCACAAGTTATGGAGGATCTTGCCATTGGTTTGTTGCGGCCTGTTCCTGCACATAGGATGGGTGAAAGGTCAAATGCCACCGATTCAATTCCGACCGGTCTTACTCGTACCAGTGGTAGAAGTGGGTGGGCGCACCCTGGCTCATCCATGGGCAGGAGGTATGGCATGTCCTCAATGGCATTCCATGGATTTGAACGGAGATGGGCTTCAAGAGCGCATTGTATTTGATAGAGTTGACCAAAGTATAATGATCTATGAACGCGTTGGCATTTTACCAGTGGCTTGGGTACCTGCACCGCGCTATATACCACTGTTTCCCCGCTTCAATTCGTGGGTGGAGTTGGCGGACTTTGACGGGGATGGAGATGAGGATATTTTTTGTTCCACCAATGGGGGCATTGCTTTGTATCGCAACAACGGAGTGGGTCAAGTACCACGTTTCTCGCTGCGATCTCCTTCCATAACGGCCCTTTGGGATTTCGGATTTCGAACGGCCATCTATGTGCTGAGTATAGACAGGCCGGGCATCGCTGACCTAGATGGGGATGGAGATTTGGATATTCTTGCTTTCGACAATTTTGAAATCGGTAAAATAAATTATTTCCGAAACTTCTCTAGGGAGCGCTACGGGCATTCCGACTCTCTGGATTATGTCCAAGTTTCTCGCTGTTGGGGACGCCTCGTCGAAAATCAGCTTAGCTCCCAGGTAATCCTTGGTCTGGACACCAATTGCCAGACTCCGTTGCCGTTGCCATCGGTGCTCAGGCCATCTCATGTAGGCTCCTCGATAAACCTCATCAACCCCAACCGCGACAGCCTACCCGATTTGCTCCTTGGGGATGTAGAGGGGCATTTTCTGACCTACCTCCACAACGGGGGAAACCGCTCGCTGGCTCGCATGGCTTGGCAAACCGGAGCGCCCACATTCCTTGACAGCCCCTTGGCTATGACTAAATTCCCTGCGGCCTATTCGCTCCCCTTCAACGGAACGGGACCGGTAGGTTGGGGGTCATCTGCGGTGCAGGATTTGGTGATCTGTCCCAACGAGTTCTATGGGTCGAACCTTAGTCGCCATGTTTGGCATTATCAAAATCTTCGTGGCATGCCTGGGGTTTTGCGTGATTCCTTTGCCCTGACCACCAAATCCTTTGTCTTAGAGGACATGGTGCATCATTACCTCAAAGCATCGCCCGTGGTTGCTGATTGGAATGGAGATAGCTTGCCTGACCTTTTGGTGGCCTACGAAAATTCTGCCCTCAAACCCTGTCTAGCCCTGTATCGTAACAAAGGAACTTTTTCGACACCCATATTCGAGCTGGTTGATTCTTTGTTCTTACGTTTGGATTCTGTACCGATTCGGAACCCACGTTTAGCGGCGGGCGATCTTGACGGTGATGGTCGCCCGGATTTGTTGATTGGGCACAGCGACTCCACCATGCTGCATTATCGAAATATTACCGCATCAACTACAGGACCCATTCAATTTCAACGACTTAGTTACGATTATCAAGGCTTACGGAGCGGTATTGAATTATCCCCGGAGCTTGGAGACCTGGATGGGGACAGAAAACCGGAGCTTCTGGTCGGGATGCGCAATGGACAAATTGCCTGCTTCCAAAACCAAGGCACCCTAACGAATCCGCAATGGATTAAATTCACTGACAGCCTCGGTAGAATCAATGTTGCAGAATCAATTTCGGGATGGGCCGCACCACGCATAGGAGACTTGAACCGTGATGGTCTTGCTGATCTAATTGTGGGCTCTGAGTCGGGTAAAGTTTATTGTTACCCTTCCGTTTGGTCAGGGCTTTCGGTTGCCCAGTCACGCAATGATGTGTTTGTTTACCATTTTGCTGGAGGGATTTCTGATTCTTTGCCTCATGGAAATTGGGTGAGTCCCGCACTCGCCGACCTCAACGCGGACTCTTTTCCTGACCTCCTCCTGGGTTTTTTCAAAGGTGGCCTCACCCATTGGCGTAACACATCATCGATGGTTTCCATTACGGAGTCCTCTGCACCAAATTCCACGGCTCAAAGTATGTTATTGTATCCCAATCCAGTGTTCCCTGGTTCCACACTCATGATCACCTTGCCTGGTCTTGCAAATAACCTCAAAGAATTGGCTTGCTATAATGGTGAAGGCAGGGTGGTAGCCGTTTGGAATTTGGAACAGGAGCGAGCGTCCCAGAGTTCTCAAGGATATGAAATAAAAATTCCCGAGGTGATCGCCTCGGGAATTTATCAACTCGTAGGGAGGAATGTCGCTGGCAAAAGTGCTTCGGCGAGGTTTTGGATCAATCGCTGATCACTACACCAATCGCTAATCACTATATCAATCGGTTTTTGGTTTGAAACGGATGATTCTTACCTCTGTCCTCTGGGTCGGCCTAGGCCGATCATCGCACAACGGAAACCTAAATCATCTTTCCCTTTGGACTCATTGAAGAAACGGCGAGCTCCCGGTGTTACCCAATAAGGCATGTCGCGGTAGCTACCCCCTTTATAAACTCGGTTGCGGTTGTTCACCTGACCGTTGGGATTAGCGATAATAGTAACGCTATCAAGGTAGGAGGACAACAAATCATCGCTGTACCTTCGGTCATCTGCGATCATGATCACCCTTCCTGCACTGTCTTTGGCAAGATTCCCTTCTTCATCGTATTGAGGACGGGTATAGCCACCCCCTAAGAAAGGAGAAATCGCATCGGATTCGATATTGGAAGTGGGCCGGTAAAGGTCGGCAACCCATTCGTTAACATTTCCGGCCATGTTATAAAGTCCAAAATCATTGGCACGATAGTATTTACCTGGAGCCGTTGGACCACCACGAGTGACATCGTAGGACCCGACCTCAGAGGGGGTGGAGACACTGTGCTTAAAGTTTCCATAATAGTTGCCCTGCCTGCGCCCAGGGCCTGAACGTATACCCCTTTCGTTCCATGGGTAAACTCTCCTTTCGGCAATCAGCCCGCTCTCTGTTCTACCAACCAGGCCTTGGGCAGCATATTCCCACTCGGCTTCAGAAGGCAAACGGTATGAAGCGGTGAAAAACCCATCTTCCGTCACGGGATATACCAATTCGCCATTAATACTCGTTTTGGTTTTGGATTTAGTAAGTTCAGGGCGGTAGAAACCTGCCAAATACCCTTTGGTGGTGAAATGCTGCTCGCCGGATTGGGCGGAATATTTGATATAGCCCGCATCAATCAGCCTTTGTTCATTAACACGGTCTGTTCGCCATTCGCAATATTGATTGGCTTGAACCCAGCTAACGCCAACTACAGGGTAATATTTGAAAGCAGGGTGACGCAAATAGTCATTTACATGGGGCTCATTGAATGATAAGCCATTTCTCCAAACGGTCGTATCAGGTAAGGCACTTCGATAGGCCGCTGGGTTAGATTGGGCAAAAACTTTGGCCATCCAGTTGAGGTATTCACAGTAGCTGACATTAGGGACTTCAATCTCATCCATGTAGAAGGAGGATACAGATGCATATTTGGGAACATTGTCTGGATCAAGAGCAACAGACTCTTGGGTGGCGCCCATCACAAAGGATCCACCTGGCACAAAAATCATTCCCGGAGGAGGGGCTCCATTATGGTCTATACTCTTGAAAGTAAGACCTTTGGGATTGCCGTAAAACCAAGTTGTAGTCGTGGAGCGATTTCCATTACCACATCCCGAAAGGGCCAAAACAAGTGCCAGGAGGCCGATTATGGACTCACATTTCCACACGGATAATATTTTTTTGTTCATGGCTGAGTTTGTGCTTGGGTAAAACAATTAAAAGATAGTTTAGAATCGCGGACAATTTACTTTGGAATAACGCCTTTTCTCGATGGGTTCATATTTTTCGAAAACAAAGCTTAGAGAGACCTCGTGAGAACCCCCGGGTCTTGCTTCGCTTAGTTTGGAGGTTGTAATATCATAGCCGTAGCCCAAACGCATTTGTCCTCTCTGAAATCCGGCGGTTGCAATGATTGCATCATTTACGCGATACCATAGGCCTGCCGAAAGAGCGCCTTTGCTCAGATAAGTTCCCACATTGATTTGGCTTGATGTCCCTTGTTGAATGTAGATCACATTGGGCGATAGGGTTAGTGGTTCAGCGTTGGAATAGGATTGGCTTAGGGGAATATTCGCCCCTGTGTGGATAGAAATTCTCATGGGCCAAGGCGCATCGGCATCTCCGAAAAAGGCTTGGCTTGGCTCAGTTAGGTGGTGTGCTGCGGCACCGAAATAGAACTTTTCGGAAAAAAGCATAAGCCCCGCCGAGAAATCGCTTATAGTGACCGTTTTGGTTCCAAAGGGAATTTCAGAACCGGTTGGCCTTCCACCGATTCCGTTGACACGATCAATTTGTTCCGGAAAAGTAAGTTTATTGAAGTTCAAGGAACGGTTAGCATAGGCATATTGAAACCCCGCTCGAAGCGCCAAATTCCTGTTGATGTTCAAGTTATAGGCATATTGTAAGGCAACTTGCGTATGGCGGAATGCCTCAGAGCCAATTTGATCGGTAAGGACATGCAGGCCGACTCCGCCACTCAAAGCGTCAAAATGTTGATCAAAGCCAGCACTGTAGGTTACGAACGAGGCATTGAGGGCAGGCCACTGGTTGCGAAAATTGAACGTCAAACGGGGATCGGAAGCATTACCCGCCAAGGCAGGGTTTAGATAAAGGGGGTTTGCGTAAAATTGGGAAAATACCACATCCTGTGCCCACATCCTTGGAGCTAGGCATTGCATCACGCCAAAAATCAGGAAAAATGAGGCTAATGCCTTGCTTTTTGGGTTGCTCATTAACGCTTTTCTAACTTTAGGAAAAATTCTCATGGGAAGGATGAAGCGTAAATTTCACACCAAAAGCGGCCAAATCCAAGGAATTTAAGGGAAACATGAAAATGATTGAAAGATTATACGGGTTTTGGGCGTTAAGGGACTTAAGTATTCACGGTCTTCATGATTTCACCCCCTTCTTCAAACTTAATTCATTTTTTTATTTTGGGCGACTTAATTCCATTTTAAGGCTTAATTGATAAACTTAATGAGAACTTTACGATCGTGAAAATTTTTTTGATAAAGTTTTGCTGTGGCTTGATTCTTCTAGCTCAAACTATGATTATGAGCCTGAAAGCCAGTCCATTGAAGTCAGGCGATTGGTTTCAAATGGGGTTTGCAGGAGAGGGCATATACAAAATAACTCCTCAATGGCTTCAAAGTGTAGGGCTTCATCCGACAAGGGTGCATACGGACCGTTTGGTCGTTTTTGGCGGTGATAGGGGGCCTCTTCCAGAGGCCAATAATGCGGTACGGCCTTGGGGATTGGTGCAATACCCCCTTCAATTTCATGGGGATCTAGATGGGGTGTTTGAGGACAACGAGTATTTTCTGTTCTATATCCCTGGCTCCGAGAGTATACAGCAATCTTCAGGGACTGCAATTTTGAACAAATCTCCCAATCCCTATGAGCAGAAATCGTATGCCTTTCTGAATCCGGATTGGGAAGATGCGAAACAACCCGTCAGCTCGCTCGTTCTTCGCATCGATACAGTTCAGCCAGGAGGGCCCTCCCCAGGGCCTGGGCCATGGCCCGTAACAGATCGGGGAGATTGCTTGTTGGCCTACGAGAAAGAACTGAATAATCCAATCAAAAGCGGTAGGGAATGGTTGGGTGAGCCTCTTGACTTGGTGAATAACCGCAATTTCGCCTTGGGTTTGCCTTCCTATTCCCCTGGGGATACTTGCAGGATCGCTGTTCGTGTGGCCATCAGAAGTCAGGGCGCCACCTCGCCCATTACCCTTCGATTGAACGGGCAAGACCCCCGAACGGTTGTTACGCCACAGGTAGGCACCTATTATTTGGATCCGTTCTACAATTTGAAGGAAGAAATTTGGTCCACCGATCCGGGTTCGTCTCAGTTGAATCTGAACACGGTTTTCAGTCGTCAGAACAATTCTGCACAGGCATGGTTGGATCGCATTCTGGTCCAGGGAAGACCTAGAATTCAGCCGGAGCTTTGGCCGGTTTCCCAGGTTTTCTACAACGCCTCCACCTTGGGCCCTCAGCCAACCCATTATCGTTGGTTGTCTGTTTCTCAGCCTCTGCAGGTATGGGATGTGACCAAGCCATGGGAGGTGTCGGCGTATCCCTTTGAAGATCTTCAAATTAGCGGATCGAACTTTCAGCAAATTTTGGTCCCAGGAGATAGGCTTAGGCAATTGTGCTTAATCAAAGGCAGTGCTTTTGGGCCACCATTGTCCATGATTCTTATTCCCAATCAGAATGTCATGGCGGATTCATCAGCGGATATGGTGATCGTAACACCGAAGTATTTTATGACGCAGGCAACCCAAATTGCGGCAATCCATAATCAATATGATGGCCTGAAAATCAATATCGTACATCCCGATGATTTGTATCGGGAATTTTCTTCGGGTCGTCGCGATTTGGTGGCAATTCGGGATTATTTACGGATGCTATATCATCGCAGAACGCCTCAAAGTTCCGCAGGGCCATCTTTAAAGTATTTGTTGTTATTAGGATCGACATCCTACGATGTATTTGATATTGTACCAGGAAATTTGAATCATGTACCCACCTTTCAGAGTTACAACTCTCGTGATCCATTGGGTTCGTATTGCTCGGATGCTTTCTTTGGTTTGATGGATTCTACCGAAGGTGCCTTTGGCGATGGCGGTGGAGATCGTATGGATTTGGGAATAGGCCGAATTCCGGTGAGGGATATGGCCCAAGCCACGGCAATGGTTCGTAAAATTCAAGATTATTTAGATCCTTCGAATCGAGGCCCTTGGCGAAATGAGTTTGTTTTTGTGGCCGATGACCAAGATTACAATATTCATCTGAATGATTGCGCGGAGCTTGTTCGGCATACAGAGACTCAGTACCCGCAGGGTTTGGTTCGGAAAATCTACGCTGATGCGTACGAGCAGGAAAGCAGGCCAGGTGGTGCCCGATATCCGGCCGTCAATGATCGAATCAATAGGGCGATGCAGGATGGCTGTTTGGTGATGGCTTACATGGGGCACGGCGGGGTGAATGGTCTCGCCGAAGAGCGCATCATGACAATTCCGGAAATTGAGGGCTGGGATCATCCCGGGCGTTACCCCCTGATGGTAACGGCAACGTGTGAATTTGCTCGTTTCGATAATCCTTCAATATGGAGCGCTGGCGAGCGGGCCTTGCTGAATCCCCGAGGCGGTGCTATTGCCTTGCTGACTACATCCCGGGTAACCTTTACCAACTTTAATTTGAGCATTTCCTCTCGCCTCTTTAGAGACCATCTTTTCCGGAAGGACCAAGGAAAGCCCTTAAGGTTAGGAGACTTATACAAAGAGGCGGCAAACCCTGAATTAGGAATAATCAATACCCGAAATTTTACTTTGCTGGGTGATCCTGCGCTTCGATTAGCTTTTCCTCAGCAAAGCATTACCGTGGACACAGTGAGTGATACCTTGAAAGCCTTGGGTCTGATAGAAATCAAGGGAAAGGTGTTCAATGCTGGAGGAATATTGGATAGTTCATTCAACGGTTTCCTTGATTTGAATGTGTTGGATAAAGCTTCCTCTCTTCGCACAAGGGCCAACGATCCGGATTCCTATTTCTTTGCATATTCGGAGTATAACAATATAATATTCAGGGGAAAATCAACTGTTAAGGCAGGGCAATGGAAATCCCAATTCCGAGTTCCCAAGGACATTAATTATGTGTTTGGTAATGGCCGAATTAGTACCTATGCCTTCCGTAATCTAGACGATTCGCTATATCCAGGGAATACAAGGGGTGATGCCGCGGGTGATTCGCGGATGATTATCGTAGGGGGAAGTTCGACGAATTCATTATGTCAACCTGATGGGCCTCGCATCGTGATGTCACTCAATGATTCTTTGTTTCGAAGTGAAGGAATTGTCGGTTTGAACAATGTATTGTGGGCAACCTTATACGATGAAGATGGCATCAACTCCAGCGCCTCGGGAATTGGCAGGGAAATGCAGATTGTGCTTAACGGTGACAAAGCAGGCGCACAGACTTTGAATGCCTATTATGTTTCAGATCCGGACCAATACCGTAGTGGTCGAATTCGTTACCCTTTGGGCCAACTTGCCCCTGGCTCGTATACTTTGGAGTTGAAGGCCTGGGATGTATGCAATAATTCATCCACGGGCCAACTTCGTTTCCAAGTAGTCCCTAATAATCAGTTCCATATTCAATCCCTCGCTGTTTTTCCAAACCCTGTTGGCGCTGGCATGAACCCGATTCTAGAATTCAATCACAACCGACCTGGATCATCTATGCGGATAAACCTTAACTTTATAGATATGCAAGGGAAGATTGTTCACCGTATGGAGGAAACGGGTGCCTCCCAGGGTAATTATTTCCGAATGGATTCCAACACAAATCGGGACTGGACCCATATCTTAACCAACGGTCTTTATTTGGTTCAGATCGAGGTCGAATGTGAGGATCAAAGAGCTTCGGCCCAAACCCGAATGTGGGTAACTCGATAAATTGCACTTTACACTACCTTTGCATCTCTCAAAAACCCTATATTTAATTTTTCTCTCTATTCAAAAGACAACTATTTGCTTATTTTTCGTTATTTACACATGTTGATCTAATTTTTTAATTTTATAGATGATGCGTTTCAGATTTCGTTCCTTCCTACTCGCGCCTTGTTTGGGTTTGGCATTCTTGGTGGCCTTCGCAGCCAATGGTCAAATCACTCCGCAACAATTGGGAGGCGGTACCTTGAATACGATTACGTCTGCTGTGCCCTTTCTAATGATCTCGCCCGATGCACGGTCAGGAGCTATGGGGGATGTTGGGGTTGCCATCAGCCCTGATGCAAATTCAATGTTTTGGAATGCGGCTAAGCTTTGCTTTGTGGGTAACAACAGTGGAATTGCCATGAATTACACTCCATGGCTTCGCAACCTGGTCCCCGATGTTTCCTTGGCCTATGTAAGCGGTTACAAACGTCTTGATGATTTGCAGGCAGTCGGTGTTTCGATGCGCTATTTTTCTTTGGGTGATATCAATTTCACGGATAACAACGGCGCTTCGCTAGGGACATTTAATCCCAATGAATTCGCTATAGATGGATCATACTCCCGCAAATTGAGCGATGAATTCAGTGTGGGTGTTGGGTTGCGTTATGTGTATTCGAATCTGGCGGCGGGATTTGATCCTAACAATCAATTCAAAGCCGGTAAGGCAGTAGCTGGGGATCTTTCTTTCTATTACAACCGACCAAGTAGAATCTTTGGCCAAGAAAGCAATATAGCGGCAGGCTTAGTCATTAGCAATATGGGCAATAAAATGGCCTATTCTGAATCAGGGCAGACTAGTTTTATCCCCGCTAATATGCGTTTAGGGACGACCATCACCACGGTCATTGACCGGTATAACAAAGTTTCGTTTTCTTTGGATATTAATAAATTGCTGGTTCCTACCAATCCTGTTTACAAGCGGGATAGTTTGAATCGCATTCGATTTGACGATAACGGTTCTCCTATCATTGAACGTGGTTCGGACCCTAACCAGAAATCGGTAATTGAAGGGATGTTAGGTTCATTCAATGATGCCCCTGATGGTTTCAAGGAAGAGCTGAGGGAAATTAATCCCTCCATTGGGGTTGAATATCTTTACAACCAGGTTTTTGCCCTGCGGGGTGGCTACATGTACGAGCATCCCACCAAGGGAGGAAGGCAATATTTCACCGCGGGAATGGGTTTGCAATACAATGTCTTCAATTTGAACTTCTCCTATTTGCTTCCTGTGGGTCAATTGCAGACCAATCCTCTGGCAAATACCTTGAGGTTTTCGTTGATATTCGATCTAGGATCATTAGGGAAATCCACGGCATCCGACGGCGAGATGCCTGTAGCAGAGTAAATTCATTCAAGAACGCCGGTCTCAAAGCGACCGCAATAGGATGTTTTAATTACCTCGGAGGAAGGGGTTGTTTACCCGCTCTTGGTCTATGGTTGTGGAGGAACCGTGACCTGAATACACGGCGGTATTGCCTGGTAGTGGCATCAATACACGGTGAATAGAATTAATAAGGGTTGGGTGATCCCCCCCAGGCAAGTCGGTTCGACCAATGCTGCCTTGGAATAGTACATCCCCTGAAAGTACGCTGCCCAACTCTTGAATATAAAAGCATAGACTGCCTGGGGAGTGGCCGGGGGCTTGCATTACCTGAATTTGAGGGCCATCCCAGTGAATTTGGTCACCATTGATCAAGAAATGTTCAGGCTCCGGAGAAGCTTTGGCTTGGACCCCGAACAAGGGAGCATAGGCTTCAAGGCGTTGTAAATCAGGCAAATCCAAGGAGTGCATTTGAGGCCTTAGGCCATAAGTTTGGAACGCCCATTGATTGCCGAGGATATGATCCAAATGCGCATGGGTCAAAAGCAGCATGACAGGCTTAAGTCCATGGCTTTGGATATAATCGGAGAGGATTTTTTCTTCAGCGGGGGTATAACAACCCGGATCTATTAAGATGGCATTTCTATTGGGAGCGGTAAGGAGGTAGGTGTTTTCTTGAAAAGGGTTGAAAGTAAAGCTTTTAATCATAAGATTGACAAGGAGTGTATGGATACGAGTGTGCCCTTAAGATAAGTATTTTTGGAATAATGAACACGGTCAAAGAATTGAATTTAGATCAGAAGACTTATTTAAGTTCTTTGTCCTTTTGGGGGGTGAGGATTCTGCTAGGTTTTTGCCTTGGGTTGGGAGGCGTGTGGATTCCATCCCATGCCCAATTGCAAATCCAAATGACCCCGTTTGGGTCGAATCAGCGTCAAATGCATGAAACCCAATGGCAGTTTATGGAGTCTGGGGAACATAAAATTTATTATCCGTTGGGCATGGACAGTACAGCCAAGTGGATTCATCGTTGTTTGCCTTTGTTAACATCTGCGTTAGAGCAGCAATTTAACGTTCGCCCGGAACATCCTTATCAATTGCTGCTTTACAGGAACCGCTTGGAATGGGAGGAAAGTAATTTGAATAGAGAAAAGTATTATTACAATATCGGGTGGAATTTTCCTGCACCTGGTAACAAAATTCCAGTCTTTGCAGATCAGTATTCCTCCACAATGATTGCCCAAATCCGCGAAGGTATTACGCGCATTCTCATAGCTGATTTGGTCTATGGGGGTAATTCTTTTCAGAGAATACAAAATCAAGCTCTATTGGTTCTTCCATCATGGTTCACAGAGGGTTTAGCTAGGTATTGGGGCTTGGGATGGAACGGCTCAATGGATCGCGAATTACAAGAATGGGTCAGGGGTCGAACCAAACCCAGATACGGTGAATTAGTTCGCCAAAGGCCGGATCTTGCCGGTACGCTTTTTTGGCACCGGTATATCCGGGTGAGTGGAGAAGGAGGCGCTACTCGTTTGTTGATGGCAGCAAGGTCTCAACGCCAGGTGCAGGCCGCATTTCGATCTTTGAACAAACAGTCCTATAACGAATTTGTAACAGGAATTTTAGAAGAATATCAAACAGAGATTGCGAGAGATTCTGTTGAAAATGCCCTAACACGTGATGCGTTAGAAATACTTGCCTTACGAGGTATTCCAAAAAGTAGAGTCCGTATGGATTCCAAGGGCAAGCAAATCGCCTTGGTTGCGTACCGTGGGGGTCGCTACAGAGTTTTGGCCTATGATCGCGCAAACAAAATTCTCCAGGAAGTATTCCGAAGCCAGCGGGTACGTAGAGTGGACGCGAATTCATTTCCCGTAATTGCATGGCACCCCGGAGGACAGCGCATGGTCGTTGTTGGCGACTTCGGTAATGGGCTGTTCCTTATGGATTTTCAAAAGCAGGCAGATGGTCTTTGGGTACAAGATCAACAACCTGTAAAGGAAGCGGATTGGGTTCAATCCATTGACTGGTCACCGGATGGTAAAAGTCTTGTGATTGCTGGCTCAAAGCATCATCAATCTCGGTTAATGCTGTGCAGTCTAAACACCAAACAATGGAGAATTTTGCTGATGGATAGTCTTGAAAAATCAGATGTTCGATTTGTGCCAAGTTCCAAAGGAGTGGTTTTTGGGTTTTCTAAGCCTTTGGACTCTATGCAAATCTTGTATCCAATAGGTCAATTACCTAGACAGACCACCGGAATTTGCCGCCTTGATTTTTTGCCGAATTCCTTACCAATTATATTATTCAGTTCTGATTCTGAAGAGGTTTCCAACCCGTTGCCCCTTGCAGGTGGTCGATTAATATGGCTCTCCGATCGAAGCGGATACCGAATTCAGTATATAGGGCAATGGGATATGATCACCGAAACCCCTCAGGCGGTCCCTCCATTTGCCCTAAATTTAGCATGGCACGAAGCCGGTTCTCAAAGTACCCAACTGATTTTGGGCAACAAGAACTTGATAATGGATGCAACGATTGGATTTCGAAGTCGATTGGATACATTTCAAAAGCCAGAAACTTACGCTTCCGCTCCGCCTGTTAATTCTTGGCGCAGAGAACAGCGCGCTCGTGTTGCTGCATTGCTTGCCAGCGGTTTTGTCCCTGGGTCTGAAAATTTAATTGTGAGGCCCAATGTGGGATTATTTACTTTCCCCGAATTTCTTAAAGATTCCTCTATTATTTCTGTTGAAAAAGTTCTCACCGCTGATCACGAGCGAACGGGCGGGACGGATAGAAATACGCCCTTGGGTATGGCCATTCGGGCCTTGTTTGCATCCAAGCCGGCCAAAGTGCATACGATTTTGAGAAAGGGCCGTTATGTCAGGGCCTCAGCCATGGATAATATTGGAATTCAAGCAGGCAATAATATTCTTACAGGCCGAATGCCTTTGTTGAGTGCGAGTCCATTGCACATGTTGCATGCCCAACCTGGCGCTGTTACACGCATAAGCCTATCCGATATCCCTGAAGATCAAACGCTTTCTGCGGGGGCATTGATTTTGCAGTCTCTTTCCAATTTTCAATCGTATTTGCTTTATGAAAATCTCAAAGGGCTAACTGATTGGCGAATGATGGGGGTTTATTCGATTATACCCGCTATTCAATCCTATGATAATCCCGGAATTGGAACTGCGCCGTCAGGACCTATCCGCAGTTCCCTTGAGTTTTATACCTCCGCGACTTATCCCATAAGTCGTTCTTTCGGTCTGAGTGCCACAGTTGGTCACATGGCATCGGTAGATCGGGGCCCTTTGAACCCTGATAATCCCAAAGGAAATTTGGATATAGTTGAACAGTTAAGCGGCATACGCCTTGAGGCCATGTGGGAAAAAAGTAAGGAATCCTTTGGCTGGAGGACGGGAGGTTTTCGAATTAAAGTATACGGTGAAAAATATTTTGCGACTGGAGGACTTTTAGGTTCCGGGAATCTTGTGGCATTAGAAGGGCGCTCATATACAAGTTTGATGCCAGGACTTGTATGGGCTAATCGTTTGAGTTTTCAGCATTCAGGAGGCACGCTGAAAGCTAATTACATGGCTGGTGGTGCAGAGCAATGGCTATTACCTCGGTTTAACGGGGATATGCCGCGCCCCGCCTCCAACAGGGTTTTGATGTTTGCACTGGCTGCCCCTGTTAAAGGCCTGCCCATCAATACCCGGAATGGATCCGCTTTTATTTCTTCGGGTACCGAGCTGCGGCTAGCATTCTCCGCATTGCGTTCAGCGATTCCGGTGGGCTCTGATTTTTGGAGGAGTTTTCGAATTTACGGCTTTGCTGATGGAGCAACGGTTTGGAACCGCGGGCAGTTTCTGCAAGCCGATAGCTTACTTTTCCCAACACAAATAATACAAGGCCCGGTGAGGGTTAATCTTCTTCAGACTTTGTCGCCTCTCTTGTGGTCGTATGGAATGGGTCTGCGCGCTAATGTTTTGGGGTATTCCTTGCGCTTGGACAGGGCTTGGGCCCATGAGAATCGCAAAGCCTTGCAGCCTACCTGGGTTATTTCTTTGGGCTTGGATTTTTAGGTCATTTTTTAGGCTGTTTCGGCCTGGTGCGTCATTAACTGAATGCCATGAATGTTTAAAAACCTGGGGAATCGGGTTATATTTGCCTTCAAACCCATCACCCATGCTTGAACTTGCTTCTATCCTTTTGTTGTTCTTTAATTTAAGTTCAGGGGAATTAGTCCTGATTTTTGCGGTCATTCTCTTGCTTTTCGGTGCTAAGCGCATTCCTGAACTGGCCAAAGGTCTAGGAAAAGGCATTCGTGAATTCAAAGATGCTTCTTCAGGGATTAAGAAAGAGATTGAAAAAGATGCCGAATCCGAATATGAAAAACGTTCTTGAAATCGTTTAAACTTCGGATTTGACTTTTGAAAGAATTTCAGAATATCAAGCCCGTCTTCGACTGGGACAAACCACCGTTAAGGACGAGGTTCTGCTTTGTTTAGAACGCGCTCTCTCTCAGGCGCATTTGAACGCCTTTTTGGAATTATATACTGAAGAAGCCTTGGCGAGGGCTGAGGCATTGGATCAAGAAATTAGCTCAGGTAATATCAAGCCCCTTACAGGAGTGGTTGTAGGGCTAAAAGATAATATATGTTATGCGGGTCATCTAGTGAGCGCCTCTTCAAAGATACTGGAGGGTTTTCAGTCTCTTTATTCGGCCACGGTCGTCGAAAGACTTCTGGAGCAAGGGGCAGTGGTGATTGGTCGATTGAATTGCGATGAATTTGCAATGGGTTCTTCGAACGAAAATTCCGCCTTTGGCCCTGTCCTAAATCCCTTGGATACTTCACGAGTCCCCGGTGGATCCTCTGGCGGGTCTGCTGCAGCAGTTGCGATGGGGGCATGTCATTTGAGTTTGGGAACGGACACGGGCGGTTCGGTTCGGCAACCTGCAGCGTATTGCGGCGTGGTCGGCTTCAAACCCACCTATGGTCGAATCTCCCGACATGGAATTATTGCCTTTGCCTCTTCCTTTGATCAGGTTGGGGTATTTGGTCAATCGGTAGAGGATGTAGCACACTTAGTCACTTTCATTTCCGGTAAGGATGAATTTGACTCAACATGTACGGCCGATGCCAATGATGTCTTGACTCTTAAGAGCGAGAAGAAGTTCTACCGAATTGGTTATTCACCGAGTTGGATGAACAGCTCAGCTTTGAATCCCGAACTCCAATCGATGTTGCAGAATTTTCTGGAGCGAAGCACGAAAGAAGGACACACCTTGATTCCCTTTGAAATAGAAGGAATGGATTATGCTATTCCCGTTTATTATATTTTAGCGACTGCGGAGGCCTCTTCGAATTTAAATCGTTATTCTGGCATGCATTACGGTGTTCGTAATGCAGATGCAGATTCTTTGGAGAGCACCTTCAAACTCTCCCGCTCCCAGGGTTTTGGCCCTGAAGTTCAGCGAAGGATAATGTTAGGAACATATGTCTTGAGTGAAGGTTATTATGATGCATACTATGTTAAAGCACAGAAAGTCCGTAGGCTTCTTCGGGATCAATTTCAGCAAATCATGTCTGAATGCGATGTTTTTGCTCTGCCCACTACGGTGGGACCGGCCTTTGAAGTCGGTTCCAAATGCAATGATCCTTTGGCGATGTACCTTGAAGATCAATTTACTGTATTGGCTAATTTGACAGGTTTACCGGCGATATCGATTCCATTAGGGTTCGATAAGGAAGGAATGCCCTTGGCCCTTCAATTAATGGGATCTGCATTTCAGGAACAAGGTCTATTCGAAGCCGCAAATCAGTTTTGTTATAAGGAGAGTTTAAAATAAATTTAATGAAGTTTTTTTGGTTTGCCTTCTTGGTTATTAGTTGCTCGTGTTCGTTCAATGTATTGGCTCAAACAAACGGAGCACCTACCGCCAGTACTTTTAGCAGTTTTGATCTCGCCAACGAAGCGATTATAAGGAATTTGGACAGCTTGGTTTCGATCAGATTTTTCAAAAAGGAAGGGTTGACCTCACCCGCACCAAACAAATATGGATATCCTGTCGGATTTGCTCCTCCTTTGGTGGATTCTGTTATATCGCGCAGAATGATGCAGATTCAGTCGCCTATTCCATTGAAGTATAACGCTCATGTTCGGGGTTTCATTGACTTGTATGGAATTCGTCGCAAAACGTACACCGAGAGGGTGATGTCCCTTAGTAAATACTATAATCCTATTTTTGAGGCTGCACTTGAACGCCATCGGCTACCCCATCAGCTCAAACATTTGGCGGTGGTGGAATCGGCCCTTAATCCCACCGCGGTAAGCCGGGTGGGTGCTTCTGGTTTATGGCAATTCATGTACGGTACTGGAGCCCAATATGGCCTCAAAGTCAATTATTATTTGGATGAACGAATGGATCCTGTCCTTTCCTCAGATGCGGCTTGCCGATTTCTGAGGGATTTGCACCACACCTACAACGATTGGCTCCTCGCCTTGGCAGCATATAACTGTGGCCCAGGGAATGTTAACCGTGCAATTCGTCGATCGGGTGGTAAAACAACGTTTTGGGAAATTATGCCCTATTTGCCTTCGGAAACCAGAGGCTATGTTCCAGCGTTTATTGCGGTAACTTACCTGATGTCATATCCTTCAGAACACAATTTACAGCAGTTTCCATTGATAGCTTTACCCGCCGAAACTGACACCGTCGGGGTTCAAGGCCCTTTGCCTTTAACCTATTTTGCTCAGATGCTCGGATTGGAAGCGGATGTTCTGGCCCTGTTGAACCCTCAACTCAAGCAAAAGTTCGTCCCTTCAGGATACCCGGAATATGCCTTGAGAATACCCGCCAAATTGGTGCCCGAATTTGAACGAAAAAGGGTAGCGTATTTGAATCATGTTTTTGAGCTCAGTCAGTCTCGGGTTATCGCAGAGCAGGCTTTGGCAGCGAATGCTGCTTTAGGGGACCCCAGTTCTTCCAAATTACCTCGAAAGGAATGGGTCTATCACAAGGTTCGAAGGGGCGAAAAATTATACAGTATTGCAGTGAAATACGGAACAACCGTCCAAGAGCTTAAACGAATTAATGGTCTTCGGAAAAATAATGTACGAGTTGGAACAAGAATCAAGATAAGGAAAAATCCTACAAGCACCCCTTCACCTGTTGCTTCCAAAGATTCAGCAGTGGCTAATTCCACCAATGCGAATGCATCCAAGTCAGGAGTTGTTTTGGATACTGCATCAAAGCAGGGATTAGCTGTACCTGCCGGCAAAACCACCGAAACAGGGAAAGGGGTCGATACCAAATCTTCGTCGCGTAAGGGTACTGTTACCTATTACAAGGTAAGGCGCGGTGATTCATTGTATGGAATTTCAAAGAAATTTCAAAATTTGACGGTTGAGGATTTAATGAGGCTTAATAATCTTACCCTCAAAAGCCGATTAAGTCCTGGTATGACACTTCGCATTAAAGCCAAATAAAATTTTGGGAATGGGAGTATTGCTTCGATTATTGGTTTTACTCGCGTTAGGTTTATGTTCAATTTTGGGGGGATGCATGAATCAGGGCTCACAACCGGATTCCCTTGGGGGTGTTGGGGAGATTTTAGTTGTAGGTGATCCAGCCCTTTGGCAGGGGGATTTGGGTGTTCTTTTACGGAAAACATTATCTTCAGAACAAATAGGACTACCTCAACCGGAGCCTTGGTTCAAACTTATTCCAGTTCAGGATTTGGGCTCCAATAAATTTCAAAAAAGACATCGGCTAATTCTTCACTGTGTTCTTGCTGATGATTTTTCAGAATTACCCCCTGAGATTCAAAAAGGGGCTGAACTTGCTTTGAGTAAGCAAAGTATTTATAAGCGTTGCATTCTTAATTCTCAAGCTTATCCGCAGCGCGAGGTTTGGTTGGTAGCAAAGAATGTCGAGGCTTTGAAAGAATATTTACTTTCCAATGGCTCCGTTTTACTTCAATATTTTCTGCATCAGGACCAGCAATTGATCTTGGGAAGGCTTGATCGTATGACTCAAGCGGATAGTCTCGCATCCATGATACAAGATAGTCTTGGACTGCAATTGAAGACTTTACCCGGAGACTATCGTTTGAAAGTGTTGCGTCATTCATTCGCTTGGATGAGCAAAGAAATACCAGGCGGCACTATGAATTTTGTGTTATGGAATAATATATTGAGTTTTAAATCCATTCAAGGAGTAGAGAACGTGCACAGGGAGCGAGACAGCGTCCTTGCCCGTTGTATTCCTGGACCCACCGAGGGGTCTTTTTATCACACAGAATACCTAATTCCGCCATTAAGTGTTTACAAAGAGAAGATTGGATGGCACATTCGAGGTCTTTGGAAAATGGAGGGAGATTTCATGGGTGGGCCTTTCGTCCATCGCGCTTGGTTAAGAAGCGGCGTAGTGTACCACGCTGAGGCTTTTGTATATTGTCCTAACGAGCCCAAGAAGGTATGGTTGCGGGAATTGGAGGCCTTAATGACTGCAGTAGCCACAGTTGATTCTTCGAAATAATTTATCTTATGTTGCGAGTATTAATTCTTGGATCCGGAGGGCGTGAACATGCCATGGCCGTGAATTTGTCCTCAAGCCCCCTCTGCGAAGAGCTTTGGGTTCATCCAGGTAATGCAGGCACTCGCCATTGGGCTACCAAGGATTGTCCGGATTGGCGGGATTTTGGGGCTTGGTCTGATTGGGTTAGGGAACATTATGTAGACCTGGTGGTGATCGGACCGGAGGACCCTTTGGTGCATGGCCTCGTGGACCAATGCAAAGCTGACCCAAGGTTGGCGAATCTGGCAGTATTGGGCCCTGATCAGGCGGGGGCTCGCTTGGAGGGCAGCAAAGACTATTCCAAAGCATTCATGAACCGTCACGGAATTCCTACCGCCAAGGCCAGAACCTTTGAGGCTTCGGAGCGTGTATCGGCAGAGATGTATTTGCATGCTGTAACCTACCCTTTGGTTCTCAAAGCTGATGGTTTGGCTGCAGGCAAAGGGGTGGTGATTTGTGCATCACGAGAAGAGGCCTTAGAGGCCTTGGATATGTTTTGGGTTCAGCATCGCTTCGGTAATTCTGGATCTAAGGTATTGTTTGAACAATTTCTGAATGGCATAGAATGTTCGGTGTTTGTCCTCTGCGATGGCAACCGTTCGGTAACGCTACCTGTGGCCAAAGATTACAAAAGAGTGGGTCATGGGGATAGCGGCCCCAATACAGGGGGTATGGGTGCTGTATCACCTCCACCCTTTGTGAATGAGTTTTTTCTTAACAGGGTCGAGGAATGTATTGTCCGTCCTACGATCGCAGGTTTGAATCAAGAAGGCGTGGAGTATAGGGGATTTCTTTTTGTGGGTTTGATGAAAGTTGGGGATGACCCCTTTGTTATTGAATACAATGTTCGGATGGGAGATCCTGAAACCCAGGTAGTTTTTCCGAGGTTAGGGCAGGATATGTTGGAATGGATGTACGGGGCCGCCCAAGGCCAATTGCCTTATGGCGTACCTTGGGTAGATCCACGCTATGCGGTCACCACCGTGGTATGTTCGGAAGGGTATCCTTTGGAGCCGAAGACCGGGGCCATGATGCAGTGGCCCAACGAGCCTGGGGATGATCGTTATTGTTATCATGCTGGAACGGCATGGAAAGAGAACCAGGTGTTCAACAGCGGGGGCAGGGTTATGGCTGCAACCGCCTTGCACCAAGAACTTGAACAGGCCGTTCTTAATAGCAGAAACCTTGCCTCGGCTGTGGATTTTGATGGGGCCTTCTACCGATCCGATATTGGTGATGATTTGTTATTGTAGGTATTTTTGGTGAATTCGCCACCAACGATCCGGTAATTCTCCGGCCGTTGCTTTGAGGTAGTCATCGTAAGCGCAGGGAACAAGGAGTGTTCGCTCTTTGCGTGAACCTGCAGGAACGGGGAGGCTTACTTCAATCCACCAACGGCCGGTTTTTTGGCTTTTTACAAAAATCAGTTCATGATCTCCCGGGAGGGCCATGGTATACCTTGTATAATTTCTGGAATTGATCTTAGGGGCGTCATCGCAACGTTGTGAAATTCCTTCCAGCAAATACCAAATTCCTTGAGCAAGAACGTGGGCACCAGCATGAGCCTGTGATGATCCAATGTTATTTCCACGGTTTGGCATCGATGAATGATCCGTTGGAAAATAATCACAGAAATAGGCCGCTTTCAATAAATCGTTTGCCCCCGCATAATGCGAAAGTTGGCAAAACTCATGGGCAAAAAGCCCATTGGGCCCACCGAAAGGATTACCCTCCGTATCCGACCAGCGAACACTGCTCAAACTAAAGACAGTGAAATCGGAAGATCGAAGGAGAGGCTCTGCCCAATCGGGATGCTGTCGTAGTGGTCCTAATCGGAGCTGTTCAAAGCGCATTTGCTCCAAGAGTGCAGATTCGCCGACTTCTTGGTAGTGTGCTTGACCGGCCAAGCAACTCAAATTGAATAAATGCAAGGAATCGTTTTCGACCAGACTCCTAAGGGCAAATTCATAAGGTGCCAGCTCAGGGTCTGTTTTGAAATGGGTACGGGAAGAGACAACCGATATATCCGTGGGGCCATTCCCCTTGAATCCTTGGAAGATTCCCCGGAGCAGGGGTAGGCTACCGCCTATCCAAACCGGAATATGACCCAGCTCCCGTAATTCAGAGCTTACCTGGGAAATGGCTGACAATGTATCCTCAAAAGACCTCCCTGGAATCATATTACCCAAATCTGCTACTATCGGAAATTGCTCCCCAGTGGGCATCGCATAGAGTGCAGCGCGTATCCAAACAGCGGCTGTGTCCCTTGACTTCAGAGGGCTAGCAGGGCTAGCCGAGCTTTGCCGAATCTCATCCAGGCCAATCAAGACTACTGCGGTAGAGCTAGGCAAATCGTTACGAGCCGAAATTCTCAGAACCGATGACCCTAAAGTATAAGAAGGATAGTCATCTGCTCCAGGAACCGAGCCCGGGTCAGGTTGAACAAAGAAGTCGAGGTTACTTGCTGAGTCGCTCAAGGGTCAGCTTATCGGCGTCCTAAAGTCATTTCAAGGGTAACTGGGACCACACCCAAAGTTCCTCCATCGTAACTCACCACGGTTTTGAGTTGTTGCGTGTTTGTGCCATTAAACAAAACTTTGAATTTATAGACTTGATTGCTGGTATCCGTTAAGGTGATGGTATCTACGGTGTTCACCCAGGTTCCGCGACCCAATAAACGAACAGTATCCAGGGGGAAGGGAATGGTGGGGGGCAGGGATGGCCTGAATTTGATGTCATAATTCACGGTCCTAGCCGGTGTTTTTTCGAAAGCGATATAACCTGCCTGGGAAGAGCCTCCGATTATGGGAATGGTTTGCCCAAGGACGGATACCGAAGCTGAATACGTTAAGCTATCGACATCCCAGGTTCCGACAAGGCGATTGGCGTAAGTTTCTGCCGGTGAGAGGGGTGGGGTAGGATTATCATCTTTGCGGCAACCAACAAGGACTGCCATCATCAAGCCCAAGAGGAGAATGGTATTTTTCATGGTGGTGGTTTTTAAATTGATGAAAAGTAAATTTTTATCAGTTCCATGACCAAAAGTAACGAGGAGAACCCTTGATTGAGCAGCATTCATGATTTAATGACCTTATTCATCAAGGAGTAATGCCATTAATCTTTTGAATTGGATTGAAATAAGGGTTAAACAAATACAAATCCGTTCATTTTTTCAAATTTTATTTCATATTTTTCAACAATATTCGAAAACATCTTTCACTATTTAGATTTGGTTATTGTAAGATTATGGCTATTTCATTGAAAGTCACATTTCTTTTGAGCATCCTCCTTTTGGCGCACAGAGACAGGCCTTCTTTCCTTGTTCTTCCGGAGGAAAATGAGGGTTATGCGGTTGAATTAGAAAATAAGATTAACTGGAATTTATCAAAAAATGACATTGAGGGGAAAGATGATTGTCATCTACCCAAGCAGATTTTTGAGGGTCCAATTCCTTTGCAAACCGAAGTGGAATGGCATGGTTTTTGTCCTGAACACCATGAATCACTTGCATTAGAGCCCCAAGGGTATCATGGCAGGCCTTTTCCGTTTCAAAGGTTACAGGAGCGGTGGTCCTACCTTGAAAACCGAATGAACAAATCGGAAAATTTATCCCGTTCAGAACAGTCAGAGGCTGCTGCCTTGGCCCTTGTCTTGGCATCATATCCATTGAATTTTGAGGCAAGGCATCAAGATGTTCACCCCGCTACGCCGTATGTGAGGTATCTGAAACAAGTAGCTCATCAATGGCCCGAATCTTTAGATAATCAATGGCCGGTTTTGGAATGGATTGTATTAGAATTCGCATGTCAAAGCAGACAACAAGAAGAAATGAATACTTCTGAAATCACTAACAACGATATGCTTCCATTTCTAAAAGAAAATAGACCCTTAGCCGGTATGGACTCCTATTTATTTTGGCGCTTACTCAATGCCCATAAGCGTTATGAATGGGCTTTGACGGAGCATAGGCCTATGGATGCCTTGGCCTATTACAGGGAGTCGAATTTCCATCATTCTTCCCTTCTTGCATTCCTCAATAAACATACTGTGGATTATCCCAAAAGTGCAATGAAGGCGGGCGGAAAGATGTGGAATTTTTGGTTTTTCGTTGCATTTCTAGGATTGGCGAGTGTTGCCCTATGGGGAAAATACCAGCAGTGGAGGATAAAATCCAAGGCTATTCCATTGTCCTCGGAAGAGGGTGTATTTACCCGGCAAAATTCTGAATTTCAAAATCTTGTTGCTGTTCATGAGTCTAAGGCTACAGATTCAACTGTACCGGCTTACGGGGATTTAGCTTCTTTGTGGAATTGCAAGCTTCATACCAATCAGCAATGGGAAGATTTCAAAACAAAATTTAATTGCTGTGTTCCAGGCTTTGTGCCGAACCTTCGCTTGGAATATCCAAGGATGACACAATCGGATATTCGTTTGGCTTGCCTCATTCGGATAGGTATGACGAGCAATGAAATTTCCAGGGTTCAAAATATTAGCACTCAAGGCGTATCGATGGCTAGATACCGACTGCGCAAGCGCATGGGGTTTGGGCCGGAGGATTCTATTGCTGATAAATTGAACGAGATTGGATCATAAAATAGGACCTATCTCAGATCGGTAGTATTTAATAAATTGAATTTTAGGCGAAGCATTTGCAGCGCGGTTTGGGCAGCTTCTATGCCTTTGTGACCATGAGCGCCTCCAAGGCGGTCCAAGGCTTGTTCCAGATTGTAAACAGTTAAGACACTGTTGACAATAGGTTTGTTGATGCGCAACATGAGATCCATAATGCCACGGTTAACCGCCTCCGATATATACTCAAAGTGAGGAGTTTCTCCTTTGATGAGGCAACCCATCGCGACCAATGCGTCAACCTTCTCGTATTCGTTCAACCATTGGCAACCTGTGGGTATTTCATAGCAACCGGGAACACGATGTACCAAAATGTTGATCATGGAAACGCCTCGCTCTTGCAATGCTTTGATGCATGCTGAGGTCAATTGTTCGGTTACCGCATGGTTCCAGCGAGCTGTTACGATTCCGATTCTGAGGGAGGCAGCTTCTGCGGGGTTGGGATAGGCCTTATCATCATCAAGCCTGAAAAAGTCCGATCCGGTGGACATGGCAGGTGGATGCTAAGACTTCAGTTTGATCCTGGAGAGGTAACGATCAACGCCCTGGCCTTCGGTGGATTGGGGATATTCCCGCTGGATCTTTTCGTAACATTCTTTTGCTTTGTCTTTGTTGCCAAGTTTTTCGGCGATTTCACCAGCTCTTTGGAGGTAGAATGGCGTTGTGAATTCATTGGCTTTGAAGTCGGCGGCCTTGAGGTAGCAATCCAGGGCTTCCTGATCTTTTTTGAGTTGGAGATGGGCATCCCCCACACAGCCCAGGGCAATGCTACCGAGTACGGGATCCTTGGTGCTGAAGGAATTTAAAGCATCGATGGCCTCGTTGTATTTGCCCATTCGAAGATAAGAGACACCCAAGTAATATTTGGCTAGATTGCCGGCGGGGGTCCATCTGTATTCATCCACAATTTCCTCAAATCCAGGAAAGTTTCCGTCACCTTCCACAGCGAGGCGCAAAGAATCATTTTCGAAATAGCGCTCCGCCACATGCATGAGGTCCACAGCTTCCCGCTGACGATCTGGGAGGTAAATTCCCCACACATAATAGGTACCCAAAATCAGGGTCAGCAATCCGCCTCCTACGTACGATATCACTTTCTTGTTGGCTTCGAAAAAGGCTTCGGCTTTGCCGAGGCTATCCTGCAGGTCAAGTTGCTCTAATTTTTCGAAGGCGTCTCCGCTTTTGGAATTGGTTTTCTGGGCCATGGTCGCTGGTTTGATGGTTCGACGGGTTGAAGTATCGGATAATTGTGAGGGAATTTTAAATTCGGGGTTATTGAGTTGCCCTTAGTCCATTATGTAAGGGTAGTCTGCCTGTATATACACGTCGCGGTACATTTCGATTTCATCCGGCCAAGGAGACTCTTCGGCAAATTGAACGGATGCCGAAACGATGGCGTCTATTTTCTCCTCCAAGGATTCGTAGGCCTTGTCCGTGAGGTGTTTATTTTCCATCATCCAGGATTTAATCTGTTCGATGGGGTCTTGGTTACGATATGATTCAAGTTCTTCTTTGGTACGGTATTTGGCAGGATCGCTCATTGAATGCCCTCTGTAACGGTAGGTGCGGATTTCGAGCAATGTTGGTCCCTCGCCGTTGCGGGCCCTGTCTACTGCCTTAGTCATCGCATCGTGTACAGTCGCCACGTTCATTCCATCGACAGCCTCCGACGGCATTTGGTACGAAAGCCCAATTTGGTACAAGTCCAAGACGTTGGTAGTTCGTTGTACCGAGGTGCCCATGGCGTAACCGTTGTTTTCAATAACGAAGACCACAGGCAAATTCCATAACATTGCCATGTTGAAGGTCTCGTGCAATGCACCTTGGCGAACTGCGCCATCCCCCATAAAACAAATATTGACCTTGCCACTCTCCTGGTATTTTTCGGCGAAAGCAATGCCGGCACCCAATGGGACCTGACCACCTACAATACCGTGACCCCCGAAGAATCGGTGTTCTTTGCTGAACAAGTGCATGGAACCCCCTTTGCCCTTGGAGCAACCCGTGGCCTTGCCATAAAGTTCTGCCATGATGGATTCGGGGCTGAGACCGCATGCCAGAGCATGCCCGTGATCGCGATAAGCCGTAATTACGGAGTCCTCCGGGGTAATGGCCGAATAGGTTCCGGCGACCACGGCCTCTTGACCTATATACAGGTGACAAAAGCCCTTGATTTTCTGTTGACCGTAAAGCTGGGCGCATTTTTCTTCAAAGCGCCGCATCAAAAGCATCGATTCAAGCCATTTGTGGGATTGTTCGGGGGATATTTGCGTAGTGGACATGGTTTTGTCGAAAGAGGCGCTAATATACAACCCTACCAAGTCTAATAAACGTCATTCCTTTGAACTTGCACCTCCTACAAGTCCTTGATTTTCGCCTTGAATCCAACCGTGAATTGGTCTTGGATACCGATTGGGTCGCCTTTACCGGCCCTAACGGTTGCGGCAAAACCAATTTGTTGGATGCTATTCACTTTTTGTGCTTGGGGCGCAGTTATTTCACCCGTCAGGATGCGCAATTGGTGCGTTTCGGGCAGAGGGGCTTTCGCATCGCAGGCCATTTCCAAGCCCAGAATTCGGAGGGTCACCCCAGCCAAGAAGCCAAAGTGACGGTGGTTTACAAGCCAGGTACCCACTCCAAGGAAATGGCCTTGGATGATGTTCCCTACAAGCGGTTGAGCGAGCATCTTGGGAAATTCCCTGCCGTCATGGTGACACCAGGGGATTTGGTACTGATCGAGGGGGGAAGTACGGAGCGCCGCAAATGGCTGGATATGATGTTGGCCCAGGTCTATCCCGACTATGTTGGCAGGCTGCTGCGCAGGGATCATTTCCTTGGGCAGCGCAATGCCCTGCTCAAAGCTGTTGGCCCTTATGGGCAGCCTGATCAGGAACTGTTGGCGCTGTACGACCAGGAACTCACCCAATGCCATGAAGGAATTCATCACTACCGTCGCCTCTGGCTTGCGGATTTCGAGCCCCATCTTCAAACTTTTTACGCTGAAATGGCGGGTCCTGGCGAGCCCGCTGAACTTCGTTACCTCAACGATTGGGAAGCACATTGCGTTCCTGATCAAAGGCCTGCCTTGCGCAAAGAATTGGAGGCCGGCTTAACCCTGTGGGGTACCCAAAGGGACGATGTGGAATTCTTGCTCAAAGCGCAATCCGTGAAACGCTACGCCTCGCAGGGCCAACGCAAATCCCTGGTCCTGGCCCTTAAGCTTGCTCAATGCCAGTATTTTGTGAAAAGCGGCAAGCCCTTTGTTTATTTGTTGGTGGATGATGTTTTCGAAAAGCTGGACCAAAGCAGACTTCGAGGCCTCACCAAAACCATGCAGGCTTTGACCCGGTATGGCATTCGCGTTGTCTTGACCGATACTGACGCTGAACGAGTCCAGTCACTGATGCAATCTTGCAATCAGCCTTGTCAAATAATTAAATTTTAAAATTATAGTACTTCTTTTTTCGGCGATTTTTCCCGTTCTTATTTTGTCAATTCGTAAGGTATCAAACAGACCATGAAAAGGAGTCATAAGGGCTACTTTTTGCCTCTTTTATGGGTGGCTGCCGGTACCAAGCAAATGACCTTTAGAAGCGTGGACGCCGAGGGCTCGGATCATTTCTTTTCGGAGGGGCTGTCGAAACGGGCTGGCAAACGTCGCTTACCTCTGCGTTTCTGATTCATTTTGAGGAGCTTGTAAACTCGGTAAACGCGCTTATGGCTCCATAATTGACCACGGCGTCGCAGGTAGGCAAAGAGCTTGCGAAAACCGTAGGTTGGGTGTTTCCCGGACAATTTCTGCAACGATTCGATGATGTCGCTGTCGTTCTTCTCACTTTGGTAGTAATACTGAGCAGGTCCCTCAAAAGCTGATTATCCATCGCCGGATCGGCGTACATCCTTTTGAGGCGGGAATGCTCCTCTTCCAGTTTTTTAGTTTCTGTACATCGGACAAATCCAATCCCCCGTATTTGGCCATCCATTGTAAAAGGTGGCGGGTACTATGCCCATTTCACGGCTTGACCCCGGTGGCTACACCGGATTCATGCTTTTGAAGGGCTTGAACGAATGAACTTCGGTAAATCTTGATTTTTTCATGGTTTTTAAAATTAAAGGAATTTCTCTACTTTCAAAACTCTGCTTTTTAAGGGCACTTACACTTCAGCCTGAGGATTGCAGGAAATCGATGCGCCCCTTTTATTGCTAAGGAGCCCCCTCTTTAAAGCGATTCCCCTTGGAATTAGAAATTTTGCCTTTTTTAGCTCTTTTGACAGGAAACCCTGCCGATAATAGCCTAACAATCCTTAGCCGGCAAGAATGTCTTGTAAAATGATTATTTTTGTATACCGATCATGGTCCTTGGATGGTGGTTTAGCCAGCCCAGGACTTTTTCAGGACATTTTAGTGAAGTTTAAAAACCAAGCCGGTCTGCGAAAGCCAAAGAACTGACCCCCCCAATATGACAAAAAAATAGTATAATTGAACTGTAAAAGTGGAGACCAGCAACCACTAAAAAAACGGGGCCAAACCGAAAAGCCATACGAGTAGGAAAATTAATTTAAAAATAAAATGGAAAATATTTTTTTAACATTTATCAGGCCGTATTTGTCATTCATTGATAATGGTCACTTCTTTCGTAGACCATTTATTTGGCTTTACATGCTACTTGCAATTGTAAATTTACTACTCCCACTTTATGTATTTATTCAAGCAGTTGATAACCAAATATTTGATCTCCCCGGAAAATTTGTTGTTGTATTTCTGCTTCTATGG
>SYHX01000030.1 GCA_005799025.1 Bacteroidota bacterium | reverse complement strand
ACGATCCAACCATCGGTGATAGGCCAAGGCGTTCTGACGATGTCCAAACCAGGACGATGCAAAGCGATGGGCGCCAGGACGGGAAGGATCTGCACAGAAATACAAAAAAGTATGGGATTGGCTCAGAAGAACTGCATCGATAGCATCGACCGAAGGGGTACAAATGGGGCCTGGAGGAAGACCTTTCACCTTGTAGGTATTGTACGGCGAAGGAATCGCAATTTGATTCTTCCCTATCCTTCGAAGTGTAAAGTCCAAAGCAGCAAATTTGAGGGTGGGATCGGCCTGCAAAGGCATACCAATGCGAAGGCGATTGAGGTAAACTCCCGCAATAACGGGGCGTTCAGGCTTGTATTGGGATTCCTCCTCCACGATGGAGGCCAGGGTAATCACCTCAAAAAAGTTAAGGCCTATTCGCTCTGCCTGGGCTATTCGTCGTAGGTTCCAAAATACTTTAAACTCTTCTTGCATTCTCTTTTGAAAAGCCTTGGGTTCAATGGTCCAATACAGTTCGTAAGTATTGGGTAAGTACAAAGCCATGTGGCATTCAGGCCGCAAGATCAAAGAGTCGAACCGGCAAGAATCCCTGAGCATATGAATCCATTGCGTTGAATCCGCATGAAGTCTTCTTGACAAATAAGAAGCAAGTTGAGGACTGGTCCTGAATTTTCCCAATACCAGACGAACCGGTATTTGCCGACCCGCATTCATCATTCTAAGCCAATTAAAGGTTGAAATTGGGCTTTCAAATGGATAGTTTCCTGGCTTTAATGATCTCATTCCCATAACCATACGAAAAAGATCTGCCCTATATGACCAATGGGTCCATGAAGGTTCCTTATGGCGCAATTCCGTCCACAGATCAGACCAATTCAACGATCGTTGCTCCCGCATGGTTGGTAAAGACCGAGGCCATAACAAATCTGCTGACAAGGTAAGGAATATCAGTCCTAACACCGATATTACAAAGAGTAGATTTCTTGAAATCATGGACTCCGGCGAATTTGATTACGCAAAGCCAACGCCCTTGTATCTCCGGGGTAACGCTTCAAGAACCTTGTCAGGATACGATCAGCATCGACCGTTTTTTTTAAATACAGATGGAGCCCCACCGCATTAAGCAAAGTCTGCGGATGATCTGGATCAAGGCGAAGTCCTTTTTCGTAACATATTTCAGCCTTAATGGGTTGATTATCCATCAAATACAAATATCCTAAATTGGCATAAGCCGGAACATAATTAGGGTCTTGTTCGATCAGACTCTCTAGGCGTTGAATCGCGGATTGCCTACGTGCCAAGCGGTAATCGTTGAGGGCCAATTTGAGCTGGAAATCCGAAGACAGAGGCAATTTTAGAACTGCTTGAGCCAGGTAGGGTGCAGCGGCGGCATGCTCGTTACGCATGGATAATAACTCCGCTATTCGGTAAGCTGTCCATGCCGAACTCCTTTGCGGCACCATGGCCTTCGCTTGATCTTTCATCAAAGACTCCAAATCGTTGGGGCTCTGTTTCAAATAAAAGAGATGGACCATAGCATCGACCCACACGGTATTTCGGCCCCCTCGTGGAACCTTGGTCAACCATGCCATGGCAGAATCTAGACCTTCTTTCTCCCCCTCAAATCGCTCCACGTACTGTAGCCAGGCTTGAGCCATGGTCAATGCGCTCGGTTTCTCCTCGTTCAAAGAAGCCAGACCAAGCAAAGTCCCTTTGGGAGGTAGGGATTGAAAATCACCTTTGTCTGTTGGAATTTGGATTTTGTGGTCTGTTATACGCACATGGGGTATATCAGAAGATCCTGATTTGGGCATATGGCATGCCACGCAATTGTTTTGCTTGGCTGCTCTTTGGGAGGAAAGGGCTGTGCAGGCCGACTCCTTGCTTGCTGACCCACCATGGCAGCTGTAGCACTCCTTATTGTATTGCACCGCCGCTGTTTTCTGTACCGATCGATGCGGATTATGGCACGAAATACAACGCATGGCCAAGGGTTGCTGCTTCAAACATGGCGACTGCGCAAGGCGGTCTGGATGCGATGCCATAATGAAATAATCTTCATGGTTTTGATGACGTGGCAAGAAAACGGAGAACACATCGCTGAGTACCATCCCCGGCTTGAAGTCCGTGAAGGAACGCCCTTCCTTGAGCACCGCATTACCTTGCAAATGACAGCGCTTGCACAAATCATTTTGTAGCGAATGGCTTAATCGCCGAGGGTTGACGATGGAATAATCCGGACCTTGGGAGGTATCGATAATCCTCCCCGCTTGCTTTTCGCGTACATGCAATGCCCCGGGGCCATGGCATCTTTCGCAATCAATTCCCTGAGGAACAGTGTAATAATGATTTGCTCCGCCGGGATTCTGGGTAGGATGCGCATTGTGGCAATTGATGCACTCCGCTTCAATAGGGCGAGCAAAACGTGAATTGTTCCCGTTTTCGAATCCTGGAGGCAGGTCCCAACGACCATCTTGGGTATAAAAGGTCATGGGCATTTGGCACATTTTTCCGTTACGCAACATGATATGAGAATTGGTATGTTGGCCTGATCCGACCACCATGTCGACCTTTTCCAAACGGCGATGCACCGTGTCTCCCTTTTCATCCAAGCGAAATTCTTGGATGTAAATTCCATCTTTGTTCCGAATCGATTGGTAATGCATATCCAGGTGCTTGTCATAAACCACCGTAGTTATGCCGGTCCATGATGCTTTGGAATGCTCAGGGGAAGGCCCCCATGATTGCCCCATTCCGGTTTCCATGTACGAATCATAGACCTCGGCATGGCATGAACGGCAAACTTCTTTGCCCACATACCCAACCGAATCCCCTGCTACATTGCGAAACAAGCGTCCTTGTTGCCGGTCCGCCTCCAGGTTACGGGGGGCTTCCAAACCAGGATTGGAGCACCAAACCAGCATCAACCACAAGGGAATACCTATTGCCAACAAAATCCAACGAACTTGCATCCCTGCAAAATTGCACAAAAACACCCTTGACTGCAAATTAAAGGTAGATTTGCTAGCTCTTTAATTCATGGAAAGCCCCAAACAATACCAACCCCAGGGCCTGGAAGACCGCTGGTACGAACGCTGGATAGAAGCAGGATGTTTCATCAGCCAACCCGATGAACGCAAAGCCTATGCTGTAGTCATTCCTCCTCCCAATGTCACCGGCGTTCTGCATTTGGGGCATATGCTCAACAACACCATTCAGGACCTGCTCATCCGCAAGGCCCGTATGGAGGGTTATAACGCATGCTGGGTGCCGGGTACGGATCATGCCTCCATTGCCACCGAAGCCAAGGTAGTCCAGATGCTTCAAGAAAAAGGCATCTCCAAATCGGACTTGAGTCGGGAAGAATTCCTGCAACATGCTTGGGCGTGGAAAGAAAAATACGGCGGCATCATTCTTTCTCAATTGCGCAAATTAGGTGCATCGTTGGATTGGTCGCGAGAAGCTTTTACGATGGACCCCGCCCTCAGTCGGGCGGTGGTGGACGCTTTCGTGAAACTTTACAGAGACGGTCTGGTTTATCGAGGGGTTCGTATGGTCAATTGGGATCCCGCAGGGCAGACCGCCCTGGCCGACGACGAAGTGATTTTCAAGGAGGTCCAAGGGCAACTGGTGCATATTCGTTACCGGATCGAAAACTCCGATGAATCGGTCACCATTGCAACCGTTCGTCCAGAAACGATCATGGCCGATGCAGCGATTTGCGTCCACCCGAACGACGAACGTTACCAACACCTGGTAGGACGAAAGGCAATCATTCCCCTGATTGGTAAGGCAATACCAATAATTGCAGACCCCTATGTGGACATGGAATTCGGTACAGGCTGCCTCAAGGTAACCCCGGCTCATGATCCCAATGATTATGCTTTGGGACTCCAACATGGTCTAGGTGTGATCGATATGTTGGATGATCAAGGAAGGCTTAATGAAAAAGCGCAAATCATGGTGGGTCTAGACCGCTTTGAGGCAAGGCGGCAGATCATACCCCTGCTCGTGACAGAGGGCGCCTTGGTTCATTGCGAACCTTACACGTCTTCGGTCGGGCATAGTGAGCGTACCCACGCGGTGGTCGAGCCTAAGCTCAGTTTGCAATGGTTCGTCAAAATGCAAGAAATGGCCGAACCTGCCCTTCAAGCGGTTGTCAATGGAAATGTTCGACTCTTTCCGGATAAATTCATGGCCACCTATCGACACTGGATAGAAAATTGCCGGGACTGGTGCATCTCCAGACAATTATGGTGGGGCCAACGCATTCCCGCATGGTATTCCCCCGACGGTCAAACGTGGGTGGCCGAAGATGCTCATCAAGCTGCCGAATTAACCTTGGGAAAATGGACGGCACAAGACCTGCACCAGGATGAAGATGTGCTGGATACCTGGTTTTCATCGTGGCTATGGCCCTTATCTGTTTTTGATCCGGACTTCATACGCCATCACAACCTTCATCAAGAGACCAACCGGGATTTGGCTTATTATTATCCGACCGCGGTACTTGTCACCGGTCCAGATATCTTGTTTTTCTGGGTGGCCCGAATGATCATGGCCGGCCAACGATTCCATGGAGAGGTCCCCTTCAAGGATGTGTATCTCACCGGAATTGTCCGTGACAAACAGGGCCGTAAAATGTCAAAATCATTGGGGAATTCACCAGACCCTTTGGATATGATCGCTCAATTCGGGGCCGACTCCCTGCGCATGGGATTGCTCTTCTCGTCCCCTGCCGGCAATGATTTGTTATTCGATGAAAGCCAACTGGAACATGGACGACATTTTGCAAACAAATTATGGAATGCGCATAGGCTATTGCTGTCTTGGTATGAGCAAGGCCCCTCCGCCGAAGATACCGGGTCCGAACAGGGCGAGGCAATTCGATGGTTTGGCCAACGATTGGCCGCAACACAGGTCGAATTGGAACAAGCCTACGCGCAGTACAGGCTTTCAGAAGTTATCCGTTTGATTTATAAGCTTATATGGGACGATTTTTGTTCATGGTTTTTGGAAATGATCAAACCTCAGCCCGGTCAAGTTATGGCGTGGCCGGTCTTGCACCAAAGCGCTGAATTCCTTAGAGACCTCCTTGCTCTGTTACACCCTGTCATGCCTTTTGTGACGGAGGAGCTCTTTGAACGCATCCAACCCCTTCGAGATCCTGAGCGCATAGCCTTTGATCGAGAATTTCTCTGCATATCCCCCTACCCCAAAGCCAAGCATTTGGATCAGGCCTATTTGGATCAGGCTAATTTGGCCTTGGACTTGGTCGTAGCACTGCGGCATTTCAAAGGGCAAAATCAACTTGGAGCCCGTCATGCCATGACCCTCTACCCCGAAACTGGTTTAGAGTTCCTTCAGAATTTCGAGCCTATTCTACATCGACTAACCGCCGTGACCTTGGATTTTAGCTCAACGGGCTCGAGCGGACTGGAACACCTATCGGCCTTGATTTGCGGCACCCGAAAGGTCATGGTTGACCCAGGCGTTGAGTTGAACAAGGGACAAGCCTTGGAACAGCTCCAAAAAGATTTGGAATACCAAGAAAAATTCCTTCAATCTGTTCGGGCTAAACTCCACAACCCCTCCTTTGCATCCAAAGCGCCGCCTAAGGTGTTGGCTCTGGAACAAAAGAAGGAACAAGACGCCCTCGACAAAATTCAAGCCCTTCAGGAAGAACTCCGGCGTTTGAGTCCGGACATGGGGTGAAATCGCTGGACAACTTCTCGCAAATATTCACGACTTAGATGAGTATAAATTTCGGTCGTTAGAATGGATTGATGCCCTAACATTTCTTGTACTGCACGCAGGTCTGCCCCTGCCTCCACCATATGCGTTGCGAAGGCGTGCCGAAAGGTATGGGGGCTCACTTGTTTGGAGATGCCAGCAAGCACTGCTTGCTTTTTAACCAAAAGGAAAACAACCATGCGGGTCAATGTCTTGCCGTTACGGCTCCTAAAGACGGCATCCTCATGGCCGTTGGCTACAATTTGGAACACTCTATCCTGTTGCAGGTACAAATCCAATTGCCTTCCCGCATGAGAACCCAAAGGAACCAATCGTTCTTTGTTGCCTTTGCCCCGAACACGGATAAGTCCTAAATCGATTTGCACATCGCTTCGCTTCAGGCCCACCAATTCGCTGACCCGTAGACCACACGCGTACAGGAGTTCCAACATACACTGATTCATATAACCTTGAGGATCGGAAAGATCCACCGTCTCAATCATACGATTCACCTCATCGATGCTCAAAACCACAGGAAGCTTCCGCGCCAATCGAGGTAGTTCCAACAAAGATGCCGGCTGGTGCAGCGCTATTCCTTCCTGTTCAAGGTAGAGGTAGAACGCCTTGATCGCTGACAGCATTCTTGCCTGCGTACTCGCTTGCAATTCTAGGCCGTGCAGGGTTGCCAACCAACTCCTCAAATCACTTTGGGTAATTTCTTCTGGGGATGCCTTACCAGTGGTCGCACCTTTTTGAGCCCAAACACCCAATTGATACACATCCTTGAGGTAAGCTTCCAAAGTCAATGGAGCCAAGGATTTCTCCAAGCCCAGCCAGGCTCTGAAGCCTTTGAGGGAACGCAACCAAGATGTGCCCAGGGACGCCCAGCGGCTATCTTGCCTCCGAATAATTGCGGGAGAAAGTCCCTGCCTCATGACCTACCTTTGGTTTCATGAATCTTATTCATGTGCTGATCCTCAACGGCCCTAACCTGAATTTGTTGGGCCAAAGAGAACCCGAAATTTACGGCCATACCAGTATGGATACAATTCTCGAAGATTTGCAAAAGGAATTTCCTCAGGACCGCATCGAATATGTGCAGAGTAATCACGAAGGCGTTTTGATCGACACCCTGCAAGCTTGCGACCCCGGCATAGACTTTGTGCTTTTGAATCCGGGTGGACTGACGCATACCTCCATAGCCTTGGCGGATGCGGTGGCTGCCATCAAAATTCCGATTTATGAAGTACATCTCAGCCATCCCCCATCCAGGGAAACCTATAGGCATCTCTCGTATATTGCTGCACATTGCCGTGGATCCATTAGTGGTATGGGTGCGTTATCGTATCGACTCGCCTATCTAGGCGCACGACACGCCATCACCCAGGCTTCTGAGGAGATTTGAGGACAAGGCTTTCGATAAATGCCCTGATTTGCAAGGTCATTTGACGTCTTCTAGCATCCCCAATCCCCAAATAAGGCCAAATTCGACCTGGCCATACCCCACGCAGCTGCTGCAAGGGAATCCAAGGCAAGGTCGATTCTCGTCGAATTCTCATCAATCGGGGGAGTGCAGCAAAAAAGGCCCAGTGAGCCTTCATAACCGCCGCAAAATCACCCACCGATCCTCGACTTAGAAAATACGCCGCTGCAAGCCCATCAAGCCAAAGCCTGCTCCAAACACGGAGCAACCACTCCCCTGGAGCTAGATTTTTGGTGATGGTGAACAATGAATTCCTAAAATTCAAATACGTCTTGCGTGGGCTACCGTAGGATAGTGAACCTCCCCCCCAATGGTACACCACTGATTGTGGACAAGTCATTAACTTATGGCCAGAACGTTGCAATCGCCAACACAAATCAATTTCTTCCATATGCGCAAAGTATTGCGTATCCAAGCCTCCGCATTCCCAGAAGTCCTTGGCCTTAACCGCCATACATGCCCCACTCACCCAGAAAACATCACGCGGCTCATCATATTGTCCATAATCAGCTTCCAAATCAGTAAAAATCCTGCCTGCACAAAAAGGATATCCCAAACCATCCACTACACCTCCACATGCACCTGCATATTCAAACTTATTCCTGTCCCTGTCGGATAGAATTTTGGGTTGCACCGCTGCAAGGTTAGGATGCAACAGCATGAAGGAATTCAAGTGAATGAGCCAGTCGCTAGAGACTTCCACATCCGAATTCAACAATACATACACATCTGCCTTCACATTCTTCAGACCCTCCATATACCCTCCTGTATAACCCTCATTCTTGTTCAGTTGAATAATGCGTACTTGATCTCCGGCATAGGATCGAACCCAGGATACCGAATCATCCGACGATGCATTATCTACCAAAACACAATCCCAACCATCAAAGTCAGTTGCCAATACGGATGGTAGGTAACGGCGCAAATGAGCCAAACCGTTCCAGTTCAGAATGACGACCGCGAAATGCAAAGACTTGTTCATCGATTAATCGTAAAGGACTTGGGAATTGTTTAACCCATCCAAACCCAATTCCCTGTTTAATTTCCAACGCCTATGTGTCCATAACCAATTTGAAGGAGCATCATGAATTTGCTGGGTTAAAGAATCCATATACCAATGCATCAGTGAGCCATGATCAGCCTCGGGCCAATTCGAAGGCGGTAATTCAAAACGTATTGAATAAGACCCTCGAGAAGCGAGAGGTCGAATTCTTATCCAAACTGGGGTAAGCCCATAGGTCCTGCATAATTCTTCAGGGCCCTGATACACCACCGTGGGTTGACCCAAGAAAGAACTCGTAATCCAACGGCTATGTGCCGTAGGGGATTGATCGGCACCCAAATACAGTGCCAAGGGTATGGAAGTCGAAGGGGATTCGGCAGCAAGCTTTGATCGTAACGCTTTGATTGCAACTGGAATGACTTTGCGATTAAATCGCCATTTTTTAAGCCAATTTTCAGCGGGTTTCCATTCAAGAGGTTTGTAAACAAACCATAAACGATGATGAAAACGTAAACCCATAGCCTGAGCAATCCATTCCCAATTTCCATAATGCGAGGTCAATAGGACCAAAGATTTTTTCTGGGAAGCCAAACTATCCAAAATCTCCGGATTCTCCCAAGCTATTTTCTCAAGACTTGAATGCTTCCCACCCATCAAGGATCTTAACAAATCCCATAAGAGTCCACCCAAATAATTGTAGAAGTCCCTTTCCACCTTAAAACGTTGAATATTGGTCCAATTCGGATAAACTCGGCGTAGATTTTCTCGAACAACCTCACGCCGATACTTCATGATAACCATTAAAAAAGCCCCCAACAATCGACTCAAAATCTTATTGGTTACGAAGGTGATCGTCCAAATGAGAACCAAAATGGCCCCTGTTCAAGCTGTTATCTAAATTCTGGAATGCCGAGGTACGGCTAAACAATTGCAAACGCCATTGTGGATCTGAATTCTCTCCGAAAGCATCCGAGTGCAACAGGGCATAATCGTTAGTCACCATGTCCGGGTTATAGAACACAAAACGAACATTGCGTTGGCCTTTGATTTGGTAATACCACCAAACCTCATAAGGGTACGCGGAAGGCTCGTTGTCGATAACTGTTCTGGTATTGGGTGGACCGTATTGCAAATAAACTCTCCCTCTTTCGGTCTCGTAGCCGGGGGTAATCCTGGATGAAAACAAGGAAATGGTCTTGTTCACATCAATTTGATAATCAGACCATTGAGAAACCATGTTCATATCACCCGTTCTTTGCTTCCAGAAAAATTGCACGAACGACAAAATGGCCTGCTCATCAGGCGGGTTCTGGCCGGTTAAACGATCTAGGGTTAGTCGTTGACCAGGATCGCATATTGGACGCAAAGATGAAATTTGCTTGCGTTTACCTTTCCCATCCAAACGATTTAAATATTGTTCCCAATCATGCAGCTCCAATCCCTGAAAGACCTTGGTAGAATTTCCACTTACTTGTCCGTGTGCAGCGCTATCTGAGGAAATCGCCTCTGCCCAAAGGACGGATGACCAAAGTTCCAATGAACGTGCACGCCTTTGCACCAAGGAATTGGCCGAATCCCTCAATTCGAGATTGAGCTGATATTTCCCATCCTCCAAATCCGTCAGCGGCCAAACCCCTAGGAATCCTTGTACCCGTTTGGAAGGATCCAATCGCAAAAATCCTTGCCTGGAACCGACCACTTGGCCTTGTTCATTGGTAAGTGAATAGACCAGCAGATAGCGCGAGGATTTAGTACTATCCAAATGGATTTCCGAATAAAATCCCAAGGTATCCGAACGATTTTGATAAGTGGCACCGGCCTTCACCATCAAGCGATACCCGCTGCGCACCCAACGCGATGGGGATGTCGAACGCTGCCAATCATGAAGGAAAACCGGTTGACTCACATGAGGCAAAATATCTACCGAATCGATCACCAATTCTTTGGAAAGGACCGCTTTATCAAGCGTATCCATCAAACTGATGGCTCTTACCTCAAGGCCATAGCGACCTGGGGGCAAATAAAAACGCTTCAAATCAGCCCAATCGGCGCCATTCTCCTGTAAGGAATCCGAAGTAGATTTTCGCAAAATATATTTATCAAAAGCCTTGATTCCCTGCTGGTCGTAAATCATGATTTCGACTTTTACCGCTTCATCACCCTTACGACTGCTCTCGCTCAGACCATCAACGGGCATTTTGGGAAGGGCAGGTCGCAAATAGAGCGTCAAATCCACATAGGGACCGGATTCAGGATGGCGCCATTGAGACTGAACGCAGACCAATTCCATGGCAGACAGTGCCGGCATCCAAACGACGATGAAACATAGGGCTTGCAGTAGTTTTGTCATTTTCCAGAAGGATCACGTGAACCAGCCTACAAAATACCCTATGCCTTTGCATTGCTGGCCAGATTTGCCTTTCATGGCAAAAATAATGCACAGCGGCAGGGTCTGCTTTGATTCGGATATACCCTTTGCCAAAGCCACCGGAATGAACCGTTATCGCCTAGTGGACTCCCAAGGGGCGATCATGATTAGCCTCCCCATCCATGGAGGTCGCTCCCACCATCAAACCCTGGCCCAAGTTCGCCTTGCCATGAATGAAGGTCGACAAAGGGGCGGATGGGCCGCCAAACATTGGCGATGCATTCAAAATGCGTACCGAAGGGCGCCATTCTTTGAATATATGGAAGATGACCTTCACAAATTAATTCTTGAAACAGGGGACTATTTAATGGAATACAATATCAAGGTACTAGCCTGGATACTCGACAAACTGAAAATTGAAGTTCAAATCTCAGAATCAGCAGAAAAACTCCCTTTACTCCAGCCATGGGCGTTGCTTATGAAGCATAGGAATTGGAAAACTCCGCGATACTACCAGCAATTTGAAATTCAAACAGGCTTTGTTGCTGGCCTCTCGGTTTTGGATTTGCTTATCCAGTGCGGGCCTCAGGAAAGCAAAGCCTACCTTGAGAGGTACCTTTCCTTAAATGCAATTAATTTTGATCTCCACCCTTGAATTTATGTCCAATCGCTTTTTGTATTTTTTGATCTTGTTCCTCTTACCCTGTATTGCTTCAGGGCAATTTGAAGAAAAGAGTGTTCAGGTAGGGCAAATCGGTCTTCACCTGACCAATGCCGGCACCATAGGACGACCCAATGTGCGCAACGAACCTCAAGGGCTACCCTCTATGGAATACCCATTGAATTCAGGAGTGGAGCATCTATTCGAGGCAGGCCTTTGGCTCGGCGCTTATCGGGGGGGGCAACTCTCCGTCTCCACCGCCTCCCTGGATGATGCTTCCGGGTATGCCGCTGGTAAAGCAGGCTTCGAATTCAGTCCTTCGCCAGGATGGCCTGTTTTGGAGAAATCAAGTTTGCCAGGCAATACCAATTTTTCTTTAACCGCCTTAGCGCATCAGGAATTTGAATTGCATTTCACCGATTCTTTGACCTATGTTCCTGGATCGGGACAGCCTATCGCCAATCATTTGCTCCCCTTACAAGCCAAAGTCCAGCTTAACAGCCTAGCTTGGAATTTTCCCTTTGCTGATTATTTTGTTGTGCTACAATACAAAATCACCAACATGGGTCCACTCCCTTGGGATTCCATGTACACAGGGATTTGGAGTGACCTCGTCGTTCGCAATGTGAACGTAACCAACGATCGAGGAGGTGCTTTTTTTAATAAAGGTTCGGTAGGCATAGAGGATAGCCTTCAAGCAATTTATGCTTTTCATGTTACAGGAGATGATGCAAGTTTTGCAAATTCCTACGGAGCGATCCAGTATCTAGGCGCTGAACTCAATGGGAAATTTTACCATCCCTTGGCACTTTCTTCCCCAGGTTTCAAAGTCAATCCTAATTATTGGATTTATAATCAGGCAGCCCCAACATCAGATTTACAACGTTATGACCGGCTTCGTAACCGTGGAAATTTCGGTCCTTCTGCCAATTTGAATACCCCAGGCAACAGGGTACAACTTCTAGGTTCTGGGCCTTTTGAGCGAATCGACAGTGGGCAGACCCTAACCTATTACGTGGCTATGGTCTGCGCACCCCGAAGAAGCGATCAAACCCCGGATTCCTATTTAGCAAGAACCGATTTGCGCAAAAATCTCGGATGGGCTCAGCGTACTTTCCTCGGCGAAGACCTCAATGCAAACGGAATCCTCGATTCTACCGAAGATCTTAACAGCAATATGATTTTGGACCGTTTTGTTTTGCCCGAACCTCCTAATCGTCCCACCTTTCGGTCTGAATTTACCGGGGATGGCATCGATATCTACTGGGATGATCGATCCGAACAATCGTTGGATCCCATCACCAAAGAGAGGGATTTTGAAGGATACAAATTGTACCTTAGCAAACCGGGAGATGATCGTTTCCCAGATGCGGTATCCCGAATGAATCTTATCGGCCAATGGGACTCCACGGGGAATTCCATCGGTTTCAATAACGGATTCCAGGCTGTAAGACTAAACAATCCTCGGTACTTTGAAGGAGATACCACAGCCTACCGGTACAAGTACCGTTTAGGAAATTTGTTAGCGGGTTGGCAATACCTCTGTGTGCTGACTGCATTTGATCGCGGAAACAGTGAAGTAGGCCTTGAATCGCTCGAAAGCTCGAAAGCCTCTTCTTTGATACGCTTATTCCCCGGGACTCCGGCGGATACCCTCAACCGTGACCTGCAGGTGGGCGTTTATCCCAATCCTTATCGAATTGGAGCCGCTTGGGACGGGAGCAATGCTCGTTCACGAAAAATATACTTTCATGGTCTTCCGGCTCGATGTGTCATAAAGGTATTCACCCTAGCGGGTGACCCTGTAGCCATCCTGCAGCACGATCAAAGTAACGATTACAACGGCAGCAATGCGCAGTGGTTTAGCGAATACGCTTCAGATCCAACACAAACCCAATTGGCCGGAGGGGAACATGCATGGGATTTGTTGTCGGATAGCAAACAAAGTGTCCAAGCCGGTATCTACTTGTTCAATGTGACCGACTTAAATCAAGACAGGGTGTATAACGGACGCTTTGTGATAATTCGATAGAACTGTCCTCCCCTTCACCATTCGTTCAAATGGATGCTTGCTCCTCGGATTCTTCGAATTCCTCCGAGTCTCTCTCGTTATCTTCCGATGAGGCTTTACGATCCATCAATGCCATTTCAAGAACTACCACCTCTGTATATGACCGACGATTTCCATCCTTATCGGTATAAGAGCGTGTGTTGAGTTTGCCATCCACCACCAGTTCCGATCCTTTGTGGAGGAGTCGTTCGCTAACTTCGGCCAACTTGCCCCAAGCCACGAGTTGATGCCATTGGGTTTCGGCAATTTTCTCGCCTTGATCCCCGTAATAATAGTCGTTGGTGGCGAGGCTGAAACGCGCCATTTTGCGACCACTGCTGATTTCCCTGAATTCAGGATTCCGACCCAGGTTGCCGATTAATCGGACTTGATTACGAATGTTTCCCATACTTTTTTTTGGTTTAAAGGGTGAATGAAGAAAGAATGAAAACAAAGCTCTGAAGAGCATAAACCCTGTGTCGTAGGTTTGCGTTTATCAACTCTTATGAACCCGAGAACCTGTCTACTATGCCATAGTCTCCTTGAGGGACGTCGTGACAAAAAGTTTTGCGACGATTATTGCCGCAACATTCACTACCATCAAAACCTTGGGGCGGGTGACCTCAAAGTCAAAAGAATTCATGATGTGTTGCGAAAAAATCGTAAAATCCTTGTTGAATGTCGAAAATTAGTAGTGGACGGCCAAACACTGCCCTTCGAATCCTTGGAACAACGGGGCTATCAATTCAAATACTTAACCCATATCGAAGGTGCCAGAGAGGGCCATCCCACGTATTGCTGCTTTGATATGGGCTACATTATTCGGGGACAAAGCGTAGAAATTGTGCAAATCAAAATCCCGGATTAGCATAATTGAACGATGCCTTAATCTCCATTAACCTTGACAAGGGTGGCTGATGGGATTCGAACCCACGGCCCTCAGAACCACAATCTGATGCTCTAACCTACTGAGCTACAACCACCGTTTATCCTTCAGATCCTAAAGGCATCGGAAGGCTTGTTCCTGTCAAAAATAAGGAACAGCTTCAAAGATACGCCTTGTAGGTCATTCTAAAATAGACCAATACCCCTATCGTATTCGCTACCAAGACCACCGAAGTCCAACAAGCAATACCCACTGCCCCAGCAAACTGAAGCGATGGACCCAGACCACAAACCATAAGGAAAGCAGTTCCCCAGGAGGAAAAAAAAGAAACCTTAACCCTTCCCAAGGCGGTGAAATGTTGGACCAAGACGTTGCTGCACGCCATAGCCAAAATACCGGGAGCCAAAGCAATCCATAATCCATGGACCGGCTTGTAGGCGGATCCAAGAACCTGGCCAAGCCAAGGAATTGGGATAAGGATCAAAACGATTACGGGTACAAGAGTCCCTGCAAAGGCCTGCATTGACCAGCGCCAACTTCTACGGACCTGCTGCTCATTTGGAGGTCCTTGGTGGGCACTCAAAGACGAAAGCAGCACGGTAGAATAGGTTTGGGTAATAACCCAGACTCCTTCAGCCACAACCACCGCTACGGAATAAATACCAAGTTCAGCGGAACCCAGCATCGCAATCATATAAAGGTATTGAAGACGATAAACCACAAACTGGCCGAGGTTGGCTGAGGCTGTCCATCGATTGAATGCCCATAAGGCCTTGCCTACATCCCATATCGCCTGCCCCTTGTGCAGTTCCTTGAAACTAACCTCATACCATGACCAGCCGGCCACAAGACCCATCGCTACCCCGTGAACTATCAAAAACAAATCCAACGAAGGAATTACCTGGCCCCCGAATTGCTGATATCCATACAAGAAACCTAGAAGTAAGGTTGGTAACAACGGAATCATCCAACCAAGTACATTATCCTTCTGCAATTTTCCATTTCCCAGCAACCATCCCCTGGCCGCGGCAACAGAGGCATGAAACCAAGCCAAGATGCCCATCATGATTGATTGCATAGGAGTCCATTGCATATAACCCCACGACAGCGACCCAACTAGAAGGACCGCAACCCAAGCCCAACCTTGGGACCAACGCCACAAAGCCTTGGAAGAAGTCCTGCTGGCATGGTAAATCATTCCGGATCCCGCCCCAAATCCACTGACCAATACCCCAACATGAGCCAAGGCCATTACCATCGAGGTCTGCCCCCTCAAGGCAGGACCCATCCATGCAGCTGTTAACCATAGCATCCCCATGGAGGTCGCCATCTGTAAGCCGCGCAACATTATCGTCTTCCCTAAATCGCTCATTCGTTGATACTTTCGATAATGTCCAAAAGTTGACTCCCTACACGATTAGCCTGATACCTAAACAGAGATGCGTTCATTGCTTCACGGTCAGCGGGGGTCAATGGCAAGTGGTGAGAACTGTTATTTGAGATAGAGTCAATTAAGGCCTGCGCCCATGCTTCGGGGTCCGTCAGATCTAGGCCCTTCACCAAGGGATGCGTATTGTACTGTTCCAACAAAGGTATATAGCCTAGCCAAACTGGGCATTGGCATAACAACGCCTCTACAGTTGTGATGGAGAAGGTCTCCCTGTGGCTGGGTAGTAAAAGCGCCCTTGCCTCTCGAAGTTCTTTGGCCACTCCCAAACTGTCCAAAACACCCAGCCATTCAATGCCCGACACTCCTCGAAAAGCCTCCTGACGATCAACCGAATATTCCCCGGCAATTCGCAGACGATACCCCTTTTCGGCCAAACCACTTAGAACCCATGCCTGCCTGAGCAATTTTGGGTTTTTGACTTCGGCCAGATCCGAGATATGCAAATAGTGTTTGGTTTCTTCCACGGGAACCCTCCCCGATGCCGACCAAAAATGCTCTTCGACCACATTGGGCAAGACCTCAACGTTCAAGTCAGGGACCTTGAGTCGAATGGCTTCTGCCAGCCAAGGCGATACGGCCAGGACCTTGGAGGCCTTGCGCAGGCTTTGGACGATCAAAATCCGTTGCCACCAAGCATAAGGGACTTTTTCTTGCAACCAGCCGGACCAATGCTCCACCACCACGAAAGGCAAGCCGCTGATTGCTGCGATTAGCGCTGATTTCCATGAAATATGTGCCACAATGAAATCCGGACCCGCTCCGTGATGCGCTTTGTAGGCCGCCCACAAAACACGCCAAGCCTTGATTTGCCTCAATAAGGCCAACACCCCCCAACCTCCATTCTTGTAGCTTTGAACGAAATGCCGCACCGGCTTTTCAGGAATAATCCCCGTAAGGGCTTGTCCGGATCCTTGCATCCAGGACAGCGGTTGAACCGCCATCAAATCCACGGTAATTTCCTTTCCACTGGCCTGGCTAGTCGCTGCCAAAGCTTCGGCATGCCGCACAATGAAGATGCCGTTTCCGCTACGACCATATTGCGGATACCAACCCGCCAAAACAAGGATTTTCATCAATACCTTCAAATTTAGAGGTATAGGGGTATTTTTGACCTAATGAGCGCACGTTTCCTTGTATGCTGGGTACTTTGTTGGTTTGGGTTGCCCCTATGGACTCCATCCCTTGGCGCCCAAAACCCAGGACAAGGGTTTAACGATGAACGAAATGCCTTTGAAATTGTGGAGTCCGGTGAAGGACGATTCGAACGAGGTCCTCAAGGAACTACCAAAACCCTAAGCGGGGGAGTTATCCTTAAACATCGTGGTATGATATTACGATGCAACCAGGTTACGCTTTCCGAAGGTGACCGAATCGCCAAAGCCGAGGGGAAGGTTAAACTCAACGGCAAGGACGGTTTGAACATTCAATCGCAGAAAATGTATTGGAACACAACCGATCAAGAGGCTTATTTTGAAGGTGATGTGCGTTGTCGACAAAAAGACTTGTCCCTCGAAACTCCAACCCTCTGGTTCAACAGCGCTCGCAACGAAGCCCGCTATGAACTTGGAGGAGTTCTTAGGCAGGGTGGAGTGCGCATCAGCAGCCGTCATGGAACAGGCGACCTTGACCGACGCGATTATACCTTTCGAGAACAAGTTGTCGTTGATCATCCGGAGATGAATCTTCAAACAACGACTTGTCGTTATGTAGCTCAAGCCGATTGCTTGCTACTCATGGCCCGTTCCAGAATACACAGCCTCAAAGGAACCTTTGAAGCCGATGCCGGTCATTACCAAATTCAAGCCGCCAAGCTGTTTCTCCACAACGAATCCAAGTCTGGTCCTGGGCTACAGAATGCGGCCTGGGCTGTGGTGGACCGTAGGCATTTCATCCTCGCTGATACTTTATTCATGGATCAAAAGCGAAACATGGCTCGTGCCGAGGGCAATGTTCATTGGTTGGACAGTATTGAACACATCAAAATTCGAACCGATCTTTTGGAAATAGATTCTGCAAGGCGCATGAACCTTAAGCCACCGAACTCTGTGGATTTGATACATAGTCGAGGGTTCAGTGCCCAGGGACAAGTATGGCTCAGTAAACTATCCTCTACAGACAGTACTCATTGGATCTCAAACTCCTTGAAGGGATATTCCATGCCCTATCGTGACTCATTATTTCTTTGGACAGAAGACAGTTCTTTTTGTATATACCAAAATTGGATATTGAGAAGCAACACCATGCACATTAATCAAGCCTTATCAACCTTACAGGCCAAAGGTAACCTGCTCGCTTGGCAAGGTCCAACCCAAATAGAGTCTGAAGGAATGTTATGGAAAAGGGAAAATGACAGCCTAAGTTTGATGAACTTTGAGGACATCACCAGCCTCTGCGAACTCGCCGATACCATTCCAAACGTCATGTATCATCAGGCCAGCGGTTCCAAAGCACTAGCACGACTTATGAACAACGAACTTCAACGCTTTGAACTCGTAGGAAATGCGGTCACATGGTATTGGATGCGCGGTAACGATAGTTTATGGTCTGCCTTGAACAGAACAGAAGCCGCCAAAACTGTGTTTGAATTTGCAAACCATAAACTCCATTCCGCACGCTATTACGGCGGACCTCGCGGGGCTTACCAACCCATGAGTAAAGTCAAAGATCCATCAGCCTTACTCGAAACGGTGCATCCTCAGGCTGGAATTCGAATGAAGTTAAACTCTGATTTTGAGTCCATTAAAAAACAATATCCAGACCGAGGGATTGGAGAACTTATCAAAATACGATAAATCAGTGTCTTTAAACCTAAAAAATTAGCCATTACATAAAATAAGCGAAGTTTCCCTTGAGGTCGGAAAAAAAATAAGCACCATCACTTAAAAACTTAATCCTAAAAACATTGATTGACGTATCCTTTAATTTTAGCTTTAAGTTCTCAGGGACATTACCCATGAAATTGTATCCTTTTTCGTAACACGCTACCAAACCATCCTCTGTGAGATGAGCGGCCCACAACTCACCGTTTTTTTCCTCTCCTGACTTCAATTGTTCCATGATCTTTTCACTTGATGCTGAATATTTGTTTTTGGAAATAACAACCCAATCACCTTGATCATTACATGTGATAGAAGTAATTTGCTCACCCTCACTATTCCACTTTTTGAGTTTCTTGTAAAGTGACGGAGGAATCCCATTTGAGTTAATACCATTATCTCCCCACAAAATTAGCCAACTACCATCCTCCGTTAAGACAATTTCACGAATATCCTCATTATTCTTATTCAATTCTTTAAGTTTATTAGTCATGGCTAAAGGAGCGCCCTGTGCCGCCCAACCATTTGAGCGAAACAAGGCTACATCACCACCACTTTTTGTCATTGCAACATTCTTGCACTCGCCCCACTCTTTAATTTGATTCCTAAGAAAATCTCTTCCAGGAGTCTGAGCATAAATTGAGCTCCCAAGGCAAAAGAAGGTAATCAATAAGAAGCCTATTTTTTTTTTCATGAATAAAGTAAATTTAAGACTTAAATATTAAAAAAAAATGTATTTAATATACAATATGATGTTTTACTTTAACAAGAGTTCACCCGATGCAATTGCCCTATCCAATGTATTTCTCGAATTTTTACGTAGTGCCTCTGCCTTGACCAATAAAACAACGATTTCTTCAGAACGACCCGAAGACGGACCCGCGTTAATGATAACGTTCCAATAGGCACCTTCCGATGCAGCCCAAGCCGCTTGTAAACCCACCATGGCATCGGAACGTGAATTGGGATTTCCTTGATGCACCAAATGTTCCAACAATGCAAACAAAGGTGAGATGAACTCCATTGTCAGCAGAGGTACCTGAAGTGCCTGGAAATTGGCTCGAGCGATAGCCTCAAGACGAAGCTCTTTCTCCGCTTCGGTGGATTTGGGAAGAGCCATCGCCTGCATCACCCCCTCAAAGGCCCTGGTATCCTCATCCACAGCACGCAACAATTTGTTTTTGATTTCCTGCAAAGCCTCGGCATGATCAGAAAATTCAGGGGTTTGTGCTTCCCATCCGCGTTTATGAGCGGACAAATTGGCTACCATCGCTCCTAAAGCAGCGGCCAAGGCCCCCATGTAGGCGGCCACAGATCCACCTCCCGGGGCTGGTGCATCGCTCGCAGTCAGGTTCGCAAAAGCTCCAAGACTTAGGGAAACCAAAGGTCCGTATGGGGCCTCCATCGCATATTCAATAATCTTGCGGCGCGGATCAAATTCTCCTAATTGCCTTAGGCCCATGCTTTGCACCGCGCATTCGATCAATTCCTCCTGCGATGCTCCAGAAGACCTGCCTACTCTGCGCATAAAATATCGTCCAGCCTTGAGCATGCTTTCGAGTGGGACCAAACCTACCAATTCTGAACCAGTGACCCGAAGACCCCTCCGGTTGGCCGATTCCCAAACCGCTTCATACGCTTCATGCAGGTCCGTATCGGAGAGTCGGGTCAAATTCATGGAAACTTGGGCCAAACGATACTCCGGAATATACCAACCTACCCCTTTGACTGATTTGCAGGTACCAGCCTTGCGGACCGGCTCACCTTGAGCATCCAAACGAATTTTGCCCGTCAACGGATGCCCATCACGGATTACCCTACCTGCTTCTCTCACGTCAAAGGCTACAGAATTAGCCAAGCGCGAGGATACCGTATTTAAATTAACATTGTATGCCACCAATAAATCTCTGGCGCCGATCACCGTGGCACCGCAACTGGGCTGGAAAGTTGAAGGGCCCAAATCAGGAGCCCAACGGGGATCCTTCATCTTGACCTCCAGGCCTTCGTATTCACCGGAGCGGATATCCGCTAGATTTCGGCGGTAAGACTCCTTGGCGGAATATTCGTAGAGGTAAACGGGAATTCCCAGTTCATTGCCAACCTTTTGAGCCAAGACTTTGGACCAATGAACCGCTTCGTCCATGCTCATTCCGGCTATGGGGATTAGAGGGCACACATCGGTGGCCCCCATGCGCGCATGTTCGCCCTGATGGCTGCCCATGTCAATCAATTGGGCGGCCACTTTGATTGCGCGGAATGCTGCTTCCACCACCGCTTCCGGTTTTCCGACCAAGGTCATCACGGTACGGTTAGTTGCCTTCCCAGGATCCACGTCCAACAACAAGGCGCCTTCCACGGAACCCAAAGCCGCCGCGATTTTGTCGATAACATCCTGACGACGACCTTCGGAAAAATTGGGAACGCATTCTAGTATTGGATTGGCCATGGCGATTTGATTTATTTAGGTCAAATTTGTTCAAAAGTAGACCGATGTGCTTGAATTTTCTCTCTAATTTTCCACGATGAAAAGATACCTTCTTAATTGGACCCTAATCTTATTGAACTTTGGATGCGTCATCCTGACCTCCCAGGCTCAAAGCGAAGCCAAAACCAACCAACGTGAACCTCATCCCATCTTGGCCTCAGGCCCCATGCTAGGCCATGCCGGCCTGCGTTATGCCTCGGTTTGGATCCAAACCAAAGGCCAAGCTTCGCTCTGTTTGGAGTATAAATTGATTGGAGAAGCCAAAGACAGCAGCCGAGAGCCCTGGGTTGCGACCTCCTCGGTCCAAGAAGGAACTCGTTGCTTACGGACAGGCATTGGCCCCGCCTACACCGCTCTTTTTGAATTGGATAAACTCTGTGAAGGCGCTCGTTATACCTACCGTATCCTGCTGGATGAGGGAGATCGTGAACCTATGGACGGTCGTCCACTCCCAGAAAGTGACATGCTCGTGGCCGAGGGGGAATTCAGAACCCAGCCCCATTGGTTGCACCGATACCCAGCCCCGGATTTCACCATCGCCATGGGATCTTGCGGTTACATTAATGATCCGGCCTACGATCGCCCTTCCCTATCCTACGGCGGGGATTATAAGGTTTTTGATCGAATAGCAGCCCTCAAGCCATCCGCTATGTTATGGCTGGGTGATAACATTTATTTGAGGGAAGGAGACTGGGAGAGTTTTCACGGCATGGTGAACCGCTACAGCCATACCCGATCTACCCCTGAAATGATCTCCTTGTTGGCCACTTGCCCCCAATACGCTATTTGGGATGACCATGATTTCGGACCCAACGATGCCACCGGTTCCTGGCCCCTCAAGCGGGAGAGTTTAGACGCATTCCAATTGTTTTGGGCCAACCCTTCCTACGGAATGCCTGAATTTGGAGGCATCTCCTCGGCATTCCGATGGATGGATGTGGAAGTTTTTCTTTTGGACAACCGTTATCATCGTAACAACCAAAAATTGCAGGATACCTGCACCAGACGGATGCTGGGGGATGCCCAAATCGAATGGTTGGTCGATGCCCTCAAGTTTAGCCGGGCACCCTTCAAATTGGTGGCCAGCGGAAGTCAAATACTTAACAGCCACGCCATCCACGAAACCTTCGCCAATTACCCCTGTGAGCGACGCAAATTGCTAGACCGATTGGCCGAAGAGAAAATTCATAATGTTATTTTTCTAACAGGTGACCGGCACCATTCCGAAATCTCCAAATTGGAACATAAAGGCATCGTATTCTGGGATATTACCTCCTCACCCTTGACGAGCGGAATCAATTCCGTGGCCGACAAAGACCATAACGACAACCGTATACCGGAATCCTTGTTTCTGAAACGAGGTTTCGCCACCCTTAATTTCTCGGGGCCTGCCAAGGAGCGCTTGCTAACCACACGCTTTCACGACTCGGAAGGCCAGGTTTATTTTGAATACCGTATCCCAAGTTCTGCACAATGAAAAAAAGAAAAGCAACAAGGCTCATACATCCAGTAGAGCCCTCTAATCAGGCCTTCTTACCAAATTATGGCTCCGCCAAAACCCCTTTATATGCGTCTTCGACCTACATTTTTGAAAGTGCCGAAGCAGGTGCCGCCACCTTTGCCTTGCAACAAGGCCGAGCAGTGGACCACGAGCCCGCCCCGTTTAATTATGCGCGTTTGGGTCATCCCAATTTGGTGCAGGTTGAAGGCCAATTGGTCGCCTTGGAAGGCCGATCGCATGGCCACATTTCTGACATGCCCGACGAAGCCTTGGCCTTCGAAAGCGGAATGGCTGCAATCACCACCTCATTGCTTGCCTTGGTCAAGCCCGGTTCGGTCTTGGCCTACACAACCCCGCTCTACGGCGGAACGCTTCAATTTTTCAAAGATTTTCTGGAACCATGGGGTATTCCTTGTATCCCGATGAGGCAAAGTTTTCAGAATTCATCCCCCTATCCTCCTCAAAGCCCAATCCCGGATATCCTCTACATCGAAACCCCTGCTAACCCCACCAATGAGACCTGGTCGTGGAATCAACTCCGCACGTTGGTAGAGTATTGGGCGAACTCCGGTCAAAGGCCGGTGGTGATGGCGGACAACACCTACCTTGGGCCCTGCTGGCAACAGCCCTTGGAAGAAGGCGCCGATTTGGTCTTGTATTCCGCCACCAAATCCATGAGTGGTCACAGCGATCTGGTCTGCGGGGCCTGCGTGGGGGATGCATCGCTTGTTCGACGCATCCGAACCCTCCGTAACAAATTAGGCAATACCGCTAGTCCCTTTACAGCATGGCTCCTGTCCCGTAGTTTGGAAACCGTACAGCTTCGCATGCAGGCCGCCCAATCCAATGCGAGAATTTTGGCCGAAAGGTTAGGCCAACATCCTGGAATACAAGATCTCGCCTATCCCGGATCCGGTGCGATGCTTTCGCTGTGGATGAACGGAGGAGAGGGCCATCGCATCGCTTGGAAATTCCTCAACAGCCTTGGATGCATCCAACAGGCCGTATCCCTGGGCAGCAACGAAAGCCTGGCCTGTCACCCGGCAAGCACCACCCACAGCGGTATGCATCCCCTTGAACGCAAGGAGTTTCGGATTTCCGATAATCTCATTAGACTATCGGTAGGCCTCGAAGACGTGGAGGATTTATGGGAAGATTTGCAGCAAGCCTTGGAACACGCTTTTGCAGCTACGTAATCCGTCGGGTCTCCAGTAAATACTTTGTTGTCCAAGGCCTGAACCTAATGGTTCTATTTTTTCTGGATTAGAGCAGTAAACATAGTATCACCACCTTGAGGGGAGGCATTCAAATAACGATCAAAGTGGAGATGGCTATCCTCTTTTGAGGCAAGGAAGGCTTTCACGACGTCCTCGTTTTCGCAGGCGTAAACAGAGCAGGTTGCATAAAGCAAATAACCCCCTGAACGAACCCTGGACCATAAACGTACGAGCATACGCATTTGCTTTTCGGCAAATTCCTTGGGATTCATTTGAGGCCCCAGTAACTGCAAATGCGGATGATTGCGCCAAGATCCGGAACCGCTGCAAGGGGCGTCCAGCAGGACCCCGTCAAACTGTGAGGGAAAGGAGCCAAGCTCCGCAGGTTCCAGGCTGAGCCAATCCGCAAGCGCACGTGAATAGTTTCTCCAACCCGCCCTCTGGAAACGACGTGATAATTCTTGCAAAATGGCTTCTCTAGAATCGGTCACGAACCATTGCAAGTCCGGATAGGCCTCGTGGAGCAATAGGGTTTTGCCCCCGGAACCCGCGCAGGCGTCCAGCCATCGGCCGTCTGCATGCTCCGGCATGCATTCCACCAACCTTTGGCAGGAACGATCCTGCATCTCGAACCAACCTTCCTTGTACCCTTCCAAATCATTCAAGGCCAAACCCAAAGGCATGGCCCAAGCTTGAAGGGCAGAGGGATGCTTTAATGTAAACTTGAGGGGAGTGGTCCAACCTTTGCTGTGAATTCTATCTTCCAGAACGGTTTCATAGCCCTTTCGAATCCTTAACCAAGCCATTCCAGGCAAACCTTGTTCTTGCAGCCATCTTTCCTCCCCATAAGTGCCTTCGGCAAGGTCCTGTGGGTTCGTGTCAGCAACCACACGCGGTGAAATTAAGTCGCCGTAAGGAAAGCCCCGATGACTAAACTCTTGCATAACACTCATTAAATCAGTGGGGAAGGTGTATTGCTGTTTCATAAACGCTACCCAAGGATGCTCTTCCCCGTGCATCGCGATCAGACCAACGGCGAGAGCCTGCTCCCAAGGGGCATAATCGGCAGATTTCAAAATCCGCTGAGCCCTCAATGCTTGGTAAACTCCCATGGACCATTCCTTTCGATCCCTGGAGCCCATTTGTGGAAATTTACGGGCATATTCTCGGAGCATTCCCGACAAATCAGAAGCAGCTGATCGGTTGCGGCTAGCCCAAAATTGCAGAAAATCCAAGACTTGCCGGGTACGAAGGGTCCAACGCCCTGACTGTCCGTCTATTCCCATTCGATAGTTGCCGGAGGTTTGGAAGAAATATCGTAAACCACCCGGTTGATTCCACGAACCCGGTTGATAATATCGTTAGAAATTTCGGATAACAAATTATACGGTAGGTGTACCCAATCGGCCGTCATGCCATCCAGGCTGTGAACAGCCCTCAAAGCAACGACCCGTTCATAGGACCTTTCATCACCCATCACTCCCACCGATTTGACTGGCAGCAAAATGGCTCCGGCTTGCCAAATTTGATCGTACCACCCATTTCGGCGAAGGTGTTCCAGGTAGATTGCATCGGCTTGCTGCAACAAAGTCACGGAAGCTTGGTCCACTTGCCCTAGGATGCGTATTCCAAGGCCAGGCCCGGGAAATGGATGACGATCCAACAAAATGGCAGGGATATTCAGGGCCCTCCCCACTTTGCGGACCTCGTCTTTGAACAAGGCACGAAGAGGTTCCACCAATTTCAATTTCATGCGGTCAGGAAGCCCACCCACGTTATGATGGGATTTGATGGTGGCCGAAGGACCATGCACCGAAACCGATTCAATCACATCAGGGTATATGGTCCCTTGGCCCAAAAAGGCCACCGCAGGGATAGCATGGGCCTCTCGTTCAAATACTTCGATGAACACCCTACCAATGGCCTTGCGCTTGGCCTCCGGTTCCTCCAAACCTGCCAAGGCTTGGTAAAATTCGTTTTGGGCATTCACCCCTCTGACCCTCAATCCCAATTGTTGGTAGGCTTCCAGGACCTGGGTGAATTCGTCTTGACGCAAGAGACCGTTGTCCACAAAAATTCCATGCAAACGATCCCCAATAGCTTGGTGCAGAAGCACCGCAGCCACCGTCGAATCCACACCTCCGCTAATCCCCATCACCACCTCATGATCCCCCACCTGCGTTCTCAAATCTTGGATGCTCTGTTGCACAAAGGAAGACGCCGTCCATGAAGGGGTCATCCCGCAAATTCCTAATACAAAATTACTTAATACGAGTGTTCCATCTTCGCTGTGGGTGACCTCGGGGTGGAATTGAATTGCATACACCCTTTGATCGGGCCATTCAAAAGCGGCATACTGAACAGAATCCGTGGAAGCGGTATGCACAGCCCCTTCGGGCAAAGCAGTCACCGTATCCCCATGTGACATCCATACGGTGCTTCCCTGACGGATTCCCTCCAACAATGGCGAAGCGTACTGCTGAATGGATTGCAATTGAGCCCTGCCGTATTCACGGATAACCGATCGTTGAACCTGCCCACCTCGATGAACGGCGAGCCATTGAGCACCGTAACATATTCCCAACACAGGTACTGAACCAAACCAATCCGGCCAGGGCGCCATGGGTGCTTCGCTATCGTGGGTTGAAAAGGGTGACCCCGAAAGAATAACGCCCCCCCATCCCTTGCCCTCCTCCGGGCAATGGTGGAAAGGATGAATTTCGCAGTAAACCTCCATTTCACGAATCCTCCGCGCAATGAGTTGGGTGTATTGCGAACCAAAATCCAAGATCAATATTCGTTCCATGGCCAAAATTAAAGGTTTAACCTTTACTTTGACAAATAATAATCCAAAGCATATCCCAAGGTGATTGAGCATCCCGTTCCACCACTCGCCGAGGGCATCGATCGTGATGCCGCCTTGTTTCTCGATAGAGATGGCGTCATCAACCATGATCCCGGGGACTATATCCACAGGCCCGAGGATTGGAACCTGTTGGAAGGAATCGTGGAAGTCATGCAGGCGGCCCAGCACAAGGGATACCGGCTCATCATCATCACTAACCAAGGGGGCATAGGCCTGGGACTTTATACCTTGGAAGATTTACACCGAATCCATACCAAAATGCTGAATGCCTTGGCCTCCCAAGGCATCCATATCGATGCGGTGTATGCCTGCCCACACCATCCCCGTTCCGAACCCTGCCTCTGCCGCAAACCCGAACCCCTCATGGTCCAGAAGGCGTTGCATCGCTTCCGCTTGAACCCCGTAAAATGCCTCATGATAGGAGACCGCGATCGGGATATCGAGGCAGCGGCGGGCGCTGGTGTTCCCGGCTTCCTGATTCCATGCAATGCAGACCTTCGCCAAATTCAAGGCCCTTGGACCCAGTGGCTGCGCAGTACCCTGATCCTAATTTTCGTAACATTAGGGCTACATTGCGCTCCCCTCGGTGTTATGGCCCAGAAATTCACTGCCCAGGTTTACCTTGATCCGGCTTGTGCGCAGACCCATACCGTGGTGGATCGCTTGCGGGATCAACAGGAATTATGGGGCGACCAAGTGCATTGGGTTGCCGTGTTCAGCGACCCCCTGCTGCCCGAGAAGGACTGCCTCAAATACCTTATGGATCATAACTTAGCAATGGCCCTACGTAGAGATCCCAGGAGGCAATATTTGAGTATCTACGGAATTCCTCAACAACCGTGGCTTTTGGTCACTAACAACCGTTCAATAACCGTTTATCAGGGACCCTTGTTGGAAAAGCCCCTTGCAGCACCTGGTAAAACCGTTTGGGAAAATCAACTTCGCAAGCTTGTCGAAAGCCACATTCAGAGCAACGAAAATTCCATTCAAGGCCTCAAATCAAAAGTTTCAAAAATGAAGGGTTCGGGCTGCCCTGTGAAACTTCCTTAGATTCAAGAATTTATTCCTTGAAGGCTACAGCCTTCCAAGGTCTTAGCTAAGGATCGTCCCCCGTAGCATAACCTCCGATTCCCTGCACAAGAGCCCTCCCAAATGCACAGGCACGGAGGCCCCCACCCATAGCGGATCGTAATCACATTCCACCCGAATGAAATTGGGCGTATAGCCTCTCATTTTCAATCCACCATCACCGTCTTGGTAAGTATCTTGTTCAAAGAGGACATTGACCAACTTACTAGAAAAACCCTTCACAAATTTCATTTGGCGCTCCAACGCCCACTGGGTTAAGGCATGGTTGCGCTCAAGCCGCTCATGAACGGGGATCACCGGATTCCAATCGGCGGCCTCGGTTCCTGGCCTTTCGGAATAGGTAAAGACATGGAGGTAAGCCAATGGCAGCGATTCAAGAAATTCATAACATTCCCTAAATTCAAGCTCTGTTTCCCCCGCAAAACCGGCCATGACATCCGCACCCAAGCAGACCCCTTCGAAGGTGCTTGCCAATCGAAGAAGGAGCTGCCTGTAATCCCCGGTGGTGTATCGACGACGCATACGGCGCAATACACTATCGGAACCGCTTTGCAGAGGTATATGAAAATGCGGTACAACACGAGGGCTATCCAACAAGGCCGCTATCAAGTCATCCCCAAAGAGGTTGGGCTCTATGCTGGACAAGCGCAATCGCTCCACTGGAACTTCATTTTGCATACGGCGAACCAAGACCGCCAAAGAATATCCTAAGCTACGTTCATCGCCTCTACCCCGCCCAAAATCACCAAGATTGACCCCGGTGAGCACAATTTCTTCTGCACCCTCTGCCACAAGACGCTTGGCCCTTTCCACCACCGCATCCATGGCATCCGAACGTGCCTTGCCTCTGGCCAAAGGGATCGTGCAATAGGTGCAAGGAAAATCACAACCGTCTTGGACCTTCAAAAATGCGCGCGTTCGGTCTCCCCAACTTTGAGCAGGCTTAAAATCTACGGATTCTTGGATTGGAGCATGGACCACTTGGACAGCTTGGGATGATGAGCCAGCCTCTTCCAAGAGCTCGGGCAATTTCCATTTGGCCTCAGTACCTGCGACCAAATGAACCCCAGGAATCTGGGCAATTTGTTCCGGTTGCAACTGCGCATAACATCCCACCACCACAACCTTGGCCCGAGGGGCATACTTCAAAGCCTGTCGAACAATCCGAGCGCATTTACGATCGGCCTTCTCGGTAACCGAACAGGTGTTGATAATGTAAACATCGGCTCCGTCCTCAAAATTAACAGGGGCATAGCCACGGTCTTCGAAGGTTTTGCGGATGCTGAGTCCGTCTGCATAATTCAATTTGCAACCCAAGGTGTACACCGCCACCTTGCCTTTGTCCGCCACGGAAACGGAAGCCTGCTTATTGTCTGCAAGGTCCAACACCACGTCTTGGTCCACAGACCCCAAACTAAGTCTTTGGCCCTCCATCGGTGTTCATCGCACGAAGGCGAATGCCGGTGATCACTTTCTTGGTATGCCTTGGGAAATCACCAGACATCATCCACGTGTAGTAGGAAGGATCTCGGGCAAAAACCTCCGAAACCGATTGGTTTTTGTATTTGCCAAAGGCGAAGAGCTCCACCCCCTTGTCGTTGCGGACGATGCGTCCCGCCAAATCCACAGATTTGTTGTTACGCGATGTGAAGCGATGAAGGAAGTCCACATTACCTTGCAGGTCCTCGTAACGGTTCAGTTGTTGCAACAAAATCATGCACGTCGCCCGTGCATCGGCAGATGCGGAATGCGCGTTGACCAATTCCTCTCCGCAATAGAAACGAAGGGCGGCCTTCAAATCACGGGGCTCTTTCTTATGAAAAATGGCTTGAACGTCCACCATGCGGGCATTGGATATATCTAAATCCATCTCGATACGCAACATTTCATCCACCAGGAACGGTAAATCGAAATAGGCAGAATTGTAACCCGCCAAATCCGCCTGATCAAAAAAGCGAATCAATTGAGGCGCAAATTCTTCCAAAGTAGGCATAGCAATTACATCCGCATCGTAGATTCCGTGAATTTTGGACACCTCTGCAGGAATAGGAATTCCCGGTTGTAGCCTCTGCTCCAATTCTTCCACGGTACCGTCCGGATGGACTTTGACCCCCGCAAATTCAACAATGCGATCCTGACCAATATTAAGCCCAGTGGTTTCCAAATCAAAGAAAAGCAGGGGCCTGCTCAGGCTTAATCGCCCTAAATCCATGTTTACCATTCGCTTATTTCCTTTTCCCATGGCCAAGAGGACCATGAGCCTGAACTCATCATTAGCAATGGCCTGTAGGCCGATTGAATACGAACCCAATCCTGCAGAGCTTGAAGGTCTTCAAAAACTTTGAGATCTTTGCGACCAAAGGCTTTCACCAGAAAATCGGCATCAAGACTACGCCCCTGTTTACGAAGTGCCTCCTCACCGGAAACGTACACAGCAGCGTTCGTCGGGGCATTCATCGTTGAATTGTATTCTGGGATAAAGTTCGGATTCAAACTTGAGAAACTATGCAGTTCCAGTACCGCGGTGAAATCTGCCCCGAATTGTTCGTAAACTGCTTGGATAGAGGCTTCTACTTTCGATGGTGAATGAGCAAAATCCCGAATGACCGGCTTACCAGAGCCGGTAGTCATCCGTTCCAATCGCCGGGAGGCGCCGGGAAAAGAAGCTATGGCCTGGTAGAAATCCACCTTTTCGATACCGACCATGGCCGTAAGTTGCCTGGCGGCGGCAATATTGTGCATATTGTGTTTGCCGAATACTTGCAAAGGAATTTTGCCTAAACTCGTTTTGAGAAAGGTGTACCCATCTTCCACCACATAAGGCGCTGCCTTGTACGGTTTGCAATCCAAATGCCCTCCGTACTCATGGACCAACTGAACCAAAGCAGGGTCCTCTTCAAAATAAATCAAAGTCGAACCCGGTTGAAGGCAAGCGATATAGTCGGCAAAAACCTTCTGGTAGGATGCCTTGGT
>SYHX01000002.1 GCA_005799025.1 Bacteroidota bacterium | reverse complement strand
TCGGAAGCGATGACCATATCGCAATGCATCACGAGCTCATGGCCCCCTCCTAATACAAATCCAGAAACAGCAGCAATTAAGGGCTTTTTGAGGCGACGAATCTGCTCCCAGGTACTGAACTGATCAATGCGTAGCATGTCGATGGCCGTCTTGTCGCTCATTTGGTGGATATCAGCTCCGGCGGCAAAGGCTTTGTCATTACCCGTAAGGACCATGACACGGACAGCAGGGTCTTGGTCAAGGGCTTGCAATGCATCTCTTAACTCAGCCATGAGTTCCAAATTCAGGGCATTGAGCTCTTTGGGCCGGTTAAGCCGTATCAGAGCCACACCAGGCCTCACTTGATTTTCGACGAGAACAAAATGATTTTTCATACTCAAAATTAGGAAGATTGTTCGAAGGTTAGCCTTTTGTTTGGCTTAGAGGTTTTGGCTTCAAACCAATTAGCGGGTCAGGGGGTTAGTTTTGTGAATCTGGATTCTTTAGCCCAATTCGGCCTTTCGAAATTTTAAACCAATCCTTAAAATTTATTTTATGAATACCAAATTATTACGTCAAGCAATTTTAGTCTTCTCGTTTATTTGCTTTTGGAGCAACAGCACATGGGCTCAATTGGTGCTGCCACAGCCATCTCCTCGATGTGGAAGCAGGCTCACCATGGGGGTGACCGATTTGGAAATTGACTTTGGCTCACCGGCTGTGAATGGCAGAGTTATTTGGGGTGGATTGGTGCCTTACGATGAAATTTGGCGCGCTGGTGCCAACGCCGCGACCTGGGTTTCATTCAGCACGGAGGTGAGCTTCGGGGGAAAACCCGTGAAGGCTGGCAAATACGCCTTGTATATCATTCCCAGTGCTGGCAAGGAATGGGCCGTGGCCTTGAATTCCAACGAGGGACAGTGGGGTTCCACGTCATTCAAAGAGAATCTCGACATCGTTCGCATAGAAATGTCCCCTTCCAATGCGGTCCCCTTAAGGGAGCGTCTTTCCTTTGACTTGGAGTATCTGAATTCCTCATCGGCCAATCTTCGTTTGCATTGGGAAAATATGCAATTGGTGATTCCTATAAGTGCAGATGTCAAAGCATTAGGCATGAATAATGTTCGTAAATTTTTTGTAGATCGCCCCAGCGATTGGTACCCCTGTGCCAATGCGGCCATCTTTGCTTTGGAACAAGGCAATGACCAAGCCTATGCCTTGGATTTGGCGCTCAAAGCCGTTCGCCTGAATGGAGAACATTTTTATCCGCTTTGGACCTTGGCCAGGGTGTATGCGGCCAAGGGTGAATTCCGTGAGGCCTCGGAGCAGGCTGAACAAGCAAGGCTCAAAGGCGAGGCGGAGAACTCCGATTGGTACCAAGGCAATGCGGCTGATATTGCTGCTCGCAAAGCTGAATGGACGGCCAAGGCGGTTCCGGTATCGCCTACAGGGAAGAAGAAGGGGAAATAAACCTCACGGATTATGCGGACATTTTTCTTGGGGGTCTTCGCGTTGTTGGGGTGGCTGAGCAGCGCATTTGCGCAAGGAGGCTTCGGGTATCGTCAAGGCTGGTCACAGGATCGAATTCGGGAAGAGATTCGGGGTTTGGGTGTTACAGGCTCGGTCCTGTACGTGGCGGCACACCCTGATGATGAGAATACCCGCTTATTGTCCTGGCTCGCCAACGAAGCGCGTTGCCGTACGGCTTACCTTTCGCTGACCCGCGGCGATGGAGGACAAAATTTGTTAGGAGAACATACAGGCTACGACCTTGGTTTGGTGAGAACTCAAGAATTGTTAGCGGCTAGAAGGGTGGACGGGGCAGAACAGTTTTTTACACGAGCCAATGATTTTGGGTATTCCAAAAGTCCTGAGGAAACCTATACCCATTGGGACAAGGAACAAATCCTGAAGGATGTGGTCTGGGCGATTCGCCTGTTCAAGCCGGATTTAATTGTGACACGATTCAGCCCCCTTCCTGCCGCAACCCATGGTCATCACACCGCCTCAGCTCAATTAGCCGTGGAGGCCTTCTTTGCAGCAGCTGACAGCAGCCGCTTTCCTGAGCAATTGAAAAGTGTGACGGTATGGCAACCCAAGAGGTTAGTATGGAATACAAGTTGGTGGTTTTACGGACGTCAGGATTACGATAAAAGTCAATTGCTTCGGCTCAATGTGGGAGGATTTAACCCGCGCTTGGGGGTTTCCTATGGAGAAATGGCCGCCGAAAGCCGCTCCATGCATCAAAGCCAAGGCTTTGGATCTGCAAGGCAGCGGGGTAGTGAATGGGAATATTTCCAGTGGTTGGCTGGAGATTCGGCCAAGGTAAGTCCTCTAGAGGGTTGCGTTGGAGTATTGGGAGCAAGCCCTGATAATGAACAGTGGCCGGCTTATGCGAGAGAATGGGAAAAACTGAATGCCCTAAGCCAAGGAGCTTGGTCTACTTCATGGGCTCATTCGTTAATACAAATGCGTTTGTTGTTGGATTCGATGTCCAAGGTCAATGTTTTGAATGCAGAGGATGAACAGTGGCTGAAGCAGCGCAAGTCGCGAATCGACAAGATTTTGTTGGAATCGCTGGGAATTTGGGAAGAGGCTGTAGCCACGAGTGCTAAGGCAGTTCCGGGGGATAGTTTGGAATTTGAATGGCATAGCCTGCGACGATTGCCTGTCCAAGACATAGGCAGTTCGCTTCGCTCTTTGAAATTATGGGGCCTGGATTCTAATTTTCAGTATCGTATTCTGAGGCAATGGGATGTGGGGCCTTCCGAGTCATCCGAGGGGGTTTCATCGAAAGTGGGACTCATAGAGTTCCAGGAAGGTGATTCTCTCGTGAAAAATAAATTCAAGGCTAACTTGCCAAGCTTTCTGCGGTATGCGGGTCCGTTTTGGAAGGCAAGTACTAATGCACCAGTATTTTATGATGCTCCCGATTCCATGGCACATCGTAGTGAAACACCCCCTTCCTTTATCTTTGAAACCGTGAGAACCTTGGAATACCAAGGAAAATTCGTGGATATTGTTAGCAAATTACCCTTGAATTATAAATGGACTGATCCAGTCTTGGGCGAACGTTACAAGCCGGTGGAGTCTGTCCCGGCCTACCAAATAAACCTGGATGCCCCTAGGTATTATATCTCGGATACTCGCTCAGAAATTCGAATGCAAATCGCTCTTAGAGTCGAACCCGGACTGCTTCGGCAACGTTATCCGGATACCCTTAAATTGGATTTGTGGTCATGGCCATCGGGATGGGTTGTAATGTCTGGGCCTATGGTATTGGAATCTCCTCAAACCGATACCCTCTACACGTTGGAGATAACCCTTATGGAGGTATCCAAGGGCAAAGGAGAGGAAGGTCTTTTGATTCCCGGTCTTTGGCGCGCAGAACAAGGTTCATGGTGGCCAATTCCTCTGAGTGGCGTTCAGCGTATTCAATACAACCATATTCCTGTTTTGACGAGAACTATGGAAGTCTCTGCGTCGTTGATTCGCCTGAAGGTGGTCGAGGCCAAAGGAACGGTGGGCTATCTACGCGGGGCAGGGGATGCTCTCCCTCAATCTCTTAAGGTGATGGGGTACAAGGTTGCCGATTTGGATCCAGCTTCGGTGACCCTTAATCAATTGAAGGCTTGCCAATCGATCCTGATAGGTGTCAGATTTTTTAACACCGATATTAATGCGGGGTATCTTCACCCATTGTTGATGGAGTACGCCAAGCTTGGCGGCCATGTGATAGTCCAATATCAAACCACCTCTAATTTATTATGGAAACAAATGGGTCCTTTTCCCTTCAAGATTGGCCGAGGACGAGTGACCGAAGAGAATGCTGCGGTGACCTTTCTGGATGAAAAACACCCGTTGTTATGCATGCCCAATAAACTTTCTTCTTTGGATTTTGAAGAATGGGTCCAAGAGCGGGGGCTGTATTTTGGCGAGACATGGGATGCTCGTTGGAAGCCCTTGTTACGAATGCGTGATAGCGGTTCTGCTGAATTGGATCAGGATGGCTCCTTGCTTACCACGCGCTATGGGCGTGGTGCAGTGACTTATTGCGGATTGGCTTTGTTTCGGCAATGCAGCGAAGGGGTTAAGGGGTCCTATCGTTTGCTTCAAAATCTAGTATCCTATGTCCCAAGACCCTGAGCATCAAGCTCGTCATCTTTGGTCACGAAGATACCTGGCCTTGTTGCTCTATTGGGCTGCCTTTATTGTATTGCTTTATGCTCTAACCACGTAATACAATGAATGGCTTGGATTGGTGGGTACTCTTGGGTACTCAGGCGCTCATCCTGATTTACGGATTATGGTCCATGGGCCATAAATCCGGTTCTGAGAATTTCCTGAGAGCGAGGACGCAGAGTGGGTGGATGGTGGGTTTGAGTATTATGGCAACACAGGCCAGTGCGATTACCTTTCTTTCGGCACCTGGTTTGGCTTATACGCAAGGCCTTGGGTTTATTCAGTTTTATTTGGGCTTGCCTTTGGCGATGATATTGATTTCAGCCTTTATTCTTCCGAAGTATTATCGTTTGAATGTGTACACGGCCTATGAGTTCTTGGAATCGCGATTTGATGGCCGCGTTAGGCGCATGGCCGCCTTTCTGTTTCTTACTCAGAGAGGTCTGGCGGCAGGGTTGACTATCTACGCGCCGGCATTAATATTGAGCACCGTCTTGAATTGGAATTTGATATGGACAAATCTTTTGACGGGACTGGTGGTGTTGGCATACACCTTAAGCGGTGGATCAAAGGCCGTTGCCAGGACCCAAGTTCTGCAAATGGGGATCATCCTCATGGGCATGGGTTTGGCGGCTTGGTGGATGCTTCGTGGGCTGCCTGAACTATGGTCCGTCAAGGATGCTTGGGATTTAGCTGCCCTGGGAGGCAAGACGGAAGCCTTGGTATGGCGTTGGAATTGGGAAGATAAATACAGCCTTTGGACAGGTTTGTTAGGTGGTGGTTTTCTGATGTTATCGTATTTTGGGACCGACCAAAGCCAGGTTCAACGTTATTTGGGAGGGCAATCCTTGGAGGAGAGTCGTAGAGGACTTGCACTCAATGCAGTGTTCAAGTTGCCTATGCAATTGGCTATTTTGATGATAGGGGTACTGATGTACGTTTTCTATGTCATCGAAGTACCCCCTGTGAATTTTAAATATCCTGAACTTGAATCTATCGAACACCGCAACGTGGCCTTGCAGCGTCGTGCATTGGCGATGAGCTGGCAAAGTTCTTCAGAGGGTTTACAGAGGGATAGTTTAGCGAAGGCCTTGATTGTAAGCAATCATAACTTAGATTCTATTCGCATGGCTTCGCAGTCTCAAAGGGCCAAGGCCGCTCCTCAAGGAGATTTCAACGATACCAATTTCATTTTTATTCGTTATGTTTTGAACCATCTCCCGGTAGGTTTGGTGGGTTTGTTGATTTCCATGGTTTTCTGTGCCTCCATGTCCTCAACCTCGGCCGAATTAAGTGCCTTATCCACCACCACACTGGTGGATTTCTATACCCGCAAAGCTGGCCACAAAGAATTCATGGAAAGCCCCAAGGCCGTGACTATGGGAAGGTGGTTCACCTTGGCCTGGGGCTTCTATGCCATCGGATTTGCTATGGTGGCCCAGCATTTGGGCACCTTGATCGAGGCCGTGAATGTGCTCGGATCCTTGGTATACGGGACCATCTTGGGCATCTTTCTGACGGCGTTCTTCACCCAAAGCGTTGGCTCTACGGCTGTGCTTCTGGCCGCTTTGGGAACGGAATTGCTTGTACTTTTTATGTTCTGGGGGATGGATGTACCATACCTCTGGCTCAATATCGTTGGAGCCTTGTCGGTTCCTATACTTTCCCTTGTTTGGGAATTTTGGATGTCCAAGGTATCTTCACGCAGTTCATTCAAAAGTAGAACTAACCTTGGCCCGTAAGAAATCTGATTCGACCCCGGCGTACATAGCGCCTCCTTCTACCATGGATCCGGAGGCCTATCTTCCGGTTTCTGGCATGTACGAGAATTGGTTCTTGGAATATGCGTCTTATGTTATTTTGGAGCGTGCTGTTCCTGCGCTGGGGGATGGTTTGAAACCGGTGCAGCGTAGAATCCTTCATGCTATGGAGGTGATTGACGATGGTCGCTTCAACAAGGTCGCCAATCTCATAGGGCAGACCATGCAGTACCACCCGCACGGTGATGCGGCGATCGGTGATGCCTTGGTAGGACTAGGGCAAAAGGACTTGCTCATTGATACCCAAGGTAATTGGGGTGATGTCCGTACCGGGGATGCAGCAGCGGCATCGCGTTATATCGAGGCACGTTTGAGCAAATTCGCACATGCCATCCTGTTCAATGCACGGACCACGTCATGGCAGATGACCTACGATGGCCGCAAAAAGGAACCGGTAACCTTGCCCGCCAAATTTCCTTTGCTCCTAGCCCAAGGCGTTGAGGGTATTGCGGTAGGATTAGCGACTAAAATTCTTCCCCATAATTTCGTGGAGTTGATTGAGGCTTCCATCAAAATATTACGCAAACAATCCTTCACCTTGTACCCGGATTTTGTAACCGGAGGTATGGTGGATATAAGTCTATACCAAGACGGTAACCGTGGAGGGAAAATCCGTTGCAGGGCGCATATCGAAGAGAATGACAAGAAGGCCTTGATTATTCGGGAGATTCCTTACGGTACCACCACCGGCGGCTTGATTGATTCTATTCTGAAAGCCAATGACAGTGGTAAGCTCAAGGTGAAGAAGGTAATGGATAATACGGCCGAAAAGGTTGAAATCGAAATTCAATTACCTGCCGGAGTTTCAGCGGACCAGACCATTGATGCGCTCTACGCGTTTACGGATTGCGAAGTTTCGATTTCACCCAATGCCTGTGTGATTGAAGGACATCGTCCCATCTTCATGGGGGTTTCCGATATCCTTCGGCGCAATACTAGTCAAACGGTGGATTTGCTTCAGCAAGAATTGTTGTTACGGAAGGCCGATCTTGCTGAACAATGGCATATGGGATCTTTAGAGCAAATCTTTATCGAAGAGCGTATTTACCGAAAGATCGAAGAATGCGAAACGTGGGAGGCGGTTTTGGCCGCGATTGATTTGGGTCTGAAGCCTTTCAAAAAGCGATTTCGCCGCGAAATCATTCGCGATGATCTTGTGAAATTGACTGAAATCAAAATCAAGCGCATCAGCAAATACGATACCTTCAAAGCTACCGAACAACTCAAATCCCTTCAGGAACAAATTACCGAAACGGATCATCATTTGTCAAATCTAATTGCTTATGCAATTGATTTTTATCAAAAACTCTTGCTGCAATTTGGTAAAGGTAGGGAGCGCAAGACCGAGATAAGGGCGTTTGATACGATCCAAGCTAATCAAGTAGCCTTGGCTAGTGAAAAGTTGTACGTGAACCGCCAAACAGGTTTTGTGGGCACAGGTTTACGCAAAGAAGAACTTGTAGGAGACTGCTCCACTCTTGATGAAATTATTGTGTTTAGAAGAGATGGTAAATGTTTGATTACCAAAGTATCGGATAAGGCGTATGTAGGTAAGGATATCGTGTGGATCGACATTTTCAGGCGGCAAGATGATCGTATTGCTTACAATATGGTCTATACAGACGGGGCCTCCGGGGTCAGTATGGCCAAGCGCTTTCAAGTCAGTGGGGTGATCCGGGACAAAGAATACGAATTAACCAAAGGCACGGCCCATACCCGAGTTCAATATTTTTCATCCAATCCCAATGCTGAATCTGAACGTGTTCAAATTCAATTGCATCCCGGATGCAGAGCCCATAACAAAAATATCGATTTTGATTTTGCTGAAATTGCCATCAAAAACCGTTCAGCGCTTGGAAATATTGTGACCAAATATCCAATCAAGAAGGTGGTTTTCAAGGAGAAAGGAAATTCAGAGCTAGGGGGGAGGCCGTTTTGGTTTGAGCCTGATGTAGGTCGTTTGAACCGCGATGGGCGTGGGATATTCTTGGGGCATTTCAACAACGGGGATTTCCTCATTTCTGTATACGAAGAAGGTTCCTACGAACTTCTAGAACCAGGGGTACAGTACCGCTTTGAAACCGAAGAATTGTTGCTGCTGAACAAGTGGAATCCGGAAATGCCTTTGAACGTATGTCACTATATTCCTTCGTCCAAAGCCTGGTACATCAAACGTTTTCTCATTGAAACTATTACCTTGCATAAGAGATTTTCCTTTGTGGTTGATGAGAAAGGAGCCAAGGCTGCTTTTTCTTGGCAACATCCCGCACCTAGGGTGGCATTCGAATGGGGAACCACCCGCAAAAAGGATCGCAAGGTCCTCGATTTGGATCAGTTCATGGACGTCAAAGGCTGGAAAGCTATGGGGAATCGCCTCACAACGCAGCCTTTGCTTGGTGCGGAATTGTTAAATCCGTTGTTAGGAGAAGAATTGACCCCTGAAGCCAAGGGCCGGGTTGAAGATTTTCAAGAAGATATTTGGCAAGAGCATGAAGTGCCTGGGCCGTCCAGGACAAGGAAAAGCGGAGCTTCACCCAAACGGGATGGCAAAGGGAAATCTGCTGCTAGAGGAGGAGGGGAACAACAAAAATTATTTTGATGAGACGCGACCCCTCGATGCTGTTCTTGTTGGGGTTGCAGGTTCTTCTGGGGTTACAATTTCTTGATTTGGATCGTTCGAATGAAGGCAAACCGAACCTGAGACCAATTTATTGGGATGTCATTTCATATTACGCGTATTTGCCGGCTTTATGCATTGAGGGGGATTTGTCCCTTTCGTTTGTGGGGGATCCGGGTCGTTCCGATGTTCATCTGCACCGTGACCGCTATTGGCCCGAAACCACTCCCGATGGGCACAAGGTGATCAAGACCTCCATGGGGGTGGCGCTGATGATGAGTCCCTTTTTTGGAATGGCCCACGTTTTGGCTCCTCGGTTGGGCTACTCAGCGGACGGGTTCAGTAGGCCTTACCAATTTGCGATGGCGTTGGCGGGATTTTTTTGGGGCTCCTTGGGGCTATGGGTACTCCGATCTTGGTTGCGGATTTTTTGGGGTTCTTGGACCGTTGCGATTGCCTTGTTGCTTTTGGTGGGGGGGACCAACTTGGGGAATTATTTGGTTTATGAGCCGGCCATGTCGCACAGTTTTTCTTTTTTTTGGATGTCGATGTTGCTATGGTGTTCTCATCGCACCTTTCGACCCCCTTCCATCCCGCTGCGCTGGTTTTTGGGCCTGTCCTTGGCTTATGGGATGTTGGTTTTGATTCGGCCGACCATGTTGATGGCTGGTCTTTTGCCGCTTTGGTACGGGGGATGGCCTGGTTTGGTGGCAAAGATCAAACGAATTTCGTCTCAACCGTTTTCACTTCTCGCTGCTTTTATGGTTTTTCTGGTGCCCATCGTTTTGCAGGCGTTTTATTGGAAGTATGTTACGGGGCAATTGATTTTTTACTCGTACCAAGGCGAACGATTTTTTTGGAAGGACCCCCGAATCCTTGAATTTTTGCTCAGTTACCGCAAAGGTTGGTTACTATACAATCCAGTCATGGTATTGGTTGTGCTTGGATGGCTATGGGCTTTTATTCGTTGTTTTTGGAAAGGCAAACGGGATTGGCCTACCTGCGAGCCTTATCCTTTGGCTACGGCTGTCGTTATCCTCCTGCCTCTGGTAATTTACGTCTATTCTTCGTGGTGGTCATGGTGGTTTGGGGGGTCCCTGGGGGGGAGGGCTATGGTGGAATGGTATCCGGCCTTGGTGAGTGCAGGTATCGCCGTGGTGCAGGCTTTTTTGAGATGGTTGCATCGTTCGGTACTGGGGCTTCCTCGCTTGTTGGACACCTTGAGGCGCTGGTCCTTGTCCTTAGCTCTGCTCTATGTTATGGGGTATACTCTAGCCCTTCAATACCATCAAAGTTGGCAATACCGCATAGCTATGCTGCATTGGGATTCCACGGGTAAGGATTGGTTCAACGCCGTTTGGTGGCAAAGCACATTCCCTAGCGGTTTGGAACGCATGGCAAGGCCGCCGGACGGAGAAAGAGTCCGCCTTGGTTGGGGTCGCGATGCCGAAATTTGGACACCTTAGAGCTGGAATCGCTGCTGGTACTTTAAGGCCGAGGGTGGTAGGGGCGCAAAGCTGTATCGGATAATCTTCAACAAGATACCGACGCCGTCCATGGTCCGGAACTTTTTGCCTTCCCCCTGATGCCTTGCAAAATAATGAACCGGTATCTCCACAATATGATTACGGCGGATACGGGCGCTTTTGATAAGAATTTCGGACTCCACCGCGAAGCGTTCTTCCCGCAGGTCCAGGCTTAGGATGAGGTCTCTTCGTAACAATTTGTGCCCGCAGGCCATATCCGTGATGCGGATATCGATGAGTAGAGATGTTAGCCAACTAAAAACTTTGTTGGCAATATACCTGCGATAACTATGCAAAGGCCGGTAGAGACCCGGCAGGTAGCGGGATCCGTTGACCATCCCCATTCCAGGTAAAGCCAAGGCTAGAAGCATGGCGGGCCAGTCCGAAGGCAAGAGTTCCATGTCGGCATCTTGAATCCCTATGGCATCCCCTACAGCGATGCTCAGTCCTCTGTGTATGGCTGCCCCTTTCCCTCGGTTGGTTTCCTGACAGAGGTAATGGAATTGGGTATGCTTTTGGCACCAAGCCTTGAGAATCGCCGGGGTATCGTCTGTGGACCCATCATCCACCAAGATGAATTCCAGGTGCGTAAGTTCAGCCGGCCAGCGTACGCTGATCAAAGCCTCCAACAAGGCTTGTACCCGTTCCGCTTCGTTGTACACGGGGACGATCAGGCTCAGCGAAGAAATGGGTTCAAGTTTCACCATTCTCGAATATAGGTGGTGGCCGATTTACGCCAAGCAGGGTGAACCAAGGCATGGGCATGGCGGACAAGGTCTTCCACCAGGCGTTCGGGCAGACTAGCATCCATGCAAATGGTATTCCAATGTTTTTTGTTCATGTGGTACCCTGGGAGGATCGCGTCGGGGAATCGTTCCCGAAGCGCCAAGGTCCATTCTGGATCGCATTTGGCATTGAATCGATCCGATTCCACCAAATCAGTAAGCACAAAAATCTTGCCCAGAGCCCTGAAGGCAAGGGTATTTTCGTCAAAAGGCAGGTCCTCGGTACAGTCTGGGAGGCTAAGGCAAAGATTGCGAAGGCTTTCGAGGTGCATAGAGGCTATGGGCTGAGGAGAGAGGGCTTGTACCTTTGTGGTCTAAATATCGTGTATGTCTTTTGGAATCTTCTCGGTACCCACTGCCGTTAATGAAAAAGTTCGATCCTACGCTCCAGATTCCCTGGAAGCCTTGTCTTTGAAACAAACCCTGAACGACCTTCGTCGACGAGAGTTGGAGGTCCCCATGATCATTGGAGGTCGAGAGGTGCACAGCAAGCAAACCCGACGCATGGCCCCGCCTCACGACCACGCCCATACCCTCGGGCATTTTCATGAAGGTGACGCAACGCATGTTGAGGAGGCTATCGAAGCAGCCATGGCCGCTAAGCCTGCTTGGGAGGCCTTGCCTTGGGAACAAAGAGCCGCGGTCTTCCTGCGCATGGCGGATTTATTGGCCGGTCCATACCGTGACATCATCAACGCGGCCACGATGCTGGGCCAAAGTAAAAATCCTTACCAGGCCGAAATTGATGCGGCTTGCGAGTTGATTGATTTTTTTCGGTTCAACGTCCGGTACATGACCGAGATTTACCGTCAACAACCCGAAAGTTTGCCGGGATCGTGGAACCGGGTGGAGTATCGCCCCTTGGAGGGCTTTGTTTTCGCCTTGACCCCCTTCAATTTTACGTCAATAGCTGCTAATCTCCCTTGTTCCGCAGCCTTGATGGGTAATACCGTGGTTTGGAAACCGGCCAATACCCAGGTTTATTCTGCATATTGGTTAATGCGTCTGTTCCAAGAGGCGGGTCTGCCCGATGGGGTTATTAATATGGTGCCCGTGCCTGGTCCGGTGGCCGGTGAGGTCATTTTCAGGCACCAAGATTTTGCGGGGATTCACTTTACGGGCTCCTCCGGGGTCTTTAACCAGATTTGGGAACAAATTGGCCGTAACATTGGCATATACAAATCCTATCCTCGTATTGTGGGGGAGACCGGCGGCAAAGATTTTGTGGTGGCCCATGCCTCGGCACCTGCCGACGTGGTGGCCACCGCCTTGTCACGAGGTGCCTTTGAATATCAAGGCCAAAAATGCTCTGCAGCATCCAGGGCCTATATTCCGGATGTGTTATGGCCCGAAGTTTTGAAACGCATGCAGTCCGACCTACAAGATATGAAAATGGGCGGGGTCGAAGATTTTGGGAATTTTATCAACGCCGTCATCGACGAAAAGTCCTTTGACAAACTGCAGACTGCAATCGAAGAAGCCAGGCGGCATCCCGATTGCGAAATTGTAATCGGTGGCCACTGCGACAAATCCCAAGGTTATTTTGTGGAGCCTACCCTGATTCAAACCACCAATCCCAAGTACAGTACCATGTGCGAAGAATTGTTTGGCCCGATTTTGACGGTGTATGTTTATCCTGCCGATCGCTACGAGGAGGTTTTGGAATTATGCAATACAACCTCACCCTATGCCTTGACGGGAGCGGTTTTGGCTACTGATCGCTACGCCTTGGATTTGGCTACAGCGCGCTTAAGGCATGCCGCAGGTAATTTTTATTTGAACGACAAGCCGACCGGGGCGGTGGTTGGACAACAGCCTTTTGGGGGGGCAAGAGCTAGTGGAACCAACGACAAAGCAGGTTCATCCCTCAATCTATTGCGTTGGGTTTCGGCCCGTACCATCAAAGAAAACCTCTTGCCGCCAACATCGTACCCGTACCCGTTTCAGGGCTAGGCGTTCTCGAAAAGATTCTAATAAATTTGTTTCCTAACTGTTCGGATTTAGCAAAATTCCTGAGCGACCACCAGGTCTTTGGAACCTGCTTGATAGGAGTAAAATCCTTTGCCGGTTTTGAGGCCCAGGTTTCCTGAGGAAACCATTTTGACCAAGAGGGGGCAGGGAGCGTATTTGGCTTGGCCAAAGCCGTCATGCAAAACCCGCAGAATGGCCAAGCAAACATCCAAACCAATAAAATCCGCTAGTTGGAGGGGACCCATTGGATGTGCCATGCCCAGTTTCATCACGGTGTCTATTTCGGCTACGCCGGCTACACCTTCATAGAGGGCATGAACAGCCTCGTTGATCATGGGCATGAGAATACGGTTGGCGACAAATCCAGGGTAATCGTTGGCCTCCACAGGAATTTTACCCAGTTGATGACTGAGCGCCACGATGGTGGCCGTGACCGATGGGGTGGTGTTATAACCCTTGATGACTTCGATCAATTTCATGATTGGTACTGGGTTCATAAAGTGCATGCCGATGATCTGTGCTGGGCGATGGGTTGCGCCTGCAATATCGGTAATCGAAATTGAAGAGGTATTAGTGGCCAGGATGCAATGGGAAGGGCATAACTGGTCCAATTGCCTGAAGAGCTCGAGTTTGATTTGTCGATTTTCGGTTGCTGCTTCAACCACCAAGTCGGATTTCTGAGTGGCTTCAGCTAATGAGGTACTGCAATGAATGCGGGCCAGGGCGGCGTCTCTAGCTACTTGATCCAAACCGCCTTTGGCTACCACTCGATCCAAATTGCGGGCGATAGTGTTCATGGCTTTTTCCAAAGCCGGGGCAAAGAGATCCACCAAATTGACGGAATAACCGCAGGTGGCAAAGACCTGGGCAATGCCGTTGCCCATGGTACCGCAACCCACCACGGTCACGTGCTTGATCTCGATTGAGGCCATTGGGGTAGAAGATGATTGTTCCATACGAGCAGGTTCTTATTTTATCGGATAAAATTACACGCATCGCCCCTAATTTGGAGGTTGAATTATATCGGTCTCCATGTTTTCTTCCTCTTCTCTGAACCCTCCAAATCAAGGTCAGCTTCTTACGGTGTCCGGTTTGAATGAGTGGATTCGGGATTTTGTGGAAGGACATCTGGATTTCAAACATTTGGTGGTGGAAGGGGAAATTGCAGGTATGACCAAGGCCCGAAGCGGGCATATGTACTTCACCCTCAAAGACGCTTTCAGTCAAATCTCTTGTGTTATGTTTCAGGGCCAACGAAGGCTACTGGACTTTGACCCTATGGACGGCGACCGTGTTCAGGTTGCTGGAGAATTGCGGCATTATGCACCAAGGGGTTCTTTGCAATTGCAGGTGATGAGTATTTCGGCCACCGGTCAAGGGGATTTGTTCAGACGATTTTTAGAACTCAAAGCGCGCTTACAATCTGAGGGATTATTTGAGTCTTTTCACAAAAAGCCTATCCCTGCATACCCGGCAATGCTGGGGGTGGTGACTTCTCCCGACGGCGCGGTGATTCATGATATTCATCGTACGGTGGAGAGGCGCTTTCCGGGGATTCCTATCCTGCTTGCTTCAAGTTTGGTACAAGGTGAAGCGGCAGTTAACCAACTGATTTTGGCGTTAAGGGCTTTGGATCAACGACATGAGGTGGAGGTCATTGTCCTTGCCCGAGGCGGAGGTTCCATGGAAGATTTGTGGTGTTTCAACAACGAGACACTGGCTCGGGCTGTCTTTGCATTGCAAACCCCGGTGATCACGGCGATAGGTCATGAAACGGATTTGACTTTAGTTGATTTTGTTGCAGATCTAAGAGCGCCAACCCCAACAGCGGCTGCAGAATTGGTTACCCCTGATCAAGAGGAATTACGAAAGCAGATTCATCACAACCAACAAATGGCGGGAAATAGTATGCGTCGCCAATGCCAGGTCTTGGAACAAGGTCTTGATGGCCTGGAGGAATCTCTTGAGCGGAACTATAGCTTCCTTATTGAGCAATGCGAATCCACTACGGTGGATTTGGAACAGCGCATTCGTCGTGGATTGTTGCAGAAACTATTTAACCAAGAACAGTCTGTACATGATTTGACACAGCGGCTCGCTAGGGGAATTTATCAGCAATTGGACGCGATGGATCAAACCTGCATGGCCCTTATGCGGCAGGCTTCGGCCCTAGACATTCAATCGGTCCTTGAACGTGGATTTTCGGTGGCAATGGTGAACGGTAAGGTGCTCCGAACTTGCAAAAATGCTCCGACAGGGGCCCTAATCGAAACACGATTAGTGGATGGGAAGGTCTGGTCCAAAGTAGAGGCTTCCTCCACATATGGAGCGGACGGGTCCGAGGTAGAGATTGCCTAAGGTGAATGTGCGATGGATATCACTGGATTCAAAGCTTTGGAATATTCCATTCCCGAAACCCCTGGCGTTTACCGCTATTATGATCGGAACGAACACTTACTTTATGTAGGCAAGGCCAAAAACCTCCGTAAACGTGTTTCCCAATATTTTGCCAATAGGGTTGATACTCATCGTATACGGCTTATGGTTCGATTGATTGAACGCATTGAATTCACCGTGGTCGATTCGGAACATGATGCGCTCCTACTCGAAAATGTCCTGATCAAGAAACACCAACCTCGCTATAATATTCGGCTCAAAGATGACAAGACCTATCCCTTTTTGGTCTTGCGTAATGAGCCTTTTTCAAGGCTTGAAGTCACGCGAAAAGTTCAACGAGACGGGTCTAGGTATTACGGTCCCTATTCTTCGCCGACCACCATGTACACGTTGTTGGATTTGATACGGAAATTGTACCCATTGCGTACCTGCGCATTGAATTTAAGCGAAAATCGAATTGCCAAAGCAGGATATCGCCCCTGCTTGGAACATCAACTGGGTAATTGCATGGCGCCCTGTGCAGGTCTTCAAAGCGTGATGGAATATTCTCGATACACGGACGCGGCGCATCTTTTGCTCAAAGGAAATCTTGGAGGATTGCTGCTCAATCTTCGTAAACAAATCAAAGAATGTGTTGCACGTTTGGAATTTGAGGAGGCTCATGCGCTCAAGGTCAAGGTGGATTTGTTGGAGCGATACCAAGCACGTTCGACCGTTGTGAGCACGACTATCAAGGAATTGGATTCTTTCGCTTTGGCTCAACATCAGGATAGGGCAGTGGTCAATCATATGCATGTGCGCAACGGTGCGGTGATGCGTTCCTTTAATTTGGAAATACATTTGGGCTTGGAGGAAGATCAGTCGAGCATAATGGCTCATGCGATGTTGGAGATCTGTAACCGTTACGAACATCAACCAATGGAAATTGTCTGTAACGTCATGCCCGAAAGCCTGCCTTTTGTTCGCATACCCTGCAGGGTTCCTTCCGATGGCGATAAGCGTAAGTTGGTAGATTTGAGCCTCAAAAACGCCTTTTTTTGCTTGCAGGAATTGTTACGAAAACCTGAAGAAAGGCAATTTGCATCCCGATCGGATCGTCTATTGCAGCAGGTTCAGAAGGATTTGCAATTACCTCAATTGCCACAACATATCGAATGTTTTGATAATTCCCATACGCAAGGTAGCCAGACCGTATCGGCTTGTGTTGTTTTCCGAAACGGCAGGCCCGCCAAACGCGATTACCGTTTGTTCAATTTACGGGATGTGGAAGGCATTGATGATTTCGCTGGAATGGAAGAGGTGATTACCAGACGCTATCAAAGACTACTTTCAGAAGGGCATACTTTACCAGATCTCGTCGTGGTTGATGGTGGCAAGGGGCAGTTAAGTTCAGCCCATTCTGCCTTAGTCGCTCTGGGCTTGGGCCATATGCCGTTAATGGGGATTGCCAAACGCTTGGAGGCCTTGTTTAAAGTAGGAGATCCGCATCCTTTGATGTTGGACAAAAAGAGCCCCACCTTAAGGCTCATCCAACAAATGCGCGACGAGGCCCATCGCTTTGGTTTGCAGCATCACCGTAACCGGCGACAAAAAGCAGGTATGCAATCTGCATTGGATAAGATCAAAGGCATAGGCCCTGAGAACACTCGTAAGTTGTTATCAGCCTTTGGATCAGCAGAACGGGTGTTTTCGGCATCTGAAGATCAGCTTATTGCCGTTGTTGGGTCTGCCAAGGCAGCCCTAATTGTAAAGCAACGCCTTGGCGGCGGTGGTTAGCGCAGAATTTATTTAGTTAAATTCTTGAAAAAAGATTCCTGTCGATAGTTTGCAAATTCGGGATCCGATAGGAGGCTGTTTTTGACCTGTGGGTTGATGGACATCAAGGCCTGAAGGTTTTGCTCTAATCCGGTGGCATCTTTGGTTCTTGCCGCAAGGACGGAGCCGATATACAATACCGTTGGGTCTGTTCTATCCAGTCCACTTAAGGATTTGGATGCGTCAGAATAATCTCGGCTCAGGCATTGGGCCAAGGCAAGGAGTTTACTTGGACCTTTGGCTACTAAAATGCTAGTTGCCTCATCATATTTACCTATTACAATGGCGGATAGGGCTTCAAATTCTGGCATTTTAATATCGTTGGAGCGTGCCCTTTTGAGTACAATTCCAAGCTTAGACCAATCCTTGATTAGGCTGGCAAGGTGAGCTTGGTTATGTAGAATTTCAGAAGAATTGGGTGAAGCTTCAGCAGCGGCATCTAAATTTCTGGTTGCAGTTTGCAAATTACCGTTTTGGATGTCCATCACTGCAATGTTGTTGTAGGAGCGATGATCCGCAGGGTATTGGCGCTTAGCAGACTCCAAGATTTCTGCTTTCAGGATTGGGTCGGAGGTTTGTTCTGAAGCAGCAAGCATTTCTGATGCCGAAATATCGGTTGATTTGGCGCGAATCAATTCTAATCTCTCTTCGAAAGTACGTGGAGCGACTTTGGTGTTGATGATCATATTCGCTCTGCGAAGGGGTGGTAAATAATCTTCTGAGATAATTTCCCAGGATTCGCTCATACTTTGTAGCTGAGCTTGTTTCTCTGTGCTGTTAAGACCGGTGTTTTCAATTATACTTTTGACGCGGTCTTTTTGAGGAATATGGGCAAATTCAATTCCCCTCAGGAGGCCTTTCCAATCTTCTGTTCCTTTATTTTGAACATAAAGATTTGTGTTGCTGAGATCGTACTGAATGTCTTTGAGGCCTTGGCTTGACTTCAATGAACGTACAACGAACTTTCCTGCCTCGGTTGCCCTCTCGTCGGCAAGTTCATTGTTGAATTGAATTTCTCCGTCGGGAGATGCGTAGCCGTTAACTTCTATTTTCAGAATTTCTTTGGTTTTGCTTAAGAAGTTTACTAATTGTTCGATTTCTTTTCTTTTCCTTTCACTTTCTCTAATGATAGATTTATTAACCTCAAAATAAATGGTGGCTTCAAAAGGCTCTATGGTATCCGCAACAAAAAGTGCAGCGATGCCTTTGGGTGTTGTATTGTGAGTTGCAGTGCGTGATAATTGGCTAACCCCGTTGGTGATTTTTACCCTAAAACTGTGGGTGTTTTCTGGAGAAGGCGTATAGGTTGTACCTTTTTCAAGTAATTTTTGGGCGGCGTCAATTAATTTTTTGGAATCGCCAAATGAACTGACTTCCAGCCAATACTCCAACCCCGTATTTTCGCCATTATAGGCAGCAGAAAATCCAATTTCACCATCGCCACCTGCGGTCTCTTCAATTTTACGACCTTTCACGGATTTCACTTTGCTACCGGTCAACAATTCGCGGGCTAATTCGGCCTTTTGATCCCCATCGGTTTGAATCAGTCGAACCACGGCGATTCCTTTGGGAGCGAATACGTTAGGGGCGATTTTATATTTCACACTTAGTCCAATTTGGTCACCGTGCACCGTGACGGGCTCGGAAGGATTTTGAAAACTTAGGGCTGATTGATCAAGTTTAAAATTGGGGGAACAGCTTCCAAGGCCAATAGAAAAAATTACAGCAATGAGAATTTTGGATAAAAAATCTGAAACTTTGGTTTTCATTTTTTTAAATTTGGACAAATTTAATGCCATTTGGAACATTTTAACTTTAAAATTTTGCTTAATTAAGGCTAATAGTAAGCAGCCAAGGCTTGCAGAACATGGGTAATTGGTCCGCCATATTCAGGTTGATTGGCCATTATTTTATGGATTCCCTTGGTCGATAGATTATCCACACGGACCTCACCGGATGAGTGAAGAATTCGATCCCCTGGGAGCACCAAGCCGACGTGGTTTATTTGGTTGGGTTCCGGCCCAAAAAAAGCTAGTTGACCGCTTTTTATTGATTCTTGGTCAAGAATAGACACTTTTTGAGGCGCTTTGGTAAGTTGATCTCTTGAATCACGCGGTACAGGTATTCCAATTCGCGCCATAAGCATTTGGACAAAACCTGAACAATCAACACCGAAGCGGCTTCGGCCTCCCCAATGGTAAGGCGCCCCAATCCATTCTTTCCCAAGTGTCCAAATCAAAGTGTTAGATATATCAGACGAACGGACTGGCGTTTGGCCTATTTCGCCTCTATTTATGGTGTAACCGTTCGGGAATAGGGTAGGGCGTAATATGCTACCCATGCTCAATAAAAGGGTAGAACCATTGTTGAGATCCGTTACGGATGCGTAGTCGCTTAGAACGCAAAGACTCGTTTCTTGGAGGTCAAGATTTTCTCTGAGGGAGATTAAGGGCACCCAGCCTGTGTATTCATCCCAAGAACATTGTATGCGCGCCCATTTCCCAAATAACTCAAGGCAATGAACGGATTCTCCCAGTAAGACTTGGCTAATCTGTTCAGATTCATGTTTGAATTCTGCCCGAACAGGTACGGATGGGACTTGGCAGAGGAACACCCCAAATCAGAGCTTAAGGGTTGGATCGCAAATAATCTGCCGGTAGTTTGATGGACTCTCTGAATTTAGGATTGATTCGGTAGGGATTGAATTCCGCTTCTTTTTTGGCAAAAGCTCTAAGTTGAACATCCTTTTGGATTGCGGATTTTAGTTGATCGCATACCAAAGCAATATCATTAATCCGAGCAGCAGCGATTGCCAATAAATAGTCGGCTTGTGGGGATCGATTTTCAATATTGGAGAGCAATTGGACCGCTTCAAGGGGGCGATTCAGACCCAAAAAGCAAATTGCCCGATTGATTGGGTAAGCGTCATCATTATATTGGCGAAGAGCTCCTTCAAAATCTCCTTTTTGAGCGGATGCATACCCCTTATTAGAGGAGCTAGGACGATTAAGAATCTCGGCTTGTTCAAAATTTTTCAGAGAGGAAGAAAACTTATTCAACCTGGCCTGAGCTGCTCCTAGGTTATTGAAGGATTCTGCTGATTTTGGGTTTAAAACAACTGCTTGCTGAAACGAGCGCTCTGCGTCGAGGTGCATGCCTTCTTGATATTGAATTATTCCAATTTTGAAATGAGCTCTGTAGTCTTCAGGGTAGGTATTTATAACTTTTTTGTAGATGGATTCAGTCTGATCTTGGGATTCAGCGGCCAAGGCCATTTGGATAAGCCTTGTACTGCTGATGTTTTTGGCAAGTGTTCCTTTATTGAAGGCCGTGAGATCAGACATTACACTTTGGTCTGAGGGTGTTGTCAAAATTTCAACGGTACAACTACGAAGTTTTGGGAAGTAGGTTTCTGTGATTGAGGGAAATTCATTCATTAATTTTTCCAATTTTGCTTTTTGGGAAGAGGCATCTTCGTCGCTGTTTAATATGGAATTTAATTTCTGATAAGCTTTTCCACTTTTTGGAGAAATAAGATTTAGCAAAGAGTCCCAGGGTTGTTCATTCCATCGGGCAGTGATGAAGCTATCGGAAAAAACTTCGGTGGAAGTTAAAGGGTTAAGCGATCTGGTTAGTAGTTCCCGAACAATTAGTTTGTTCAAGGATTCCATTCGTTTAAAGGCTAGGTTTTCGTTGTTTGAGGATTCACCTTCAGGAGATGCGCTACCGAGTATTTGGATTTCCAAAATTTCTTTGGAGCCTCGAAGAGATTGGAGTAGGCCGTTGACGGCTGCTTTATTTACGGCATCATTTAGTTCAAATTGGCCAGCAGGATACAGGATTGTGTAAATTTCTTTAACACATAGCTTTTCCTTTTCGTAATCGAGATCCATTAACTCAAGAGTGGGCTCTAGCATTCGGCTATAGCTGGAGAAACCATGATCGCTGATACGAATGAGAGGAATTTCTTCGCTAACGGAACCTTCAATAATAGTGACTCTGCCTTCTAATGTTGCCGATTCAATGCCCTCATCATAGGGTAAACTAACTTCATGTTCAAAGGCATAGTTTCCACGCCGGGTTAGGAGCGCAGTTCCTTCTTCATATTCCGTTGGATTTATTTGGGTTTCATTTGGAACTGCCAAGAACCGCATGGTTTGTAGAGCGACAATTTTCTTGTTGTAGTGTACCTCAGGACTAATTACCAATTGGGTGTTTTTTTGGAAAGGGTAGTTTCTAAATTGAATTTGTATCTTGAAGGGTATGCTATCACCAACTCGATGGGGCAATTCAGGCACAGTTTTGATGATGGCGTTTTGGCAAGCTTCCTTAACGGCATTGGATACGGTGGCCTTGGTTTTGGTTCCTCCGTATCCGGGATGAACCTGGCAGACCAAGGCTAGAAAGAGGAAAAAAGGAGAATAAAAATAATATTTCATAGAAAGAAGGTATCCAAAAATTAATTAGCCTAAAAAGATGATAAAGTTCAAAAATAAACGTAATCCCGTATCATTTAGCGGATTTTTGCAGAAATTTGGGAATTATGAAAGCAATTGACCTGCAAAATACAAGCCTCTCCCATGGATCTGTCAATGTTTTGGATCATGTTTACTTGAGCGTTGAACTTGGGGAAATGCTGTATTTGGTAGGTAAAAGCGGGGAGGGGAAGTCCACATTTATCAAGACACTTATTGGCGATATACCCCTTCTTGGGGAAAGAGCTGAGGTTTTGGGCTACGATTTATTGTCCTTAGATCGATTAGAAAGGTCGTCACTAAGGCGCAAAATTGGCGTTATTTTCCAAGATTTTCAATTGCTTACTGATAGATCTGTCGAAGGAAACCTGGATTTCGTTTTGACGGCCACAGGTTGGAAGGCCGAGAGCTCTAAAGTCCAACGAATGGAGGAAGTCTTGGCCCAAGTGGGCTTGGAGGGTAAACAAAAAGACATGCCGCATCGGCTTTCAGGGGGCGAGCAGCAAAGGCTTTCTGTGGCAAGGGCACTTTTGAATAAGCCGAGTTTGGTATTAGCAGACGAGCCAACAGGGCAGCTTGACCCAGAAAGTTCAGAGGAAATACTCAAATTGTTGGTTGAAATTCATCAAAATGGAACAGCAATGATTATTTCAACGCACGATTACCTCACGATAGACCGTTTTCCGGCAAGGGTGGTTCGCTGCGCGGGAGGAGCCTTGACGGATTTGGGGGGAATCTTGTTTGAGTCCCCCAACAAAGGTCAAGCGGGATATTCGAGCAAACAGTCTGAAGCCCAATCCGCGGACTTTTTATCTGACCCGACTCCCGGCGATTGAATGCAGCCTGCCCAAGTCCTGCATTTGGTTTGTTTTGACCTACCATTACCTCCTTTGTACGGGGGGACCGAAGAGGTGGATGCCAAAATCCGTGTTTTTTTAGAATTGGGGGTGGCCTTGCATGTTCACGCCTTCGTTTGGCCCAAGGATATGCGTTCAGGAAAATTACCGGACTGGCATAAGAGGGTTGCTTCCCTACGTTGTTATCCCAGGAAATGGCTCGTAGGCCCATACGATACCAGACCTTGGGCGATGGTTTCCCGTAGCTCCTCCCAACTGATTGATAACCTTGCCTCCGAGCCAGGCTCAATCCTTGTGGAAGGCTGGCAATGTGCAGATTTGCTTTGCGCTCCCGCCTTGAAAAACAGAGCCATCTGGATTCGATCCCATAATATCGAGTCAAATTATTATCGTATGCAGGCTGAATCGGCAATAGGGTGGGCCCGCAAAATACACTATTGGTTGGAGTCTTGGCGATGGACTTTGTACGAGCGGCTCTTGCCTCAACGATTGCATTCAAGGCAGCAAAACGGTATACTTAGCATTTGTCCTGCAGAGACTTTGATATGGTCAAGCATGAAGCTTTCTGCGCATTATGTTCCAGCTTTTGTGGATTTGAATTCAGGCCAGCAATCATTCAATGAGGGTTCTGAACCGCGACCGATGGAAGTTCCTTATGCCTTATATCACGGCCGATTGGATATTGCGGAGAATATTAGAGCCCTACGTTTTCTCTTATCCAAAGTCGCCATCACTCATGCAGTCCCGTTGGTGATTGCCGGATCGCGTATTCCTGATTCTTTGCGAAAGGCCGTCTTATTCAAAAGCGGTTGCTTCTTGGTGGACACTCCAAATTCAACAGAAATGCAGGTTTGGTTACGCCACGCCGCAGTCCATTGTATTCCTTGTTATGGTATGGCAGGTCTTCGGTTCAAGATCATCCATGCTATGATGGGAGGTGGCCATGTTTTGGTAAGCCGCGAGGGAGTCCAAGGAATGCCCTGGGTCTCTTGGGTTACCGTGGTCGAATCGGAGAAAGATTGGGAAGATCAGGTGCGCAAGGCCCTGGATACCCCTCTACAGGCCGCCCAAATCAAAGCGCGTCATACCTGGGTTATTCAGCATTTTGATCAGCGGGGGAATGCTCTAAAAATGCTTGATTTAATGGGTATTATACCCTAGCTGATAGGTTGGAGGGAATTACGCAATTCAATTAACTTAGATTGCAGGGCAGCAGATTCATTTTCCCAGTTCCAATGCACAGCGGCTTGGTGGCAGTTTTCTCGCATGGCTTGGTAGTCTTCAGAATCTTCGATAATGCGCTTGCACTGTTGAATGATCGATGAGGGTTCGGTGTCTTCAATGAGCCAACCCACACGGTATGAGTTCATGTGATGGCGATATTCCGGAAAATCGATGCAAACCTGAGGTATCCCTGCGTGGATATAATCAAAAAACTTATTCGCCAGGGAATATTTGTACGAAAGTGAGCGTGTTTCGAGCAGGTTGAAGCCCAGGAATGCGTTCTTGGTCAGTACACGGAGTTGGTGCGGACTCTGAGGTCCCGTGAGGATCACTTTATTTTCTAAATTTTTGCTCCTGATCAAAGCATGCAGATGCCCTTCAAGGTCTCCTGACCCTGCCATCACCAAAGGAAATGGAAGTCCGAGGTCAGCGGCTTCAATCAAGGACTCCAGGCCTCTGCCCATGTTTAAGGCACCTTGATAGAGCAGATAAGGGCCTTCCAGTTCATGGAGGATGGAATGGCGAGTATTCAACGAGTCTTGGAATTCGGCATTCGGATCCACCATCTTAGGGCCTTTCATAGAAGGCATATTTCGAAGGACTTGGAAGGATTTTCCCCAGCTATTCCTGAGGTGTGAAGCGAGCTCAGGGCCCACGGTATAGCATTGAATATTTCCTTGAAGGAAAAGGCGTAAAATAAGATGCCAAATTATTCGGGTGATGGGTCGGTTCAAAAGTTCAGGGACCTCGGTAAACCATTCATGGGCATCGAACCACAGGGGTTTCCAACGGAATATAGATGCCAAACGAAGTCCGGGGAGGGTATCAGCATCCACGGCGAGAAAGGCATGAGCAGGTAAGCTCATCGCCTTACAAAATAATCGCCAATTGAAGATTGCATAAAACAAAAGCCCAGTACTTGGAACGATTTTCAAACGTTCATAGGCAATCCAATCTGTATTGAACAGGGGTACATGTCTCCCACGATCTATACCAATCCAATGCACTTTCCAACCTGATTCCACCATAGTCATCGACCAACGATGCATGCGTTGATCTTGCCACTGGTCGTTGGTGGTCGCCATCACCATAAGAGGCCTCATGGCTTGATCCATAACAATTTGTCGTTGATTTCTCTTTGGATGATCCCCTGATCAACTAGCCATTGCAAGGCAAGGGTTCTCCGCCGGATTTCGCCCTGTGAAGATTGAACAAGGCCTTGGTCCAATTGTTTCATTAATTCGTGGACATGCGTTGGTTTTTGCAATAAAGGACGAATTCTATTTTGGAAATCCCGCATTTCATGATAGTCGAGTTCGCCTCTGGGAGTCTGATTTTCAATGCAAATGTCACATAGACCGCATGGAATGGAGTCTGTTTCGCCGAAATAATGCAGAAGCCTTTGACTGCGGCAGTATTTGTGCACGTCTGCTTCACCGATCGGGTCATCCATTGTCATCATGCATTCCAGGGCTTGAAGACGATTTAGCCGGGCATCTTTGAGCAGTGTGTATGCCGAGGCTGGAATATGGATATGCGATAAAGGAAGCCTTTCGCTAATCCAAACGATACCCTGCTTGTCGGAGCGTGATACAAAGTCCAAAACCTGCAAGGCCTCCAATCGCCGAACAGCCTGGAGGATAGAAACTGCAGTAATCCCACTTTGACGTGCAAGGGCTCGTTCATCAAAGCGAACACCTCGGTCGAGTATGCCCGGGTAATTACGTAAAAGCAAATCAATATAGGGATCCAAAACCGGCTCTTGAACGCGTAGGTCATACAGCTTTCGTGCCGAAACCACAAAGCGTATCCTCGCGGGTAACATGAGTTCTTCTTGTATTCGTATAAGCTCGGCACGATGCAGGATTTGCATGGCATGGTAGACTTCTTTTTCTTGAAGGTCAAAGCGATGGCAGAAGGCTGATGCATCAAAATCAAAACGTTGATCCAGGCCAGATCCTACCGCCAAATTGCACCACAGGCCCAAGGCTTGGTAGACGCGGTGAATGCGATCGATAGGAGGAAAGGCCTCTTCTATCCGATCCTTGGCTTCCTTGAGGTCTTCTAGTGTCCACGGCATCATGCAAACGGCATCGCCTCCGTCCCTGCCTGCTCGTCCGGCCTCCTGGTAATAAGCTTCAGGCGATTCAGGGATATTCCAATGAAAGACCAAACGAACATCGGGCTGATCAATACCCATTCCAAAAGCCGAGGTGCAGACCATTATGGAGAATTCATGGGTCATCCAAGATTTCTGTCGTAAATCGCGTAATTCAGGCGTTAGGCCCGCATGGTACGCTTGAGCCAGATACCCAAGTTTGGATAACCATAGGGCGATTGCTTCGCTTTGTTGTCGTGAGCGTGTATAGATCAAGGCCTTCCCTTGCATGGAGTACAAAGCATCTTCAAGAGCTTTGTGTTTGGAATGAGTTTCAGGCCAACGATACTGTAATCGTGGTCTTGCAAAAGTTTGCCTGAAAATCACAGGCCGACTCATTCCTATTCGCTCACAAATTTCGTCACAGACTGCTGGTGTTGCAGAGGCTGTTAGGGCCAGTGTGGGAATTTCACCACCTTGGTGATGGTTTTGAGAAGAAATCATAGCTCGGAATTCTCCAATTCGCTGATATTCAGGGCGAAAATCATGCCCCCATTGGGCAACGCAGTGGGCCTCATCGACTGCTAACAGGGTCATTCTCCATGGCCTGCAACGGGTAATGAAATCCTGGTTGCCAAGGCGTTCTGGTGAAACATATAGAAATTGCAATTGACCGGAATCAGCCTTGCTTAGAATCTCCTCGGATTCTTCTCGTGTAAGACCTGAGATCAAAGCCTCTGCCGAAATACCTAGGCGGTGCAGCGCACGGACTTGATCTTTCATTAAGGCAATAAGAGGAGTGACCACGATGCAGAGTCCGCCCAAGGCAATTCCGGGAATTTGATAACACAACGATTTACCACCCCCTGTGGCTAGCAGTGCCAGGGTATCCCTTCCCCGAAGAACCGATTGAATAATTTCTTCCTGACCTGGCCTGAACTCTTCGTATCCCCAATAATGTTTGAGAATTTTCTTAGGTTCAGTGTCTGGGCGTGTCATGGTGTAGGTCGGACGAAGAGATTTCACTCAGAGTTCCTCGCTCCAGCCGGAATACGCGATCGGCTTCCACGGCCAGGCTCGGGTTATGGGTCACTACCAACAGTGTTTGGTGAAACTTGGAACGCAGTTCGCCAAACAAATGATGTAAATCATTGGCCTGACTTTGGTCCAAATTACCGGATGGCTCATCAGCCAGAATCAAATCAGGACGGTTCATCAAAGCCCTGGCCACAGCAAAACGCTGTTGCTCGCCACCAGATAGGGCCGAGGGTTTGTGGCTCAGTCGCTCTGCGACACCCAGGATTTCAGCTAATTCATGGGATCTGGCTTTGGCCGTTTTGTTATTATAGCCTGCGATAAGGGCGGGGATCATTAAGTTTTCTTCTGCGGTGAACTCAGGCAGCAACATGGCTTGTTGAAAGACAAAACCCAATTTGCGATTACGGAAATCAGCCAATGCATTACCACGCAAACCGCTTAGTAACTGTCCGCCCAAGCGAATCTCGCCAGAATTGGCCGGTTGCAGACCCCCTAACACATGAAGCAAGGTGCTTTTACCTGCACCAGATGGCCCTACAACCGCAACGAGCTCCCCAATACGGAGTTCAAAAGAAACATTGCAAAGCAAATGAAGATCTCCATACGCTTTGGAGACGTGCTTAACCTCAACGGCCAAGGGGGCATCTGCTAGCATGTGCTATTTAATCAAATATCCAGTTTGGCGTATCGGGCGTTTTGTTCGATGAATTCTCTGCGTGGTGGGACCTCGTCTCCCATGAGCATCGAGAATACCCTATCAGCCTCGGCAGCACTTTCGATAGTGACTTTGCGCAGCGTGCGTGTATCGGGGTTCATGGTGGTATCCCACAGCTGTTCTGCGTTCATTTCGCCCAAACCCTTGTAACGTTGAATATTAACGCTGCTCTCAGACCCGCCTTTGGCCACTTCTTGAACTGCTTGAATGCGGTCTTCTTCGTTCCAGGCATAACGCTGCTGATTCCCTTTCTTGACCAAATACAAGGGCGGGGTGGCGATATAGATATGCGAGGACTCAATGAGCGTCTTCATGTAACGGAAGAAGAACGTGAGAATAAGAGTCGTGATATGCGATCCGTCCACATCTGCATCGGTCATGATGATGATTTTGTGGTAACGAAGTTTGGAGATATTTAGGGCCTTTTGGTCGTCTTCGGTGCCCACCGTTACTCCCAATGCGGTGAAGATGTTACGGATTTCTTCATTCTCGTAAATCTTGTATTCCATGGCTTTCTCCACATTGAGAATTTTGCCTCGAAGAGGCAGGATAGCCTGAAAGGCTCGGTTACGACCCTGTTTAGCCGTACCACCCGCCGAGTCACCCTCAACCAAGAAAATCTCGCAAAGCGAAGCATCCCGCTCGGAGCAGTCTGCGAGCTTGCCGGGCATGGAATTTCCGGAAAGGACATTTTTACGTTGGACAAGCTCCCTGGCTTTGCGTGCGGCATGCCTTGCCGTTGCGGCAAGAATGACCTTGGCGATGATTTGCTTGGCCTCGCGAGGGTTCTCTTCCAAATAATGCGACAGGGCTTCAGAAACCGCGGAATTAACTGCACCCATGACTTCGTTATTCCCCAGTTTGGTCTTGGTTTGCCCTTCGAATTGCGGTTCTGCTACCTTCACGGAAATTACAGCAGTCAATCCTTCGCGGAAGTCATCCCCCGCAATATCAAATTTGAGCTTGCTGGTCATCCCCTCCTTGTCGGCGTAGCTTTTCAAGGTTCGGGTTAGGGCTTGTCGAAAACCGGCAATATGGGTTCCTCCTTCGTGGGTGTTGATGTTGTTTACATAAGAATGTACATTCTCAGTGAATGAGGTATTGTATTGCAACGCCACCTCCACAGGGACAGGGCCTTTGGGATTTTCGATATAAATGGGTTGAGCAAGGAGGGATTCACGGGTTTGGTCCAGGTAGGCGACAAATTCTTGTAGGCCACCTTGCGAGTGAAAGTCTTCTTGGCGGAAAGAGCCATCTTCGAGGGTTTGACGCTCATCGGTGAGGCTAAGGTGTATCCCCTTGTTGAGGTAAGATAATTCACGGAGGCGGACTGCCAAGATATTGTAATGGTATTCGGTATGTTGGAAAATCTCGGCATCGGGTTTGAATTCCACGATGGTTCCTCTGTAATCGGTGTTACCGTTTTCGCGGACTGCATAAAGGGGTTTTCCGCAGCTGTATTCCTGCTCGTAAACGGTTCCATTGCGATGCACAATGGCATGCAGATGGGAACTTAGGGCATTAACGCAGGATACACCAACTCCGTGAAGACCGCCTGATACTTTGTAGCTGTCTTTGTCGAATTTACCTCCAGCATGCAAGACCGTCATGACCACTTCCAAGGCGGAGCGTTTTTCTTTGAGGTGCATGTCGGTAGGGATACCGCGTCCATTGTCCTTGACCCGAATGCGGTTGCCTTCCAAAATATTCACCTCGATACGGTTGCAATGTCCAGCTAATGCTTCGTCAATGGAATTGTCCACGACTTCGTATACGAGGTGGTGCAGGCCTTTGACCCCTATATCGCCAATGTACATGGCCGGTCTTTTGCGGACGGCTTCGAGTCCTTCGAGGACTTGGATATTTTCAGCAGAATATTGGTCGTTAGATGGGGAGTTCATCGAAGGTTTAGGGATTAGTTGCAGGGCAGAACGAAGGATTCGTTCATTTCGTTCGAACTATAAAAATACAACTAAAAAGGCCCTCAAAAAAGGGCAAAATCGTAGGATGAATTAACTCAAGCCAAAGGCTTATTTACGAAGGTACATGACCTCTTTTACGGCCTTTACCACTTTGTCCACGGAGGGCAGGTATGCGGCCACCAGAGGCATGGAATAAGACATGGGTACATCGGCACCGTTGACGCGCAAAACGGGTGCGTCGAGGTGGTCGAAGGCGTCTTTTTGAATTCTATAGGCAATTTCGGAAGAAACGGAAGCGAAAGGCCAACTCTCATCGATCACGACCATGCGGTTGGTCTTGCGAACACTATGCAGCAGGGTATCGTGATCCAGGGGTCGGATGGTCCGCAAATCAATAACCTCGGCATCGATGCCTTCTTTGGCTAATTCTTCAGCGGCGGCGAGGGTAACCTTCATCATCTTGTTGTACGAAACCAAGGTCACCTGGGTCCCAAGGCGTTTAATGTCGGCCTTTCCAATGGGGATGAGGTATTCTTCTTCGGGGACTTCGCCTTTGTCCCCGTACATCTGTTCAGACTCCATGAAAATAACCGGGTCTTCATCACGAATGGCGCTTTTCAGCAAGCCTTTGGCATCATAAGGGTTGGAAGGGGAAATGACTTTCAGCCCAGGAACATTGGCATACCAACTTTCGAAGACCTGGGAATGTTGGGCGCCCAAGGAGCCCGCTGAACCGGATGGACCACGAAAAACGATCGGAACGGTGAATTGTCCACCTGACATATTGAGCATTTTGGCGGCTGAATTCACAATTTGGTCAATGGCCACCAACGAAAAATTAAAAGTCATGAACTCAATTACAGGACGCAAGCCGTTCATAGCTGCACCCACTCCAATACCGGCAAAGCCCAACTCAGCGATAGGAGTATCAATGATTCTTTTGGGGCCAAATTCGTCCAAAAGGCCTTGGCTGACCTTGTAAGCCCCGTTGTACTCGGCGACTTCTTCCCCCATCAGGAAAACCCTGTGGTCGCGGAGCATTTCTTCTCGCAGAGCTTCTCGCAGGGCCTCTCTGAATGCAATTTCCCTCATGTTTAGTTTTTAAGCTGGCAAAAATAATCTTCTTTAGGAGCCGAAAGGGGGATTATATGATTTTTTTGCAAGGAAACTGGCTCAAATTAATTCTTCTAAAGCTTGATCCCGTCAGTTGGGTTTATTGAGGATAAATTGTGATGCCATGAACCCTTTTCGTGTTCGGCTAGGTTTCAAAGCCTAATTTTACACCATGAATTCGATCCTTCATGCAGTTGTGCTGCTACTGCTTATTGCCGCAGGTGGTCTGTTGACTTTCATGGCGCAGCGCTTCGAAGATGAAAACCCTTTGGCTACGGTTCGATTACTCACCCCTGAGCAATGGTCTCGGACGTCTGTTCCCCTAGAGGTTAGAACGTTAAGGTCACCTGCCCTTGTCATGGATTATCCAGCCCATCCGTCTTCTCAATCGAAACTGCACAGCAGTTACCGCCTAGAAATTCCATTGGATTCGGCTTTTTGGTCTTCGGATTCGTTGGTTAGGGCCTTCAGGAATATCCCTGTATTGCCTGTCGATACCCTTCGTTGGCGTTTATGGAATCAATGCTGTGGCTTTGATTTGCGGTACCCAGTGAGCCTCCAATGCAGTGCCCTCCTTCATAGCATTGCCCAAAAAGGAGCTGCGGAGTGGGTCGTAGTGGTCCCTGAAGTTCATCTGAGCACTTGGAGGCGCATTTTGAAGCGCAATCCACTCATAGAATTGCATCCTAAAATGTAACTTCGTGCGTTCATTAGAAGGTGTACTCGCCTCTAAGACGACGTTTTAAACCTGCAAGACCTTGCCTCTGCCTTATTCCCTGAAATTTCCTTTGCTTTGGCTAGCGGTATGGTTGTCTTTGACGGCTTGGCAACCGTTGTTGGCCTCAAAAAGTTCTCAGGGTTTTGTTGCCAATCAAGGGCAGTGGCCGGATCAAGTTATCGCTAGGGCTGATTTGCCAGGGCTTAGGTTGTTTGTGGAGCGTGATGCCTTGGTCTGGGTTGCCTACCAATCGGAAGGTTGCCACGGGTCCCCCAAAGGGGAGGATAGGCATCTGGAAGGACATGCCTGGAGAAGCAAATTTCTGGGATCACAATGGACGGGGCAGGGCATTCAGTGGACCGATAGTTTGCAATACACAGTAAATATTTTTATCGGTAACGATTCCGGCCGTTGGGGGAGCAATATTGTTCCTGTTCGTGAAATTCGGGTACCTAATTTTTATCCTGGCATCGATTGGGTATTGAAGTTGGAAGAGACATTCAAGTACGAATTCCATGTCAAGCCAGGGTCAGACCCAAATCTTATTCGAATGGCTGTAGAGGGTGTTCGTGCTTCCAAGGCTTCGGACGGTAGGTTAATTTATTCAAGTTCGGTGGGTACGTTTTTTGAGGATGCGCCATTGTCTTGGACCCAGCAGGGGATGGCATCCCAAACCAAGACCCCTGTACCTTCAAAGTGGCAGAAACGTAACGGAGCTTGGAGCTATGCCTTGGATTCATATCCGAAGGAGGAGCTTCTGGTGATTGATCCCCGCATGGTGGGGGCGACTTACAGCGGTTCCCAGGTGGATAATTGGGGCTATACAGCAACCTACGATAATGCTGGCAGCATGTACCTGGGGGGTATCGCCTTTGGCCCGGGCTACCCAAGCAGTATGGGTGCTTTTCAGGCCAACTATGCTCCTGGTCAGCCCACAGGAGGCGCATCTCATTATGATATTGCCATTAGCAAATTCTCGGCCAACGGTGGTCAACAACTCTATGCCACGTATTTAGGAGGTTCCGGCCAAGAGAAGCCCTCAAGCATGGTCTTTGACGAAAACAGTCAATCCTTGTTGGTATTTGGCAGAACCAATTCAGCTAATTTTCCAACTACCGCCGCGGCCTACCAACGATTTGTGAGTGGGGGTTACGATTTGTTGGTGACTCGATTGTCAACAACGGGTGGAATGTTGGCTTCGACTCTGTTGGGCGGAGCAGGTAATGAAGGATTAAACCAAGTTGGAACACATTACACCACAAGTTCCTTGCATTTCAATTACGGAGACGATGCGCGTGGCGAAATTGCCTTGACCTCATCCGGGGAAGTTTTGTTAGCCTCCAATACTGAGTCCAGTAATTTTCCGGTCACCACTACTACGGGTACTTTGCAGGCCTCTTTGGGTGGATCGCAAGATGGCCTCATCGCCAAACTTTCGCCCAACCTTAACCAGCTTTTGTTCTCAAGCTATCTGGGAGGGGGAAGCATAGATGCAGCGTATTCCGTAAAAGCCGGAGGAGGCGATACCGTTTTTGTGTTAGGGTCTACATTTTCAGCGACCACTTTTTTTCCTGCAATTAGCAGAGGCTACGATAATACGCACAACGGATCTTCGGATGGGTTTGTTGTGGCCTTGAAATTAGGTACTCCACCTTTTAGTGGTCCTGGGATTATTTCCAAGACCTTCTGTGGTACAAGTGCTTACGATCAGAACTTCTTGCTGGAAAGAGATTTTTCTGGAAATATTTATGTGAGTGGTATTTCAATGGGAACTATACCGCGTTTCGGCACTCGCTATTTTCAGGCCGGAGCCAAACACTATGTTCAGAAATTCAGCCCTTTGTTAGACACCATGTTATGGTCGGCTCCATTTGTTTTACCATTTATCAACGGTATTCCACAAACAGCGGGTCCAACCTTATCACCCACGGCTTTTCTCGTGGATCGTTGTGGGAAAATCTACCTCTGTGGTTGGGGAGGCATCGTGAACCAGACCTTTAACACCAATATACAATCGATGAACGGGCTCTCGGTAACGCCAAATGCGTACCAGTCCGGTACCACAGGGAGTGATTTCTATTTGATGGTTCTGGGTCCTGATGCAGATACTCTAGTTTATGCGACCTACATGGGCGGCTCCATTTCCAGCGAACATGTGGATGGGGGAACTAGCCGTTTTTCACCAGAAGGTATTGTTTATCACGCGGTATGTGCAGGCTGTGGTGGCAATCAAGATTTTCCGCTCAACAATTTTTTTGCGGCATATCCGTCCAACTTGTCAAATAATTGCAATGCATTGGTTTTTAAGCTGGACCTGGAGCTTGTTCGTCCCAGAGCTGTTTTGCGAATTACTCCGGGGGACACCAATGTTTGTGTGGGTTCACCTATTCTGTTCGAAAATCGGGGCACAACCGGAAGCTCCCAACAATGGCAAATTTCTCAAATCGGACAGGCGCCCGTTCATACTGCTCAATCTAATAACACATCTTTTACTTTTACCACATCCGGTGTTTACACCATACGATTGATTGTGGAGGGATGCCAGCGATATGATACGGCCTCTCGTACGGTGGTGGTTTCCGATCCTCCCCTGATACGTAAATTTTCACCTCCCCCTGCATGTCCAGGCGATACCGTTTGGTTGAGAATAGATTCTTTGGATGCTATATCTAATCCATTAACAATCAATTGGTTATCAAATAACTCACTATTACCTCCCTCTACATCTCCTTATCGTCGTCAGGCAGTTATTACCGGAACGCGTTGGTTTTATTTTGATGTATATTCATCCTCGGGATGTGTTTTGAGGGATAGTATTCAAGCACTCATGGCTCCGCCTAAACCTGTATTTGCTGAGGACACTTTGCGTTGGTGTTGGGGATCCTCGGCAAGTTTGAGCGCATTGCCTGGATACTCATCGTACCGGTGGGTAAGCGATACTGAAATCACGAATATCAATCAGGCGAATCAAAATTTCGATTTGTTGCGTCCTCGATGGGTGTCCTGTCGAGTTTATGACGACACTTGTTTTAATGTGGATTCGGTATACCTCCTTCCTGAAATCAAATTATCCGTGAATTTGGGCCCTGATATTTATTTTTGCGGTCAGGTATCCCGTATTATTATTCCCGTTGGCGGCAATTCCTACGCCTGGTCAGATGGTAGCGTAGGGTCGTCTTATTCCCTCAATGTAAGTGGGAATGGTTTGGTGTGGGTAATCGCTACGGATGTCAACGGCTGTCGCAGTTTGCCGGATACCCTCAGGTACTTTGATGATCCAGTGACCGCCTCTGTTGATTTTCAACCATCGGACACGGCCTACGCTCCTCAAGGGGTTTCATTTACCTCCACAATGACTTCCAATATCGATTCGGTGTATTGGTTTTTTGGAGATGGAAATTTTGGTTTTGGATCTTCCATTGTCCATATCTACACGGATACGGGTACCTTTTATGGATATATGATAGCTATTTCGAGGAGGTCTGGTTGCCGGGATAGCATACCTTTCCGATTGGTAGTTGATACTGTGATTTTGGATTATCCTAATGCCTTTATCCCTGGTTCTGATGGTTTAAATGCCGTTTTCCGTTCATTTTATCGAAATTTGAAGGAGGTACAGTTTACTGTTTTTGACCGTTGGGGGCAAGTTATTTTCGAAACAAATGATCCCGAAGTTAATTGGGATGGTTCAAGCAAAGGAGGTCTGGTCATGTCTGGGACCTATGTGTTTACTGCCAAGGGAATTGGCAAAAATGGTGCTGAATACTTCAAAAAAGGCTTATTGCATCTTGTTCGTTAAGGGTAAAAATCGCATAAGACCCTCTATATTTGCGCACTTTGGAGGTTGAGGCTTGAGGTCATTTAACCCTTCAAATGAATAGATCAAACTGATTCCGTAGCTCAGCAGGTAGAGCAATACACTTTTAATGTATGGGTCCTGGGTTCGAATCCCAGCGGACTCACGCGCCTAGAGGGCCATATCCATAGGCATGAAAAATAAAAAGTTCTCCATTTTTTGGGACTTAAGAAAAATTAGTTATATTTGAAATTCATCGACGGCAATTTATAGTGTTATGAATGTTATCTGCCGAAGGTTTTTTATTTTACCTCTCGTATTTCTTGTTTTTACAGGATTTTTGGGAAAGGTCAGGGCACAGACTTCTTCTTTTAGGCTGATTTCCGATAGTACCTGCAACGGAATCGTTCAGTTGCACATGGTTTCGTATCAGGTCTCGGCTATAAATGCGCTGACTATTGCAATTCCGTACGATACGCTTTCTTTGAATTTCGATACGATAATCAGAAAGCATCCCAGACTGGCAAACGGATCCTTTAACCCCCTTAATCCGTTAAGGGGTATGGTTTTTTCTTGGTATGTGATTGACTCTGTCAATTTCGGTACCGATACGTTATTGACATTTCGATTTAGGGCGGCTCCTAATAGTGGTGGCGCTTTCAATTTTGACCCGAACTTCTTTTTTTGTGGGCTAAACAATAATCCTGTACCTGTATCCCGATTTGGGTCCATTTGGCGTTCTCAGAGCACGGAGCCTCCTGTGGCTACGGCTCCACCTCTTGCTCAAGGTCTAATTGGTAGAACATTTTCATTTGCTTATAGACCGGGGTACTGTACAGATACGATGATTTTTCAATGGAGTCGAAGCGGGTTATTTCCATCCTCGGTAACCTACTCCAATTTTGTAGGAAGGTCACAGCGTATTCCAGGTAATTATGCTACCACTTTTTTGGGATTCAACGTTGCTGCAGGAGACTCTGTTTTGTTCTGGCGTTGGGCTGCTATTTTACGGGGGGATACGTCGTATGGTCCAATCAGCAGGTTGGTTTTACCGCCTTGCAATGTTCAAAATATTCCGTCCATAGGGTCTTCGGGGCCTACTTCATTTTGTCAAAATAGTTTTGTCACCTTGTCGTTGCCTCTACAACCTTTTTGGACCTACCAGTGGTTTAACGGAAATATGCCCATTATTGGGGCTGTATCCAATACCTATACAGCATCAATGAGTGGAAATTATTCGGTACAAATAATTGATGAATTAGGTTGCAGAGGGGTTACGCAGTCTGAGGGCGTTGAAGTTTGGCCATTGCCAAACCCTATTGTCAGTCCATCAGGTAATCTTACGATTTGTCAAGGATCGTCCCAATTGCTTACTGCGCAGGGCGTACCTGGGTCAACCTACCAATGGTTCTATAATAACAATTTGGTAATCAATGCGACCTCGAACACTTTCCAGGCAACGCAAAGCGGTGCTTATTCGGTTCGTGAAACCTCTATTCGTGGGTGCAGTTCCTTGACTTCGTCTATTCAATTGTCGGTTAGTCCTAATGCCAATTCCTCCCTAGCTGCTACGATTTGTCAAGGCCAGGGATATGCATTCGGAACACAGTTGCTCACAAATTCCGGAATTTATACCCGGACATTGCTATCTTCCAACGGTTGTGATTCGGTAATAACGGTTAGCTTGAGTGTAATTCCAACCAGTACGAATTCGCTGAACGCAACGATTTGTCAAGGACAGTATTATGCTTTTGGATTACAGACGCTAACTGCATCAGGAACCTATATTCGAACAGTTGCAGCATACAGCGGATGTGATTCTATCATAACCCTTAATTTGTTAGTGATCCAACCGAGTAGCTCCACCATTTTCGCCTCTATTTGTCAAGGCCAATCTTATGGCTTTGGTTCTCAAAATATTACGTCATCGGGCACCTATACCCGGACTATTCTTGCATCGAATGGTTGTGATTCTGTGATTGTGCTGAACTTGCAGGTCCTATCAAATCGTGATACCTTGCTATCTGTGATTATTTGCGAGGGACAGTCGTATTTGTTTGGGCAACGGCTTTTAATGGCCTCAGGAAATTATTTTCGTATGATTCCTGCATCCAATGGTTGTGATTCGCTAGTTCAATTGAATCTTCTCGTTAGGCCACCTGTAACAACGTCTATTTTGGTTTCCATTTGCTATGGCCAAACTTTTAATTTTGGCAATCAGGTTCTTTCATCCTCAGGAAATTACAGATTAATTGGCATTTCTACAAACGGATGTGATTCCATTATTGATTTACAACTGTTTGTACGTCCTATTATTGTTTCAACACTATTTGCTTCAATTTGCCAAGGCGATGTCTATATTTTCGGGGCAAATAGTTTATCTGTTTCCGGGAACTATACAAGGACGGTATCGGCCGCCAACGGTTGCGACTCTGTAATTAATTTAAATTTAGATGTAAGACCTGTTCAATCCTCATTGTTTTCTTTTTCCTTGTGCTATGGTCAATCTTATATGTTTGGAAACCAGTTTATAAGTACAGCTGGAAACTATACGCGTACTGTTCAAGGAGAAAATGGATGTGATTCCACAATTACTTTACACTTACTTATTTTGCCGTTGTCAAATACTACGTTAACGGCAACCATATGTCAAGGGCAAGGTTTTAATTTCGGGTCATTAAATTTAACTACATCGGGAACGTATATTCGTTCAATTTCTGCTTCGAATGGGTGTGACTCTGTAATTACACTTAATTTGTTGGTGAGAGACATAAGCAGCACTACCATTACCGCAACAATTTGCCAAGGTCAGTCTTATGCTTTTGGACAACAGATTTTAACGGCATCAGGTATTTACTCAAATGTTGTTCCTTCGGCTAACGGTTGCGATTCCTCGACTGTGTTAAGTCTATTTGTGCGGGCGGTTAGTAACACATATTTGAGCGCATCGATTTGCCAAGGCCAATTTTATACATTTGGACAGCAGGTATTAACGGCTTCTGGAATTTACCCAAAAGTGCTTACATCGGTAAATGGTTGTGATTCGGTTATTGTTCTTAATTTAATGGTTAGGCCAAACAGTTCGGGGGCCTTGACCGCTACTATATGCCAAGGCCAGTCCTTTGTTTTTGGTCAGCAGGTCATCAATACTGCAGGAATATACTCGCGCATTGTTTCGGCCTCAAATGGTTGTGATTCGGTTATCACCCTAAATCTTAATGTTGGTCCATCCTATGTCACTTCACTCAATGCGTCGATATGTGCAGGTCAAACCTTTTCTTTTGGTGGCATTGTTTACAGTTTATCAGGAACTTATCAAGATACCCTCTCCTCTATTAGTTCTGGTTGTGATTCAATTGTTGTTTTGAATCTGACTGTTCTTTCGATGTTGACCCAAACGATAACGGATTCAATTTGCCAAGGGCAGTTATATTCTTTTGGATCACAGTTGCTTAGCCAGCCGGGTTCATATAGCCGATATTTGATGGCGGGGAATGGTTGCGATTCAATGATTAGCCTGACTTTGATTGTTCGACCAGTGAGCAATTCTGCTATTTCGATTTCACTTTGTGAGGGGCAGGTTTATTTTTTTGGGAATCAGTTGATCAGTACCGCTGGTACGTATACTCGTTCTTTGGTTTCCTCGATTGGTTGTGATTCTGTGATCATTCTGCAAGTTTTCATGGTTCCTCGTAGTTATACTTTATTAAATGTTAGTATTTGCCAAGGCCAGGGATATAATTTTATTGCCCAAAATTTGATTACATCAGGGGTATACACGGATACCGTTCCGAATTTTGTTGGATGTGATTCGATAATTACACTGATTTTGAATGTGATATCTAATAGTTTTACTTCTATTTCAGCATCGGTGTGTCAAGGACAATCTTATATTTTTGGCTCTCAAGTTTTGATATCAAGTGGGGTTTATTCGTTAACACGGCGTTCATTTAACGGCTGTGATTCTGTAGTGCTTTTGAGTCTAACAGTCAGGCCCAATAGTTCGACGATAATATCCGATTTTATATGCCAAGGGCAAACTTATAGTTTTGGCTCCCAAGTTTTAAGCAATTCAGGGACCTATTTGCGTACCCTGCCGTCTTCCAGTGGTTGTGATTCGGTCATTACCCTTAATCTGATGGTCAGGTCAAACAGTGCAGCTTCGATTAGCGAGCTTGTTTGTGAGGGGCAAACATATACATTTGGTTCCCTCTTCTTAACTTCAACAGGTATTTATACAAGGGTGTTGACCTCTTCGAACGGTTGCGATTCTGTAATTACATTATCGCTTGCGGTAAGGCCAAATAGTTTGACTTCTATGACTTCTATTATTTGCCAAGGTCAGGCCTTTCAATTCGGACCACAGACGCTTACTGCCGCGGGGTTCTACACAAGGGTTGTTCCTGCAGCGAACGGTTGCGATTCACTAATCACCTTGACTTTGACTGTGAGGCCAAATACCACATCCTCTTTGACGGCTGAAATATGCCAGGGTCAGTCTTATTCTTTCGGTACACAATCTTTGACTACAACGGGCACCCATGTGCGAACGATTTTAGCTTCGAACGGTTGTGATTCAACGATAACATTGAATTTAATAGTGAGGCCAAACAGCCTTTCGGCGATTTCAGTTTCGGTTTGTCAAGGTCAATCGTATGCCTTTGGTTCTCAATCATTAAATGTACCTGGAACTTACACCCGCACCTTAGTCGCTGCGAACGGTTGTGATTCCGTGATTACCCTCAATTTGTCGTTCCGACCAAACAGCACGACCACGGTTGAAGATAGTATTTGCGTAGGTTCTGTTTATTTATTTGGGGCACAGGTTTTGACAATTAGTGGAATTTATACCCAAAGCCAACAAGCAGCGAACGGTTGCGATTCTTTGACGGTTTTGACCTTAACTGTTTTGCCAAGCAGTTCCTCTTCTTTACAAGCTTTTATTTGCCAGGGTGATTATTATTGGTTTGGAGGAGATACCTTGAGAAACGCTGGATTTTATACCGATACTTTGGTTGCTGTTAACGGTTGTGACTCGGTTGTTTTTTTGCAACTGAGGGTGAATGCGACTCCTCAGGTAAATATTACTCCTTTAGGAAATACGGTGTTATGTCAAGGGGACTCGGTCACCCTTTTGGCGGGGGCTGGTTTGAATTTAATTTACGTTTGGCGTCGAAATGGTATAATAATTCCTGCAGCTTCCTCATCGACGTACAGTGCAACTTTGGCGGGCTTGTATCAGGTTTTGATTACCGATACCAGCGGCTGTTCATCATTGTCGAATACCCTTAATATTTTGGTGAATCCATTACCTCAGCCTGTGGCAACATTGAGTGGAAGGCTGCTTAGTCTGAGTGGTGGTTCATTCGCAAGCTACCAATGGTATAGAAATTCGGTGGCGATAATGGGCGCGAATTTAGCAACCTACACTGCCGATTCGGGTGGCGTTTATGCTTGTTTGGTTTCGCAAGGGCCCTGTAGCGCATTATCGAACCTGGTAACGGTTGCCGGTGTTGGTTTAGAGTCGCTTAAGCAAACGCAATGGTGGTTTTACCCGAATCCTAACCGTGGATTGTTGATGTTGAGAGGGGCGGCTGCCACCAAGGCCAACCTCATTGACTTGGGTGGTCGTCGTTATTTCCTTGATGTTCAACCTTCCTCGTATGTGGGTAATTCTCTTGAAATGCAGGATCAGGCTCTGGACTTGGGAGATTTACCAAGCGGAGTTTATTGGCTGGAATTGTACGGAGAACGAAATCTCTTTTTGGGTCGAAGGAAAGTAATTCGGATTTTGGACTGAAGTTAATTCAACCAAATGGGTTGTTTGTTATGAGTTGGGAAATTGATTTTATAATCAGGGGTCAGTCTTTGTCGATGGTTGGGGATGGTTTCAAGGTTTTCCATCTTTTCCCGGGGGCCAAGGCGAGTATGCAACGCATGGACCCTTTTCTGATGTTGGACTACAATCCACCTTGGGAAATTCCACCTTCCAACAGACCTCGTGGTGTGGATGTGCATCCTCACCGAGGTTTTCAAACGGTCACTTTCGTTTTCAGCGGAGCGGTATCTCATGCGGACAGCTCGGGGAACTTTGGGACGATCGGACCTGGAGAAATTCAATGGATGCATGCCGCTTCCGGTATTCTCCACAAAGAATACCAATCCGAGCAATTCACCAGGGAAGGGGGTGTCTTTCACATGGCTCAATTATGGGTGAATCTCCCATCCCACCGTAAGAAAGACGCCCCAGGTTATTGCTCCATACTTCGTGACCAAATCCCTGTCTTAGAACAAAGGTGTGGCAAAATGGCGTTGGTTGCCGGGAGCCTTGCAGAGGGCGATGAAGGGGTCTTCCGCTTCATGTACTTGCCATCTCCTGATATGAATGCGATCCATGGGCCTGGGCCAGTTTGCAGTCCCATCCTTGCGGTCATCATGGATTGGGACTCCCTAGAATATAAGCCGGTCTTGGACATTCCTTCCCATTATACGGTCTTGGCCCTGGTGATGAATGGAATCTTGGAGGGCAAGCATGTAGGGGTAAATGCGGGTGATCTGCTTGTTTTTCATTCTGCTGGGGCCCATACGGATTCGGAGGAAGGGAATGAATTTGATCATGGACATGTTCTTTTGAGTCTTGAAGCAAGGGCCGGCACCAAGCTACTCTTGTTGGCAGGGGAACCGTTGGGGGAGCCTATTGCCGCCTATGGGCCATTTGTGATGAATTCAGCTGACGAGATTCAAGAGGCCTTTGAAGACTACGGGAAAGGGCGTTTCGGTGACTTGGTTTAGTTTTCCACAAATTGCCGTTGTTAATCGTTTTGTAACGTGAGGAAGGCAGATTGAATTCTACATTTAAAGAATAAAATTTTATCCTTATGAATGCTCTTTTTACCCTAATTTCAAGCCGACTGGGCCTGTTTTTCCTCCTGACGCTGTGGTCAGTGGCCCAAACCAAAGCTCAAGGCACGGATACCCTCGCGACCTGGGAATTGAATGGAATCCCAACAACAACACCGGCATGGGGTTTTTCTCCTCTGCCAGCTCAGGTAGTTTCGTCTTCTGTATCAACATCGGGTTGGACCAGGGGTTCCGGCGTACTCTTTACGGCGGCAGGGGTCGCCACAACGGGTACCCCTGCGGGCAATGCATGGGGCGGAAATGGCTGGGACACCCTTCCGGGTGCGGGTGATTTAGCATCAACCATTGCGCGCGGTGATTTTGTCACCATTGAATTCACAGTGGCGAGTGGAACAACGGTGAGTTTTAATTCAATTCCAGCCTACAATGTCCGCAGGTCATCCAGCGGGCCTGCTACAGGACAATGGCAATACAGTATTGGACCGGCCGGAACCTTTGTGAATATTGGTACCCTCATCACTTGGGGAATTGTGACGTCAGGTACAGGGAACCCCCAAAGCGCTATTGATTTATCCACAATCTCTGCGTTACAGAATCTGGCAGGCGGCACGACGGTCACCTTCCGAATCGTGAATATGGGGGCTACATCATCTACCGGAACATGGTATTTAAATCAACTAACGACAGCGGGCAGGGATATCACCTTCATGGGAACTGCCAGTACAGGCGGTGGCGGGCCCTCGGCTACCTTGAGCTTGGGTTCAATTTCGGCAACCACCTTTTGCGCCATTGGAAATGCTACGAATTCATTTACAATTTCCTACACATCAACGGGTGCTTTGACTGCTGGGGTTGATCTAATGTTATCCGATGCAAGTGGTTCTTTTGCTTTTCCAACGAATTTGGGCTCTGTAAGTGGTTCCTCCGGAACGTTCACTGCGACTTTGCCTTCCGGATTAGCGGCGGGTACGGGTTATTTGGTCCGTGCAGTTTCAGGGACTGTGGTAAGTCCGCCTTCCGCTGCACTCACGGTGGTTACTGTGGTTCCTGAGGCGACAGCCTTTACTGCTTCACCATCGAGCGGAAGCGTTACCCTGACATGGGCGAATCCATCGCGTTGCTTTGACCAGGCGCTGGTAGTGGCGGATACCGCCCCGATAACGGCCCAGCCATCCGGTAATATTTTTCTTACCAATTCATTCTTCGGGCTAGGAGCTCAAATTGGTTCCGGTTATGCGGTCTTTGCTGCAATGGGTAATTCGGTAACGGTGACAGGCTTGACCAACGGTACGACCTATCATTTCAAAGTTTTTGTTCAAAGCGGTAACACATGGAGTGCGGGTATATCCACTCAATCAACTCCGTTTTCGACCCAATCATTTCCCTTGAGATCTATTGCCTCCGTTACTGGTGTAAATAGCGTCGGCGTTTTGGATTCATTGGGTATACGTGTGCGGTTAAGTGGCACCATTTATGGCATTAATCAATACAACAGTTCCACAACGCCTACGGGTGTTCAGTACGTGATCATAGATCAGACCGGGGGCATCATGTTCCGCAGGGCAGGCACCAATTTTGGTTACAGTGGAGGTGCTGCCTTGGTTCAGGGAGATTCTGTGGAACTGGTTGGGGTTCTTGAGCAATATAATGGCCTTCCCCAAGTCAATTGCGATACCGTAATCAGGGTTGCAACGGGCAGGACATTGGCTACTCCTAACGTGGTTAGCGCATTGGACGAATCGACGGAGAATCGTTTGGTTCGATTGAACGGACTTGTGTTGGTTAGTTCTAATTGGCCAACAGGGACCATCACCTCCGGGGTTAATGTGAATGTCTCCAACGGTTCAACCAACTTTCAAATGCGGATTCTACCACAAACCGATATTGATAGCACGCCTGCCCCAACAGGGTATTTTGACTTGGTGGGACTTGGTTTGCAGTTCGACAATTCCAGTCCGTTCACCTCAGGCTATCAAATTGCGCCAAGATCTTTGGCTGATATCATCGCTGTGCCTTTGGTGAATACCGTTGCAAATTTTACGAGAAACGACACTTTAGTATCCAACCAGACGGGAGCCATTGGCATGAATATCTCCATACTTAACCCTAATCCTGTTGCTCAGATACTGAAGGTTAGAATCAATACTTCACCAGGTGCAGTTTACGGGGCGACTTACGAAACATTCCCAACCCCCGTTAACGACACCATTACGATTAATGTACCGGCTAATGCAACTTCAGCCTCTTTCTCGGTTCTTTTGTATCCTGCGGTTCCCTCCGGCAGAACCGATACCCTTGGATTTACCCTGACAGGCGCGAGCTTGGGTATTTCTGCGGGGATCGTTAACTATTCCGCCATTCGGGTTCAAACCTTGTCTATACCGACTTATTCGATCGGGTTGTTGCGTGGCAACAATGTTTCCGGCACGGTGGTGGGGATTCCTGATTCCAATGGGGTTTATGCCAAGACAACGGGTATTGTTTTGGGAGGGAATCGTAGGGTTCTGCCTTCAGCAGGCTTGGAATTTTTCATTTTTGATCCGGCATCTAATGCAGGGATTGGCGTTTTTCGTTTAGCCAATTTCACATCATCATCCTATCAGGTTACCCAAGGGGATTTGATTCGGGTCATCGGAAGAGTTGGGCATTTTAATGGACTAGCGCAGTTCACGGCTGATTCCATCGTAGTTATATCAAGTGGAAACACATTGCCTGCACCGCAAGTGGTTACCGCCATGAACGAGAATACAGAGTCCAGCCTTATCAGAATCAATAATTTAACATTAGTTCCCGCAACCCCAAATTCCTTAGGTGATTGGCCTGTTACCGGTGCTATAGGGTCAGGTCGAACTCCTCGGGCAACTAACGGGGTAGATACCTTCGACATTCGAATAGACAACGATGTAAACCTCTTCAATTCACCGGCTCCTACTGGAACCTTCAGCATGATAGGGGTGGGTAGTCAGTTTGACGCAACCGCTCCGCATACTTTGGGTTACCAATTATGTCCTCGTTATCTTGCTGATTTGGTCCAAGTGATCACCAACTCGGTAAGTGGAACCTTGACGTATAACAACACTGCTGCTACCCCGATGACCAATTCTGTGGTGCGAATCAAAGATGGATTAGGCGCTGTGGTTGCCTCAGATTCCACGGACGCATTGGGCGCCTATGCAATGCCCGCTGTTCCTTCAGGATCCTATACCTTGGAAGCCATTACCTCCAAGCCTTGGGGTGGGGTCACCGCATCGGATGCCTTAGGGATAAGCAGACATTTCTCCGGTTCTGTGCCTTTGACAGGTCTTCGGCTGTCCGCTGCGGATGTGAACGGTAGCTCATCGATAACATCAGGTGACGCCCTTTTGGTGAACCGTCGATTTAGCGGTAGCCTCTCTGCTTTTACGGTAGGGAATTGGCTCAGCGAAAGGCCCGCATTGAATGTTGTTTCTGGAAATGTCACCCAGGACCTCAAAATGCTTGCCTTTGGTGACGTTAACGGATCGTATGCCCCGAACACCGCCCTGCGTGGGTCTGCATTAGGGCTGATGCAAGGTGCAGGGATTTCGGAATACAATGCTTCAAATGGCCAGTTGCGGGTGACATTGCGTGCAGACCGGGCCATGGAATTGGGTGCGGTTTCTTTGGAGTTGCCATTGCCTTCCGGTGTTCAAGTACTTGGGATGGAACCGGGGACCCTTCAAGGCCAATACAGCTGGGGTCAACGTGAGGGTATGTGGTGTTACGGTTGGTTCGATGAGTCCGGTATGAAGCTCGCCGAAAACGATGCCGTGGTCACGGTGACCTTAAAGGCGAATCGCCCTGAACTTCTCGAGGAATTGAATTGGACGGCCCTTCGATTGGGTGGACTCAGTGCGATGACCGACGTTTGGGGTCAGGAGATTGCGGGTCATTTGAGGGTTCCTTCGCTTAAGTCTTCGACCAATGGCGTTAGCATGTTCCCGAATCCAAGTTCAGGAGACCTTCAGCTTTCTTGGGGTCATGCAAGCAGTACACCTTCCGAGGTGGTAGTCCGTGATTTGGCTGGTAGAGTGATAGCCATGGTCAGTCCTGTACAAGGCGTGCACAATCTTCGTGTGGATTTGAGCGCTGTCCCTGCAGGTTCTTATACCGTGGAGTTGCTTTGGGTCCCTGCCAATGGTTTGGCCCGTGTTGAACGTTCAACCTTGGTTCTGCGGCCGTAAACGGCTTTATGTTCTTGGTTTTTAATTTTTACGAAACCAAGGTTCCTGATTTTATCTTTTCCAAAGGGCGTCTCGAAAGGGGCGCCCTTTTCCCATATGTTATTTTCAAAGGTATCCTTCAATTGCATCAAGAGGGGAAGTCCATAAGGATCTATTGCCTCATAGGCGATGCGTCAGTTGAGCTAGAATATCGGATTTCCATTCTGCAAAATCCCCTGCCAAAATATGTTCTCTTGTGACTCTTGTAAGATCCAAATAAAAATGCAAATTATGAAGCGTTGCCAGCCTTGGCCCTAGCATTTCATGACATTGAAAGAGGTGAGCGACATAGGCTTTGGAATATTGGCGGTCCTCTGCCAATGCACTTTCTGGGTCAAGGGGAGTCAAGTCCGTTCGCCATTTGCGATTTCGGAGGTTGATGATTCCTTTCCAAGTGAAGAGCATCCCGTTCCTAGCATTGCGGGTTGGCATAACGCAGTCAAAGAGATCCACACCGCGTGCAATACTCTCCAGAATATTGGCGGGTGTGCCCACGCCCATCAGGTAACGGAATTGATTTTCTGGCAAAATGGAGGTGACTTCTTCGGTCATTTGGTACATGTCCTCGATAGGCTCGCCCACACTGAGTCCTCCGATGGCGCAACCGTGGGTGGCACGCTCCGCAACGAAGCGAGCAGATTCAACGCGAAGGGTAGGGTAGGTGGAGCCTTGCACAATGGGGATTAGCCTTTGGGGATGCCCGTACAGAGGTTGGGTCTGTTCCCAGGCCTTCAAACTGCGATCCAACCATCGGTGAGTCAGCTCCATGCTTGCCTTTGCATCCCTTTGGGCGCAAGGGTATGGGGTACATTCGTCAAATGCCATGCAGAAATCCGCTCCAATGGAGCGTTGGATGCGCATGGATTCCTCGGGACTGAACAAATGCTTGGATCCGTCAATATGGCTGGCGAACTCCACACCGTCTTCCCGGATGCGTCGGCGATCGGCCAAGGAAAAAACTTGGTAACCTCCGCTATCAGTAAGGAGAGGTCCGTCCCAGCGCATGAAGCGATGCAATCCCCCGGCTTCTTCCAAAAGGTCCGTCCCCGGCCTCAAATACAGATGGTAAGTATTCCCCAAAACGATACCTGCTCGGATACTGTCTTGGAGTTCGGCAGAGCTTATGCCCTTAACAGTCCCTTGGGTACCCACCGGCATGAACAAGGGCGTTTCCACCACACCGTGAGGTGTCTGCAGCAAGCCTGCTCTCGCAGCGGTCGAAGGGTCTTTGGCCACAAGGTCAAAGCCGGTCCCAATGCTGGATTGGCTGATCAAATTGGCAGGAGGCTGGAAGGGCATGTGGACAACGGGTGGATAATCTGAGGCCAAAATTCGCCCCTGACTTCTAATTTCGCACCTTATGCCCGTAATGATCATGAATTTTCCTTGGTGGATGTTTTTTGCTTTGGCTGGACTTTGGCATTTTTATTACCTTCAACGCTATTGGTGGCCAGTTATGCTGCAAGCCAAAGCCAAACAAATATCTAAGGGCTCTGCAAAATCTGTGAGTCTAATTATCGCTGCCCGCAACGAGGCTGATAATCTTCGCCGTAACATTCCAGTATGGATGGCCCAAGACCACCCAGATTTTGAAGTCATCGTGGTCAATGACAGCAGTTGGGACGAAACAGGGTTGGTGCTCAAGGAATTTTCCGAGGTCTATCCTCGCCTCAAAATCGTTTCCGTCGAGGAACAAGACAAATACCCTACAGGCAAGAAGTTTGCCCTTACTTTGGGAATCAAATCGGCATCCCATCCCTATTTGATCTTTACCGATGCGGATTGCAGACCTGCGAGCGAACAATGGCTGTCCCTGATCCAAGAAACTTACAAGGATGCCACGGAGTTGGTTCTGGGTCATGTTCAATTGGAAAAGACTAAAGGGATCTTGGGATGGTTTCAGCAATTCGATGCTTTGTTTACCAATTTGCAGTGTTATGGTCATGCCATTGCCGGCCAGGCTTTCATGGGAAGAGGTGGAAATCTTTCTTACTTGCGTAATTTGTTTTTCTACCACAAGGGTTTCAGTGCTCACCTCAAGCACGTTTCGGGAGATGACGGTCTGTTCGTCAATCAAGCGGCGACCAAGAATAACGTCAAGGTTGTCCTTCAACAGGATGCGTGGACCTACACCGAGGCTCCATTAACATGGGGCGCATGGTTCCAACAAAAGAAGCGGCATGTCAGCAGTGCTGCATACCTTAAGTTTGGGCATAAATTCCGGATTGCCTTGTACGGGATATCCCTGTGGATGATGTTGTTATGGCCTGCATTAGCATGGCTGTGGCCGTTGGATTATTCCGCGCCTTGGGCTTTTTTGTGGATGTTTCGCTGGGGCACTTTGAGTTGGGCAGCTGTACGGTTCAAACAATCCGGGCTCTTACCACTTTTGCCCATCCTTGATCTCAAGAATCTGATCCTTCGTACCGTATGGGCGATGACCGTCACCCAGCCCTCCAAAACCAGGTGGTAGGCATCAAAGGGATATGATGGCAACCGTCCTTAGGGAATCCATGTCAAGTAACGATTACTCCGTGGATTGGTTGCGTTATTTTCCGGAACTCGAGGTAAATCAGGTTCAAGCCCTGAATTCACTCCCTGAACTTTACAAGGCCTGGAATTCCAAAATCAATGTTATTTCCCGAAAAGACGAGGAGGCTTTGTCAATTCATCACGTGTTGCATAGCCTTGCTATTGCTAAGATCATGCCATTCTTGCCGGGTATGCGTGTGCTGGATATTGGGACAGGTGGCGGCTTTCCGGCCATCCCTTTGGCAATTGTGTTTCCTAAGGTTCAATGGGTTGCGGTCGATTCCATAGGCAAAAAAATCAAAGTTGTGCAAGATATAGCCGTTCATTTGGGTCTTGCTAATTTGGAGGCTGTGCATGGCCGAGTGGAGAGTGTGCATGGATTTTTTGATTTTGCAGTATCAAGGGCGGTGGCACGGATGGCGCTTTTGGTGGAGTGGACTGAGGCTTTGCTATCGAAGCAATCGCGGGGCCCCAAACCCAATGGTTGGGTGGTGCTCAAAGGTGGCGATCTCCAAGGAGGGTTGGGCAAAGAATTGAAGGAGCTTGGAAGACCCTTTGAGGTCTATCCTGTCCGGGATTTCTCGGATGATTTGTTTTTCGACCAAAAGTATGTGGTGTACATGAAGGCAATCCATTCTTTACCTAAATTTAAACGAAATTGACCCTTAGGCTCTGATATGAAAGTTTACCATGATTTGCTTGCCAAGATCCTTGCCGAAGGGATCCACAAAGAAGACCGTACTGGAACGGGGACCCGCAGCATTTTTGGCCCACAGATGCGATTTGATTTGCAGAAAGGTTTTCCGTTAATCACCACCAAAAAGGTGCATTTTAAGTCCGTGGTTCATGAATTGTTATGGTTCATTAGCGGTACGACCAACATCGCTTATTTGAAAGAAAACGGGGTCAGTATCTGGGACGAATGGGCAGATGAACACGGCGAACTCGGTCCAGTGTACGGTAAACAATGGCGCCGATGGTCTGGCGCCGATGGGAAAGAAACCGATCAACTGGCGGAGCTTATTTATCAACTTCGAACCAATCCTGATTCGAGAAGATTGTTATTGTCCGCTTGGAATGTCAGTGATATTCCCCAAATGGCTTTGCCGCCTTGTCATAGTTTTTTTCAATTTTATGTAGCGGAGGGATACTTGTCATGCCAATTGTATCAGCGCAGTGCCGATGTTTTTTTGGGCGTTCCCTTCAACATTGCATCCTATGCTTTGCTCACGTATATGATGGCGCAGATCTGTGGTTTAAAAACAGGCGAATTGGTGCATACGATGGGAGATGCTCATTTGTATTCCAATCATGAGGAACAGGCGAGGCTCCAGTTAAGTCGGGAGTCAAGATCCCTTCCAACACTTCATTTGGATCCAACGGTCCGGGAAATAGACGATTTTCGCTACGAACATGTCTGTTTGGAGGGGTACGATCCCCACCCGGCCATCAAAGCCCCTGTAGCCGTCTAGGGTTCCTTCACGCTCATCGCCCATGAATTCGCCCACGCCCTTAAGTTCCGTTGGTTTACTCCTGGCTTCTTCCTTGGATGGAGCCATCGGCGATGGAAATGAATTGTTATGGAAATTGCCGGAGGACTTGTCCCGCTTCAAGGCTTTGACAATGGGCCATTCTTGCATCATGGGCCGGAAAACTTTGTTGAGTATTGGCAGGGCTTTGCCGGGAAGGCAAATGGTGGTCATGTCCAAGCAATCAATTCTTCTGGAGAACGCCGTGGACTCGGTTGATGCCCCTGCCTATTTCTATCAATGTCTTTGGGCGGGTAGTCCTCAAGAGGCCCTAGCCTTTTGCAGTCTGCCTGATCCCGTTTGGGTCATAGGCGGTGCAGAGATTTACAGTGTTATGGAGGAGCACGCCCATTTTATTGATCGAACCGAGGTGGAGGGACTGTGGCCAGAGGCCCAGGCCCGCTTTGTAATCGACGCCAAGCGTTGGAAGCTGGTGAACTCAGGGGAATGGATGACAAGTACTTCCGGCCTCAGGTATCGCTATCAACGTTTAGAGCGTTCGACGATTTAGCTTTCGCTCATAAAGCCTAGACGTTTGGTGGTTTTGTGTCCTGAACTCCCGTTTTCCAGAAGAAATTGACCTAAGGCGACTGCATTCACCTGCTCGTACGGTGGCACCATCAAATCCATGTCCAAACAATATTGCACCGATTGCAAGATAATTTTCAACAAGACCTCTTGGTTGAGAATTTGTTTTTCAACATCGTTATAGAGAAAACTAAACTGTTGTTTTCCTTCCACCAAAAAATGACTATCCCGATCAACAAAGATTCTAGCCAACAACAAACCCTCATCCCCTAATCGATTGTATTTGAAACTATCGGAGAGAAAATTATATATTTGTATCTGTCCAAAATACCCCAACATGGGATCGACAATCACCCTGGGGCTTTGTTGAACAAAATGTTGCGGGGGAAATGCGAAAACATTGGTGTGCATGCAAAGGCAGAGTGTATCTCCAGAGAATTTGAAATCACATTCAAAACGATTTTTGTCTTTGAAAACAATTTCTACAGAAGGGTCTTGGGCCTTTATGACCGAAGACCAAGACTCTGCTAGGTTTGCAAGGATTCCTTTGAGGGATTCAAAATGCTGTAGCGTATTGCGGTAAATCGCTTGTTTGGTGGAGGACTTGGTTGCTACTGCGGCCATGAGTTGATCAATGTTTTCGCTGGTCATAGGATTTGAAATGTCGATTAATATGCTTTGGCGAACAGCACCCTACCTTGGGAAGGTTGGCCCGAATAAACGCATTGTCCCGCTACGGGTTTTTGATCCAAAGGAATGCAACGAATGGTGGCTTTGGTAGCTTCTTTGATGGCAGTTTCGGTGGCGTTGGTCCCGTCCCAATGCGCTGCAACCAGTCCGCCGGCTTCGATTCGCGTTTGAAAGTCTTTCCATGTATCGACTTCAAAGGTCATGGAGCTGCGGAAGTCCAAAGCTTTCTTGTAGAGCGACTCTTGCACCTCGTTCATTAAGTGTTGGCAATACGCTGCAATCCCTTCCCTGGTCACGCTGGTTTTGGTTTGCAAATCTCGACGGGCCAGTTCCACTGTTCCATTCTCCAGATCCCTCATTCCAACAGCAATACGGACTGGAATGCCACGCAACTCGTGATGGGCAAATTTCCACCCAGGTCTGGCGTTGTCCTCAGCATCAAGTTCGACTCGAAGCCCTGCCGCCTGACACTCGTGGACTATTTGTTGGCAAGAATCGCGCAGAATCGAAATGGTCTCAGCCCCCTTGTAAATAGGGATCACCACCACCTGAACCGGAGCAAGCATGGGCGGTAGAACCAGGCCTTGGTCGTCCGAATGAGCCATTATCAAGGCGCCCATTAAGCGGGTGGAAACGCCCCATGATGTGGCCCAAACATATTCTCTGCCGCCTTGGGCATTGGCAAATTGAACATCGAAGGCCTTGGCGAAATTTTGTCCCAGAAAATGCGATGTGCCAGCTTGGAGAGCCTTGCCGTCTTGCATCAACGCCTCGATGCAATAGGTATCCACTGCCCCTGCAAATCGTTCCTGTTCGGTTTTGACACCTTTGATGACGGGCATAGCCATCCATTGTTCCGCAAAATCTGCATACACTTCCAGCATTTGCTTGGTTTCGTGGATGGCCTCCTCCGCAGTTGCATGGGCGGTATGGCCTTCTTGCCAAAGGAATTCGGTAGTCCGAAGGAATAGACGCGTGCGCATTTCCCAACGCACCACATTGGCCCACTGATTGATAAGCAGGGGCAAGTCACGGTAACTTTGGATCCAATCCCTGTAGCTGTTCCAAATGATGGTTTCAGAGGTAGGGCGGACGATGAGTTCCTCCTCTAATTTGGCTTGCGGATCCACCTCAATTTGTCCATCCGCCCCGTTGCGCAAGCGGTAATGCGTCACAACGGCGCATTCTTTGGCAAAACCATCCACGTGGGCGGCTTCTTTACTGAAGAAGGATTTGGGAATGAAAAGGGGAAAATAAGCGTTTTGGTGACCGGTAGCCTTGAACTTGGCATCAAGGGCATCCCGCATTCTTTCCCAAATGGCGAAGCCGTAAGGCTTGATGACCATACAGCCCCGAACAGCCGAATAATCAGCCAATCCTGCCCTTATAACCAAGTCTTGATACCATTGGGCGTAGTCTTGAGAGCGTTGTGTAATTTCTTTGGCCATTTTACGTTAAAAAATATGAAACAATGAAAAGGTGCTCCATTGAAATATTCAAGCAAATAAATCAGTTAGAATGCATCAAAAACACACCAAAATCCGCAACATGGGTAAATTTCTTGAAATTCATTCTTTTTATTAAACCTTCAACAAGGAACGTTATCCAAAATTTTAACAAATAGAAGCGTAAATTTGCATTAATCAGCCTTTTAAAACCATTGGCCATGAAAAGTTCCTTGAGTTTGCCGAACCTTGTTTGGATTTTGATGTTGCCGGCCTTGCTTTCTTGTTCCAAGCAAGCACTAACCGTGTCCGGCGCGGATGATCATTACAATTCAGATACATATTATATCGCTGGGGGTTTTGATGCCGAAGAAAATCGACTAGTTCAGGCTTCCCGATACAGTGGTTCGGGTTCTACTAATCAAAACACGGGGAATCGCGATGAAAGTGCAGATCGCGACGGAATTAATTACAATAGGGGCAATAATGACCGCGGCCGAGGCGATCAATTAAGTGAATCCCGGGGATCAGGGTATTTGGACGAGGGTAATGATTTTCTGGGAGATGATCTGGGATTGAATATTGCAGATTACCGCAGGTCCTACCGCCGTGGATACAGAGATGGGCTAGGGGACGCTAGTTCCTTCACAGGTTTATACAGTACGAATTATGGAGGTTGGGGATGGGGAATCGGACCAGGCATTGGATGGAACGCCCCTTGTTGGAGTTGGGGTGGGGGATGGAATTATCATGCCTACTGGAACAATCCATGGAATTCTTGGAATAATCCATGGGGATATGGCTGGGGTGGAGGATACGGTTGGGGCGGGGGATACGGCTGGGGCGGAGGATACGGTTGGGGCGGTTGGAACCATTGGGGCGGCTGGAATCAAGGGGGTTGGGGTGGTTGGAATGGCTGGGGTGGAAACACTTTTGTTTGGATTCACAACCAACCGCGGTATCGTTCAGGGCCTCGAAGGGATCGACTCAATCAAATCCATGTAAGGAATGGTTCGGGAAATCGAATGACCCCCTGGGGTCAAGCCAGGGTGAACGGGACTTCCCATCGTCATGGCGATTTTGTGAGCAGGGTATCTGCAATCAGCGGCGATAGGCGGAATCCATCTTCTGGAAATGTGGTAGCCAATTCAAATTCCAATGATCAGCGTGGGCGTCGAATATTTTCATTACCGTTTGCGCAAAAGCGTCATGTGCAGCGTGAAGATGGTGATTCCAGAACCCGAAGTGGGGTTGGCTATACACGAAATCCATCAGGAACATCCAAAGAACGAAATTATTCCTTCAGAGATCGTTTTTCGGAATCCAGTACAAGGCGTGGATCGTATTACGACAAGGGAAGTGAAAGGACATACGGGAACGACAGGGTTAGTGGTGGCACTTGGTCGGATCGTAGCCCTAGGCCGGAATATCGTTCTCCACGCTCAAATTATAACACAACTCGTACGGAATCCAGCACACCGCGCTCTACATACAGCACACCGCGCTCTACATCCAGCACACCGCGCTCTACATACAGCACACCGCGCTCCACTTCCAGTGCTCCTAGCTCTTCCTCCGGTTCGAATCGTTCATTTTCGGGTTCCTCATCGGGTTCCAGTCGCTCCGGCTCTTTTTCTCCAAGGCGTTAAGGATTAGTTTTTTATGAAATTGACACCATCGGTTCGTGTTTATTTTTGGGGGTTGTGGGTATTGTTATGTGCAGGGCTAGAATTGAGTGCTCAAGGATTGAATGACGTATGGTTGTACGGTAGGCCAGATATGGCAGTCACAGCCAGATCTGTGGGCATGGCTGGGGCGAATGGAGCGCTTGCTGGTGACTATGGAGCCGTGTTGGTGAACCCTGCGGCTATGGGTGGAATTCGTAAACTAACCTTGGGCGGCACGATTGGTTTGGCGGTCAACAATCGTTCCAACGCCTACCTGGATCGTGAAACGCCCTCTGGAACGGCTCGCTTGCCTTTATCTGATCTTTCCATCATGGTACCCATGAACGCTTCGGGTTCTTGGCAACATGCTTTGGGCATGGGGTACAGCCAGAACAGGAACTTAGCGGACCAATGGGAATACAGTGCCTACAATACCAAAACTTCGTTGCTTTCCCATTGGGCAGATGAATACAATGCGGGCGCTGACTTGGATAATTATGGCTCAGAGCTTGCGTACGATTGCGCTCTCATCCGCCCAATCAACCCCTCCAATCCTAATTCCACGTTTAGAACGGTTATTCCCAATGCCAACATTCAACAAAGCGAAATC
>SYHX01000029.1 GCA_005799025.1 Bacteroidota bacterium | reverse complement strand
TTCAATGGGATCCTTTTCACCCACGAATCCCCGGTGCGCGGTGAAACCTTTGTAACGCGCAAAATCACCCGAGCGGCGGCCGCCATCGTGCTGGGTCGTCAGGACAAGTTGTATTTGGGGAATCTGGATGCCCGCCGCGACTGGGGTCATGCCCGGGATTATGTGGAGGCCATGCATCTGATGTTGCAACAACCAACACCCGAAGACTATGTGATTGCCACGGGGGTGACCACCCCAGTGCGGGATTTTGTGCGCATGGCTTTTGGGGAATTGGGGATTCACCTGGAATTCAAGGGCGAAGGCGCCGCTGAAACGGCCGTCGTGGACCGCTTGGACCAGGCGCGTTTGGAAGAGCTTGGTTTGAGGGAGACCTCCCTTCGGCCTGGCCAAGTCGTTCTGGAAGTGGACCCGGCCTATTACCGCCCCACTGAGGTGGATCTCCTGATCGGGGATGCCACCAAAGCCCGCACCCAATTGGGCTGGACACCCCGTCACAGCCTGGATCAATTGGTGGCCGAAATGGTTCAGTCCGACCTTCAAAGAGCCCGCCGCGCAGGATGAGTTCGTTTGCAAACCACCAAGACGCCACCGTTCTGGTGGCCGGGGCCGGCGGGATGGTAGGCTCGGCCCTGCGTCGCCTTCTGGAGTCCCGCGGTTATACCCGCTTGCTCTGCCCGTGCAGCAGCGAATTGGATGCGCGCAACCAGGCGGCGGTGCAGGCGTATTTCGCCGAGCATCGTCCCGATTATGTGATGATTGCCGCGGCCAAGGTGGGGGGCATCCACGCCAACAACACCTACCGCGCCGAGTTTCTTTACGATAACCTGATGATCGAGGCCAACTTGATCGAGGCCGCGTACCGCAACGGGGTGACCAAGCTTTTGTTTTTGGGTTCTTCCTGCATTTACCCCAAAATGGCTCCTCAACCGATTGTCGAAGAGGCTTTGCTGACCGGCCCCTTGGAGCCCACGAATCAGGCCTATGCCTTGGCCAAAATCGCAGGCATCAAACTCTGCGACGCCTACCGTCATCAATACGGCTGCGATTACATCAGCCTCATGCCCACCAACCTCTACGGCCCCGGGGATAATTACGATCCCGAAAACAGCCATGTGTTACCGGCTTTGATCCGCAAGGTTCACATGGCCCTTACTCATGGCGATCCCCACATCACCCTCTGGGGGAGCGGAACGCCCTTGCGAGAATTTCTCTATGTGGATGATTTGGCCGAAGCCTGTCTTTTGGCCATGGAGGTCTGGGACCAAAGCGGTTTCCTCAACGTGGGTTACGGTTCGGATCTCAGCATCGCCGACCTGGCTCATACCGTCAGCGAGGTCCTCGGTTACCGCGGCGAAATCCGCCTGGACCCCACCAAGCCCGACGGCACCCCCCGCAAGCTCATGGACTCCTCCCGCATTCGTTCCCTTGGTTGGGCGCCCCGCACCTCCCTCCCGGAGGGCATCGCCTTGGCATATCAGGACTTTCTAGATCGGTATCCCATCCCCAAAAATGACAATTAATCCCATACAATTCGGAAATTCTCCGAATAAATACCGTATATTTGACAAGTGAATCCCTTATTGAACTTGAGTCGCTATGCGACCATGCCTTTGGACTCAGCCTTGCTCAAGGATTTGTTGAAAGACTACAAGAGGCCTCTGGACAAGGTGGGAGAATGGGTGCATCAAGGTTATTTGTTGCAGCTTCGTCGTGGGCTCTACACCGTGGGGCCTGTGCTGAGTGGTCATCGACCGGAACCCTTTTTGGTGGCCAATCATCTCTACGGACCCTCCTATGTTTCGATGGAATCGGCGCTCTCCTTTTGGGGCTTTATCCCGGAGCAAGTGGTCGAGACCGTATCGATGACGGCAGCCCGACCGCATACCTTTCATACCCCCTTGGGACGCTTCAGCTATCATCAACTTCCCAGACCCTATGTCTCGCTTGGAACAACCACAGTGGAGCTCTTGGAGCAACGGAATGCGATGGTGGCTACTCCCGACAAGGCGCTTTGTGACCTGGTGGTGACCACGGCCGGATTGAGGCTCCGTTCCATTCGAGCCGCCATGGCTTACCTTATGGAGGATTTGCGGATAGACGAAACCGAACTCAAGACCTTGGATATCCCCCGCATCCAAAGCTGGATTCCTTGGGCCCCCAAACCCCAAAGCCTTCAGGTCATGGTCTCTGCTCTTCTACGATTATGATCCAAGAATGGCTGGATTCCTATCAGCCGACCACCCGCAACGAAACAGAGCAAGCGCTCCGTGAACTGATGCAATCGGTGGCCTTATCGGGCTTGCATCGAGGAAAATTTTTTGAGCAGGCCGCTTTTTATGGGGGGACAGCGTTGAGGATTTTTCATGGATTGGATCGTTTCTCCGAAGACTTGGATTTTACCCTGATGACGGAGCAGTCGGATTTTGACCTTGCCCCCTATATGGATGCGGTTCAGCATGAGTTTGATAGCCTGGGCTTAACCGTCGCTGTTCAAATCAAGGCCAAGTCCAAAAGGTCCAAAGTGGATTCTGCTTTTCTCAAAAGCGATACCCTGCTTGGCGAAATTTTGCTTCAAAGAAATATTCGACATTCCTTAACCGGTCCCTTGCCAAGCATCAAGATCAAGATCGAAGTGGATAAGGAGCCTCCAACGGATTTGTTAACCGAGCAAATGCTGTTGTTACGGCCCTATTCGCTTTATATACGTTGCCTTTCGTTGCCTCATTTGTTTGCGGGCAAAGTTCATGCCTTGCTATTCAGGGATTGGGGATCAAGGGTCAAAGGAAGGGATTGGTATGATTTGGAATGGTTTGTTCAAAGAAATGTTAAACTACAAACCCAACAAGTGGGTCACCGCGCCCTCAAGAGCGGCGATTGGGACTCTTCAAGCATGAGTATGGACGAAATTCGAGAGCTTTTGATGCGCAAGGCGGATACGTTGGCAATGGATCGCGTGATCGAAGATGTGGTTCGTTTTGTGAAAGACCCCTCTCGTTTTCAAATTTGGTCTGCTGATTATTTCAAACAATTGATTCAAAAAATCCAACCCGTTGAGTAGTCGCCCGGTCAAAGTATTGTTGGTGGGATTTGGGCGGATGGGTCAGCAGCATGCCCGTTTGCTTGGGCGACTCAACGGCTCGGTTCGATTGGTAGGGATTGTGGACCCCTACGCGGATTTGGCTTTGTTGGGACAGGAATTTTCGGGCATCCCGTTCTACCTATCCTGCAAAGATTGGAAGGAGTCGGGGAATTCGGCGGATTTGATGATGATTGCCAGCCCCAATGCCTGGCATCCCACCCATTTGGGTTATGCGATGGATTTGCGCATGCCGGCCTTGGTCGAGAAACCACTCTGCAACCGCACCGAACATGCGGATGCTTTGATTGCGCGCTCAGAAGCCGAGGGGATACCGTGCTGGGTGATGATGCAGGCTCGGTGGAACCCTACCCTGCGCCACCTCAAGGACTTGGTGGATGGTGGGGAACTCGGCGAATTGCTCCACATCGATATTCAATGTTATTGGAACAGGGACCAAGCGTATTACCGTTCCGGCGGGTGGCAAGGCCATTCCGAATTGGACGGGGGCACCCTCTACACCCAATTTTCCCATGTGGTGGATGCGGTGCAATGGATTTTTGGTCCTTGGGCGGAGGTGCAGGCCCGTTTGCACAACCGCACCCATGCTTCCATGCATCATTTGGACGATGGTGGCCGCATTACCTTCACCACCTCAGGGGGATTGCGGGCCGATGGCGCTCCTGCTGAGCCTGCCCTGGGTACACTGGTGTATAGCACCTCGGCCTACGGCGGCAACTTGGATCAGTCCATTACGGTGTTGGGCTCCCTAGGAGCGGTTCGAATCAGCGGGCAATACATGAACCAATTCTATCATTACAAGGTCCAAGGCCGTGACAAGCCTCCCATCCTTCCCACCGCGGGGCCGGATGAACATCGGTTGGCCCTGTGGCGGCAAGTCATCGCCACCCTCCAATCTGGTACCGAAGCGCAGGGTTTGGTGGGTCTCCGCGAGGCCCGCTCGGTGATCGCCTTGATCGAAAATCTTTACGCCCACGCTGAACGAGGAGCCCATACCATGAGCCATCTGGAATCAGCCGCGGATTATACGCCTCCAACCCTTCCCAAGCTACCGCATTGATGAGTACGATCATGGATTATCGTCGCAAGGAGGACGCTTATTTCACCAATACCCGTCGGGATATCCACGGGTTGTTGCCTGCGCGGTCATCGTCCAATGGAAAGATACGCATCCTGGAATTGGGTTGTGGGGACGGGGCGACCTTGCATTGGCTCAAGCATTCCGGTTATGCGGACGAGACGTGGGGTATCGAATTGCGGGAAGACATGGCCAAGCGGGCCGAAGAGCGGGTGGATCGGGTTTGGTCCGGGGATGCGGGAACTCGTCTTGCGGAAATCCCATCGGGTTCGCTTCAGGGTATTCTGTGTTTGGATGTTTTGGAGCATCTGCAAGACCCCTGGGAGGTGGTTGACACCTTGGCTGATAAATTGGTTCCTGGGGGATGGATCATCGCCAGCATACCCTACCTTCGTAGGCTTCCTGTGTTATGGAACTTAGGGATTCGAGGTCGTTTTGAATACGCTGATTCCGGCATTATGGACCGGACCCACCTGCGGTTCTTTACCCGTAGGACGCCCGTTTCACTGTTGAATCGCAATCAGTTGGAAGTGAATCAGGTCACCGAAACACCCCATGCCCCCATGTCCTTCTCGGCCTGGTGGAACCGATTCACAATGGGCCTGGCCCGCGATTTGGTGGCGGAACAATACCTGGTGCGGGCCGTGAAATCCGGAACATTGGGAATTATAGCATTGATATTGACGGCTTTATGTGGCTATACCCGCCCAGCAATGGCCCAGAGCATGCCGGTGGGTACCGTTTTCTGGGAGGATGCATTGCGAAGGGGACAACTCTTGGGCCGCTTGGATAGCAATGTATCCTTCATGCTGCGGCCGGTGGACCCTGCTGCGGCCATGGGCCTTCACCAAGGTTGGGGCTATGATTCGTTATGGGCTCCAGCCAATCGTTTGCGGCCGCTGAGGGAGCTTAACCATTGGGACACCCTTCGTTGGGGTCGTTGGAATATTCCGTTGGCCCTTCGGCTGCTTCCGCTTCAAACTCAAAGCCGCCGCAACGGTCATCATCCCTACGGTTGGAACGATGGACCCATGGTCCCATCCCGTGGGATCCAAACCATGCTAAGCGCTGGAGTTTACGCCAAGGTGGGCCCTCTGGAAATGCAGTACCAACCCGAAATGGTCTATGCCCAAAACAAAACATTCATCAACCCGCCATTCCGGGCAAGGGATATTGATATGCCGGAGCGCATGGGCAATGAACCGTACAGCGCCTCCTTTCCGGGGCAGTCCTTTGTGAAGCTTCGCTTGGGGGCCCTATCCGCGGGTTGGTCTTCTGAGAACCGTTGGTGGGGGCCGGGCCTACAGAATGCCTTGATTCTGTCCAACAATGCCCCGGGTCTATCCCACGGGGTCATCCACACCAACCGCCCCCTGCGCAGTCGTTACGGAACCTTCGAAGGTGCCATGATGTTTGGCAACCTCCATTACTCCGGTTATGCGGGCTACAGTCTCCGCTATCCGGCGGGGACCTGGCCACCACGCGCCCCCGATCTCAAGCCCGATACCCTACGGCGCAACGGAACCCACAGCTATATCAATGCCATGCAGATTGTGTGGCAACCCTCCTTATTGCCTGGTTTGTTCTTGGGGGTGAGCCGGGTGGTTCAGGTCAAAGGCTACCCTTCCAGCCCATTGTCGTACCTCAAAATTCTCTACATTGACGAATTGGGGGCGGCGACCACGGTATCTGAACGAAAATCACTTAACAGAAACCAAATCATCGGGGTCAACTTGCGTTACCTCTTCCGTCCGGCCCATGCCGAAGTTTATGTGGAATTGGCCCGGGAGGACCATTGGTGGGACCTGGAGGACTTGATAACCAGGCCCTTGGCGACTACCGTATGGATGGGGGGCCTACGAAAGCTCTACCCCCTGCCCGGCAAGGATCGTTGGATCCAATTCATGGGCGAGACCACCCGGCTGCAGGCCCCCATGGATAATTACATACAACCAGATCGAACGACTTATAGCTTTTACACCCACGCTAACAAAGTGGGCTGGACCCATCGGGGGCAGGTGATGGGGTCCGGGATGGGTCCGGGAAGCAATATGTTAACCCTAGGATTAACCTACGGTCATGGGAGAGATACCTGGGGACTCCATTACGAGCGGGTTGTGTACAACGAAGATTTGTTTTACTCGACGATAGATTACCTAAGTCTTTTTGGGGCCAATGCGCCCAATCCCTTCTTCAAGGATTTGAGCAAACATTTCGTGGACTGGGGTTTAATCATCAGCCACCAAACCAACTACCACCGTTTGAATCTGGGGTATCGGCTACATTTGTTGCGTACCTACAATTTTCAATGGAATTATGAGCCTCTTGTCTTGCCAGGACCTTTTCGGTTTGCAGGGGTCAATGCGTGGTCTCTCAATTTGGAGGTTCAAACAGTATACCGCTTTTGAAATTCGCCTTAAGTCCTTATTATTTGCTTAAATTCGCGTCCAATGAAATTGGTTGAAAATTCCAAACGATACCATGGGGTATCTTACCTGAACAGCGGATACCGCAGGGCGCTTGACGTATTATTGTGTCTGTTGTTATTTTTTCCAGTGCATATTGTCCTAGCTGCTGCATGGTTGGCCACTCAGTTGGTTGGCCAAAGGTCCTTCCTGTATGTTCAGCAACGCATAGGCCGTGGCGGTCTAAATTTCAGGATTTATAAGTTGAGGACCATTCAGGTTAACCACCCTTTGGCCTCACAATTCACTCATAAGGCTGAAGATTTGTTGCCTTTAGGTTCGTTCTTACGTCGCTGGCGAATCGATGAGCTGCCACAAATCTGGAATGTGTTGAAAGGGGAGATGAGCTGGATCGGCCCTCGCCCAGAGGTTCCCTTTCATTACCACCAATGCGTTCAAGACTTGATGGGGTACGAAGACCGTCAGCTCGTCTTGCCCGGCATCACCGGTTGGGCACAAATTCAGAATCCCGACGCGACTGCCGAAGACAACGAGGCCAAACTCCCCCACGATCTCTATTACCTGCAACATGCCTCTCTGCGGTTGGATGTTCTAATCCTGTTCCGTACCCTCAAAATTTACCATTAACCATGACCAATTTCTTGATGCCCCACCAACGCTATCGAATCCTGCTATGTTTGGGATTGATCATAGCCCTAACTTTGGCCAAAGTTTCAGAGCTGCATGCGCAGGATTTTTTCTACCGCAAAAGTTTAACCAATCTGCGTATTGATCAACTTAGCCAAGATCAGGTAATCTCTTTTCAGCGTTATGTGCAGTCCAAAGGCATGAGCGAAACCGATGCATCCAATTATTTGTTACAGAAGGGGCTATCCCGAGCCGAGGTGGACAAACTCCGCAAACGATCTGGAGGCCTGAGCAATACCAGCGCGGGATCGGTGGCAGGGAATTTCGAGATGATGGATCAATACTTCAAGCTCAGGGATTCCTTGCAAGCCCTTTCGGCGGACACGGGTTATCCCAAAGTCAGGAAAGACGATGCGCTAATCCGCGCCAAGCAAGTCCCGGATTCGGTGATCTTCGGCTCGGAATTGTTCGCAGGGGCTAGGCTCCGCTTCAATTTAGAGGGACAGATGGCACCTCCTGTGGATTATAGGGTAGGACCTGGGGATGTGTTAAGCATTTTGATTTATGGTTTTCAGGAAGCTAGTTTTGAGCTTAAGGTACAGGCCAATGGCAAAATCACTATGCCGTATGCAGGGCTGATATTGGTCGCAGGTTTGACGTTGGATCAGGTATCGGAAAAGCTCAAACAAAATCTTCAAGTCAACGGCTATAGTAAATTATCTACCGGGCAGACCAAACTCCATGTGGGCGTAGCTGACTTTCGTCAAATTCAGGTTACCATGGTGGGTTCCACCCAACCTGGTAATTTCATGGTTCCCTCCGTGGCCAAATTGTTTCACGTCATGCATATAGCAGGCGGTCCCTCTAGCCTATCAACATATCGAAATGTAGAACTGTGGCGTAATGGTCAATTGTTGACCAAGGTGGACCTCTACAAATTGTTGTGTGGGGGTGACTTTGAGGGCAATATCAACCTTCAGGATAATGACGTGGTTTACTTTCCCCCTTATGTTCGACGAATCATGGTTCGAGGAGAAATCCGCAGACCGGCACTGTTCGAGACCAAGGTTGGGGAGAAATTCCGCGACATCTTGGCTTATGCCGGGGGTTTCACTGCCTTTGCCTACACCAAACGTGTTTGGATTGAAAGGGTGGTGGACGGTGAAATACGATACCTTACCTTCGACGGGGATAGCCTCCTGAGTTTTGAACCCCAAGACGGGGATATCATCACGATTCAATCGGTTTCCGAGAAGAAGAAGGGGTTGATTCAGATATCGGGCGCCGTCAAGAGGCCGGGTGACTATGCTCATCATACGGGAATGAAGCTCAGTCATTTGTTATTGCATGCCGAAGCCTTGGAGCCTACGGCCATATTGAGCAGGGTGGTGGTGGCGCACAAGACTCCCGAAGGTCTTCGTAGCCTTGATCATTTTGATTTGGACTCGGTCAAGACAGGGTTGCTTGATCCCGCCTTATTGGACGGGGATTCGGTGATTGTGGGCTCCGTTATTGACTTCTACCCTCGATTGCCGGTGCGAGTCATGGGGGAGGTTCAAAGAGAGTTGAGTCTTCTTTGGTGTCCGGGGATGACTGCCCAAGATGCGGTATTCATGGCAGGGGGTTTCAAACCAGGTTTCGCGGTGAATCAATGGATCAAAATAGCTAGACGTGTTGACTTGGATTCTTTGAATGATCGTTGGGAAATAGCCAAAGTGATCCGAGAGGCCACCGATTCCTTATTGATGATTAGAGCTTCTGAAACACTGCTCGAAGAAGGTGATGCGGTTATGGTGTATCGAAATCCCACGTACCTTCCATTAACGATGGTCCGGGTAGAGGGTTCCTTCAATTCTCCCGGTCTGTTTCCAGTGCGCACCAAATCCGAAAAGATCAAGGATTTGATAAGCAGAGCAGGGGGCTTTAATCCCTTTGCAGACAAAAGCTCCTTGATTCTGATCCGTAATTATGATCTTCCATTAGTTGATGTCCAAGATATATCTAATTCCAAAGACGCCATTGATGTCTCAGAATTAGAGCGTACCGGGAAGGCGCGTGTTGTTCGTACCGATACGGTTGCATTGGATTGGAATATCCTTAATTCAGGGGGAAAGCGAGGTAATTTTCTGCTTAAGGATGGGGATCGCTTAATCGTTGCCGAGAAATCCGAAATCGTGTTGGTCCAAGGTTTGGTCAACAGAGAGGTTATGATGGGCTACGAAGGGCCTCGAATGCGTAGGTATTTGGCTGGGGCCGGAGGATTAAGCGAGTTAGGGGACCGTTCTCGTGTTTATGTGCGAAGGACTAACGGCAAAATGGCTTCCACCAAACGTGTGTTAGGAATTGTACCCTGTTATCCCAAAATTTACCCAGGAGATTTGGTTGTAGTTCCGATTAAGGCACCCAAAGAGGATCGACGTCAAGATTTTGATAGCGGAAAATGGATAGCTATTTCAAGCATCTTGATCTCCATGGCTACAGTGTCCTCCGTGGTTGTCAATAGCTTCAAATAATTTTGGTCAAATTACTTTTTTGCACCGAATGGTGCCCCATCGGCGATTGAATTCAGGGACTGCCCAACCCACCATGCCTTGGTTGGGATGCAAATAAAATTCAGTTAGCCTGCCTTGTTCGAAGGGATCTTCTTCGACCACCATGCGCCGGACATTGGTCCACTCGGTTGAATCCGAGGTCCGAAAATCACCAATCGATTCCAGTCTCATATAGGGTCCTCCCAAAGCCCCTGATTGGATAGGCCATGAACTCCCCACATATTCCGGATAATAATAAATGCGCGTTCGGGCTCGAACGCTGTTGTTACTATTCAAAACAACCTTGGTTGCCGAATAGCAAGGCAGACCGTTCTCGTTATCGAAGCAATACGGCCCGCCTTCTACTTCGATTAGGTAGTTGTAACCGTAGAATACAGTTCGGTATTGAACAGTCAAGCGCTCCCTTAAGTTCAGGGTATCCCGAGACCCAGGGTGCAAGACAACCAGCGTGTCTATCTTACGGCTGGTTACATAGACCGAATCCACAAAACTGGTCCCAGGTAACCTGAGTACCCAGTAAGAACCCGGTTTAAAGTCAAACATGCTCCGCACAGGAGTAGGAATCCAAAGGTTGGGCTGTGGCTCAACCTTTTGTTTTTGGCAGGAAATCCCACCCACCATAAGGGCCATTATCCCTGCGGTAGCAAGTGGACGAATTGTTTGCAAGGTCTTAGAAATCATAGTACAAATTATCGAGCCTGGTAAGAAGGGTAAGGTTGAATCCTAAGCTGCGTTGACCATATCGGCCCTGGGACCAGTTATCTGTGGAATTTTGATTTCGCCACCAAGTCCTGAGCTCAAGGCGTAAGCCTGTTAAGGGATCAATGATTTTGGAGACGCAAAGCTCTCCTTGGCTGAGTTGTACAGGCACCCCGTTAAGCCATGGGTAGGATCCTGAAGGGTCTGTTCCACTCCAATAGGACGCATGAATATTGTTTCCGGTGTTAAGACCTGTTGAATCCGATCGTCCTTGTTGAGCAATCAGATGCCGAAGGCTGACCGACCATGGCCCTCGGAACCAGGTGATGGAACCCAGGCCCTCTACGAAATTTGCCCCCATGGGATGGGCCAAAGCTGAATTTTGATGGGCATAATTGGTTTCGCCTGACCAATGCGCATAGGTGAAGGGCCGCGCTCCGTTGACCTCGGCTTGCCATCGGAAACCTTGACCAACGACCGAGGTCCAGCCACGGATTCCAGCCTGGAAGGCAAATTTATTGGCCCAAGAGGGGCTGCCTTGTAACAAATCTTTCATTCTGAGCTCGTCCAAAACCCCTTGGGCATAGATTTGTTGGCGACCCCAACGGTAACCGGCGTTGATTCCGACCAGTGCATTCCCATCGGATCCGTTAGTAAATTGAATCGGGATCATGAAGAGCAGAGGATTGAGGTAATTCCAACTAATCCCGCGATGACCCAATGTGTCCTGTGCAGGCCATACAATGGCCTGAAACAAACCAACTTGCAGGCCAGGAGCCAGGTTCCAATCCAAATAACTCATGCTGCAATACTTCTGACGGTAGCCTTCGCTTCCCCAATTTCGGTCACCCAATGGCAAAATCCGCGGCGAACTGTAGTCCAACATGCGGGCGATGTAATACTGGTATTGGACCGGTCCACTGTGAGCCTGCAAGCGCAAATGCGTGTAGGCTGGAGCAAAGTCCGACAAGAGCATGGAGCGGTAACCGTACCCAATAAAATTCTTACCGTGACCCCATTGAATTTGCAGATGGGGATTTGCCTGCCAGGATAGCATGGCCTGGCTCGTGTAGAAATCCCATACTCTTCTTGCTGAGTCCTGACCAATGGTTCGGGCCAATCCCATGCCGGGGGCAATGCTGTCTTGTCGAATCGTTTGGTGGACATACAAGGGATATACGGAGTTGTGTAGTCCAAATGAACTTTGGAACCGCAGGCGATGCCCCAAGAAACCTAGAAGCTGCAGGCCCCTGGTATTATGGCGGGTGGTTACCGAAGAGGCGGTTTCTGAGCCCAAGCCCAGGTTCAGCAACGGATCCAGGCGTAACCCTGCATCTTTACCTTCCGAAACATAGCTCCACAGGGATCGATTCGAGTATCCGGGTATAGCCCATCGTCCGTAGGTTCTCCCGGTGTCTATTGTTCGATAAGCGCGCAATTCTTGCGGCATTTGAAGAGCATTCCACGGCTTGACTGACGAGTGAAAGGAGTTACTCTGGTCCAACAACGAAGGCCACAAGGCGCTCTCCCAAAGGTGCTCCATGTTTTGCACGGCCAGGGTATCCCATTGAGATTGCCCCTGCGCAATCAACCATGGACAGGTCGCGGCCAAGCAAAGCCAACACCACCGCAATGAGAACAAAGAAAAGCCTACCATGGAACGATGAGTCAAATTTAGGTTTTTCTCACGAAATTTGAGCGATATGCCTGCTTCATTCCTTCGATACATCCCTCCCTACCATGCCTGAGATTGGCTGGGTCATTCATGATAGCAGCGGCACAGTGGCCAAGCAATGCGTAGCATGGTCAACTCGTTGCGGTTTTCGAGACCATCAAATATATGTTATTAATAATTTTGAGGGCGCTCAAGGCTTGGGCGAAATTCCCGGGAATAATGTAGCTTTTGAGTTCAGCGGGTATGCACAGGCCCTTGATATGATGCAAGGTGATGGGCCTTATGTGTTGGTGAATGACACCCTTTTTCGTCATCATTGGCAACTTTCTTGGCGAATCATGCTTCAACGATTGTTAGCCGATACATGGTTCTATGGGCAGGAAGGTAAAATTTTGGGGGATCTCCGGAGGGAGTCCCGCGAATTTCTCGAAAAGCCCCAAACCTATTGGGCATCATGGATCTTGGCAATGTCGGACCGTTCGGCCCTTCAACGAATGCGTACTGCCTTGGAGCGGGTTAACCGTGAAGAATGGTCGGCATCAAGTCCGGCCTACAATACCCATATTGAACAATGGTTGCAAAGAGCATGGTGGCGTGGTGGTTGGCAAGGAAACCCAACGCCCGCAGCGATTCAGCGCAAAAAAATCAGTATTCGAAGGGAACATGAATTATCACGAATCTTATTGCAAGAACAGGGGCTGCCTGCTCTAGCTCTGGGTCATCGTCAACCCCTTCGATACCGAATAACGCGGTTGATGGATAGAGCCTTGGCCCGATATTCGGCAATCGGACGAAAGACTATCTTGTAAGATGGATACGGATGACTTTGGAAGATCGGAACAGCCCGAATCCCCCTCAATTTTAACCAAAGCGGCAGCAATGCTGCAGGGATGGATGGCACCACTCATTTTTCTGCCCAATGTGATGCCTCTCAAATTCTTGTTCAGTACCGAAATTTTTCCATGGGCTTTCTTGTACGGATCCCGTAAGAATTTGGTGGTGAACAAAAGATTTCTTGTCTGGGTTGCTTACTTGCTCCTGGGATTAATTCTTTGGGCGCCCCCTGTCAAAAGCTATTTGATACCCCTGAGGGCGATGATGGCCTTACTCAATGCCTGTCTTCTTTATTGGTGGACTTTTCGCTGCGAGGAAGTAGAACTGCAACGTATTGATAGGGCTTTTCGGTGGGTTTTTGGGGTAACTCTCGGAGTGGGCTTGCTCCAAAACTTCTATCTTTTCCCATCTTTTCTGACGACACCTGTGAAGTTGTTCATCGACCGCTTTGAGCCGATACCGTTGGGGGCAGGGCGAGGTGTAACTTCTTTGTTTGCGGAGCCATCTTATGCGAGCATTGACATGCATTATTTTTTTGCATATTACCTGATGATTAACCGCATTTCTCATCAATCGCGTTTGGGGATGGCATTGATCGCTGGACTTATTTTGTTTGATATTTTGGTGATTAGATCCATTACGGGCACCATCATGATTTCCATATACATGATGAGCTTTCTGCGTAGAAAGACCTTGCTTCAAGGACTGGGTATAGGTTTTATATTAGCTACCGCAACCTTCTATATCGCTAGGGAAATGAATACCCTTCCTCGTTCGGTGGAAGTTGCTTATGATTTTGTGGTGAATCAAGAATACAGGGATCCTTTGCCTATATTATTGGAGCAGAGTGGATTTCGTTTCATTAGTATTTGGTCGGCTTACCGTTATGGGTTACTGAATCCACTGGGATCGGGTGTAGGGGGTTGGCCGGATGCGAGCGTAGAGGCCATGGACGCGCTTGGTGTTCCAGCTTCGGCATTGAGCTTCTTTTTTGAGCTTTCAGGCGGCGATTATTACGGTGTAAGACCGACTTCTTTTGTGGCGGGTTTGATGTTGGAAAGCGGTATTATCGGTGTGATCTTGTTTCTATGGGCATTTGGGAAGTATTTCACAGACCCTAGAATCTACAGGGATAGCCATGGTCGGTCTATTGCCGTACTGTTTTGGTTTAATTTGTTGATGCTGGGGACGATTGGCGATCCAATTCCTTTCATAATTTTTGGATTATGTTATAAAAGACTTTGTCCACCGGATTCAAACGAGTCCTCCACCGAACCCCTCCCCTAGGCATGGAGCCATTGATTAGTATTGTGATGCCGGTGTTCCATACCGAGGCGTATTTGAGGGAATCTTTGCAAGGCGTCCTTCAACAAGATTATCCCCGCTGGGAATTGTTGGTAATTCTTGATGGAGGACCCGAAGCCGCTAACTCATCTTTGTGGCAATCAACGTATACGGATCCAAGAATTCGCTGGTTCGTTAGCCGACGAAATCGAGGGTTGACCCGCTCGCGTAATCTTGCAATACGTTGTGCCAAAGGGTCGTGGATTGCGTTCTGCGACTCGGACGATGCCTGGCGCCCAAACAAGTTGACTGTTCAATGGAACGAAGCCCAACGCGGTGGGTATAATGTGTTGGGATCTGGATTTGCGTTTGTACGGCAACATTCGCTCCTTGTATCGGCTGAATCAGATGCGGAAAGGTTAAAGAGAGCGATCTTGCCGTCAATCTTGGATTACCCAACCTTATTAGTTACGAATGCCCTCCCCATGAGTTCAGCGATTTACAATGTTGAATTTTTGGGTAAGTATTATTTCAGAACAGCGGCAAGCGCCGAATTGATCCACGAGGACTACGCCTATTGGTTGAATTTATTTAGAAATCCTGCGGTCAGGTCAAAGCTTGTACATCAACCCTTGCTCTGTATTCGGATTCGTCCCCAATCACGTTCATCCAACAAGGTCAAGGCCATGCGCGCTCATTCGGCAATTCTCTTGGAGCATATGGGCCCAAGCCTGTGGAATCGCTTTAGGGTATGGGGCTATCTGAGTCTGTACGTTTATTGGGCAATCCGGAAAAGATCCGGCGCATGGCAGGCATCACAAGACTTTGATTGGAACCGATGAACAAGGTGAATTTGGTGGTCGTGATCATCGCCTATTATCCTGAACGTGAAGCACTTTTGGGATGGTCCAAAGCCGTGAAACAAGGTGCGCCCGTACGGATATGGGATAATACGCCCGGAGGATGCCTCTTCAAAGATGAATTCCCCACCTTGGAATTTTTGGGGACCGGTGTAAATCTGGGTGTGGGGCCAGCCCTCCAAAATTTACTTACTTATCTGCAGCATGAAGGCCTATGGGACAAAGCCTTGTATTGGGACCAAGATGCGCAATGGACTTTCGAGAGTTATCAATGGGCGCTTACTTTACACAGCCAATATTCAGCGGAATTGTATTCTTATAACAACATAATACTTGGACTGCAAAGCCGCAAAGCCAGCGAAAGTATTTCCCCAAGGCTTAGTTCAATCCGCATCATGATGACTAACGGCATGGTTTTCCCAATACAGCATTCTGTGGATTTATTAAATTCCTTTACACCGTACTTTTTGGAATGCGTAGATTACCAGATATGTTACAGGGCCAGTCTACACGGTTGGGCCTTGGTGACAGCTTATGGTTGTCCTGGTTTGAAGCATGACCCTACCCTACCCAGCCTGGTTTGGTCTAGCGGATCCAAGTTCTATCGCAAAAGAATCTACCCATTAGGCAGAAGTCAACAATTTCTTCTGAATTTGACCGCTTTGGCTTTTGCCGCCCTCACTCGTCGAAATCTTCCCTATTTGAGGATATTTTTGAGAAATATTTTGACCCATATAGCTTACAGGACCTGGTTTAATGCTTTATGGTATCTAAGACCATCAGGTCGCCAACCCCAAAACCTAGATTTATGACGAACCCAGATATTAACAAGACCCAACCCAAAGACGAGATCCGAATGGACACTTTAGGTCAATGGTTTCGACACTCTTTTTTGTTTATATTTCAAAATATGTTATGGATATTTTTAGGCATTTTGTTGGGGGCTGGTATTGGTTGGGTCGTTTCGCTGGCCTGGCCTAACCGTGATTTCGTTGCGAGCTATATTATTTCGGCCGAAGAGAAAAATTCTTCGGCTTGGGAGAATTTACTCGCTCAGTTTGGCATGGATGTTAGCGGGAATAATCCTGCAAATGTTTTTCAAGGCGAAAGCCTAGTAAAGCTCTTTTCAACGCGCAATTTGATTGAAAAAGCCTTGATTACACCGACACAATTGCCATCGGGTGAAACCATTATTTTGGGCGATTATTTCTTCATCCGTTCCAAGGCAAATCGTTTACAGGAATTTGAGGGATTCCGTTTTGCCAGAGGCGATTCAGGGATTCTCAAAGGTTATAATGCATTGCAGGACAGTGCTTTGTGGTTCACTTACCAATATGTTCTGAAGGAGGTGATTTCCGCATCAAGGCCGGACAAAAAATTAACCTTTATTGAGGTGTCTTGCTATGACCGAAACGATACCATGGCCATGGTGATGGCGAGTAAATTAATTCAAACAGTTTCGTCCTTCTATACCGATAATCTCACCTACAAAGCGCGCAAGAATCTCGATGTCCTGCAGGACGAACTTGACTCAATCAAAAGGGAATTGAACAGAAATATGTACCAATCGTCGATGCTCAACGATGAGGACGTTAATGCAACTCGTCAGGTATTGCGTGTTGGTCAAAATCGTAAACTTATTGATTTGCAGATTTCGATGACTTTGTTTGGAGAACTCACAAAAAACATTCAGTTAGCAGAAATTTCTCTCCGTAAAGAAACGCCGTTAATTCAGATCATCGATTCCCCTGGTTTACCATTGGAGTACGTGGGATTAAACCCTAAATGGTATTGGGCGATCGGGTCGGCTGTGGGTGGCATGCTAGTTATTCTCCATTTGGTGACCAAGGCAAAGTCGCGTTCAATGGGCGCTGAGCCAATCGGGTCCGTGGCCCAGGTCCACCACCAAGGGGACCAGTAGTTCGGCACCGCCGGTCATTTCGCGGCGGACTAAATCGGCCAGGACGGCTTCTTCGCCTGGGGCCTGGTCCATCACCAATTCGTCGTGAACCTGCAACAAGAGCCTGGATCGAAGACCTTGGTCGCGTAAGCCTTGGTCCAATCGGATCATAGCTACTTTGATGAGGTCCGCGGCCGATCCCTGAATCGGCGCATTGATGGCATTACGTTCAGCAAAGGCCCTTACGGCTGCGTTATTGGATTGCAAATCCCGTAGGTAACGACGCCTACCCATCAGGGTCTCGGCATATCCTTTGGAGCGGGCTTCGGCAACACATTCTTGCATATAGGCTTGGACCCCAGGGTAAATTCCAAAGTACTGTTTGATTAGGTCCGAGGCTTCGCCCCGACCTACCCCCAGTCGCTGGCTCAAACCAAAGGCGGATATCCCATAGATGATCCCAAAATTGACCATTTTGGCTTTGCGACGCATTTCGGGGGTGACCCGATCGGGAGGGATACGGTACACCCGGGCGGCGGTTGCAGAATGGATATCCATGCCCGACCCAAAGTCCTCAAGCATTTGTGGGTCACGGCTCATATGGGCCATCAGGCGCAATTCGATTTGGGAATAATCCGCCGATAACAAAACCCAACCTTCCTCTTCTCTAGCCACAAAGGCTTTGCGAATCTCGCGGCCTTTGGGGGTTCGGATGGGGATGTTTTGCAAATTGGGGTTTTGGCTGCTCAGGCGACCTGTCGCTGTAACATGTTGATGGTATGATGTATGAATCCGTCTGCTCCAGGGCCGGATCAATTCGGGCAGGGCTTCGGCGTAAGTGGAGCGTAGCTTTAGGGCTTCGCGGTATTCAAGGACTTGGGCGACAATGGGCGACCGAAACTCCAAAGCGCTGAGCACTTCTTCATCGGTTATGTATTGCCCGGTTTTGGTTTTCTTGGCTTTGGGGTCGAGGCGTAATTTTTCGAAGAGAATTTCACCCAGCTGTTTGGGTGAGGCAATGTTAAAGGGCTGACCAGCGAGTTGATGGATGGATTTCTCGAGGCGTTGAAGATCCGCTTCCAGCGAGGAGGAAAATTCGCGTAGAATCTTGGTGTCCAATTGAATGCCTTCCCGCTCCATGGCGGCCAAGACGGGGACCAATCGGCAGTCCACATCTACAAATAAATCTTTTTGCCCTAACTTTTCAATTTTGGGCTCCAAAACCGCATACAACAAGCGTGTAACGTCAGCGTCTTCGGCGGCGTAGATAGCAAGAGCTTCGTTGGAAACATCCCGCATATTTTTTTGAGGAGTTTTGTTACCCTTAGTTTCTTTGATTCCAATTAAATCTTGGATGGGAATAGGTCGGTAATGCAGATATTGTTCGGATAACAAATTCAAACTATGTTTACCATCCGGGTCAAGCAGGTAATGGGCTAGCATGGTATCCCGAAGAGAACCTTGGGGATACAATTTGTAACCGGCCAGGACCTGCAGGTCAAATTTGAGGTTGTGCCCGATCAGCGTCCGGTTGGAGTCGCAGATCAAGGGTCGTAAAAGCTCCAGCCAATCTTGGCAAGCCTTGGGCTCATCGGGTAGGCGCACAAAGACCGCGCTGTGATCTTCCCAGGCCACCGAGAATCCGACGATACCGGCTTCGAGGGGGTCCAAACCATCGGTTTCGGTATCGAATGCCCAGGTCTTATGGCTGACAAGGGTCTGCAAAAGTTCGTGGTAGGCCTTTTCGGTCTGGACCAAGGTATAGGTTTTGCCCCCGTCGGCATAGGTGCGAATGGCATGAGCATTTGGGGCCGCCTCAAAGAGGTCGGCGCCCATCGTCGGCGTGGCTGCCGTCGTTGACCTTGCTGCCTCAGTCATCGCCCCATCTGTGGCGGCGCTAGGGGTCGAGGTGCTGGGAGACACCGTCACCGAGGATTGGGATTCGAATCCCGGGGGAACAAAGGCGGTGGGGTGGTCCAAGACTCGACGGGTCAAGGTACGGAATTCCAGTTCCTCAAAGAGCTCGGTGAGCGCTTCCCGATTATAGGGTTCCCATAACAAATTTTCGGGCTCAAAGGCAATCGGCACCGCGGTATCAATCGTTGCTAATCGCCGGCTTAACAAGGCTTGGTCCCTAAAGCCTTCGAGGTTTTCGCGGAGCTTGCCTTTGAGTTCGGCTGTGCGTAACAATAATTCATCCATGGAGCCGTATTCGGCAATAAGTTTTTTGGCGGTTTTTTCGCCGACACCGGGAACTCCGGGAATGTTATCGGAAGCATCCCCCCAAAGCCCTAGTATATCAATGACCTGGGAAGGCCTTAGGATTTCCCATTTGGCGCAGATTTCGTCCACCCCCAGGATTTCGATGCCCTGCCCCGAACGCGCAGGTTTGTAGATATGCACAAAGGGTTGAACTAATTGGCCAAAGTCCTTGTCAGGACTCACCATATAAACTTCATAGCCGGCATCCGCGCCGCGGTGGGCTAAGGTTCCGATGATGTCATCAGCCTCAAAGCCTGGTAAGCGCAAGATCGGAATCCGAAAGGCTTCGATGAGTCGGTCGATATAGGGCAGGGAGGCGGCCAGGTCTTCGGGCATGGCATCGCGTTGGGCTTTGTAGGCCTCGAATTCTTTGTGACGAAATGTGGGCTCGGACGTATCAAAGGCAACACCGATATGGTGGGGGCGTTCCTTTTGCAGCAAATCCAGGAGCGCCAAAGCAAATCCAAAAACTGCGCTGGTGTTGAGACCCTTGGAATTGTAACGGGGATTTTGGGCAAAGGCAAAGTAGGCCCTAAAAATCAAGGCCATGGCATCGAGCAAAAAAAGCCTGGGACGGCGGTGAGGATTCGTCATGGCTCTAAAAGTACGGATGCGGAAGGCATAACTTTGGGGCGTTTCTTTAGAACCTATAATAGACCGAATCATGAACGATACCCTTCCCAATCCCGGCTTTCGCATCGAAAAAGACACCATGGGCCAAGTTCAGGTCCCAATCGACCGTTATTGGGGCGCCCAGACGGAGCGCTCCCGCAACAACTTCAAAATTGGCCCTGGGGGCAGCATGCCTTTGGAAATCATACACGCCTTTGGGGTTCTCAAAAAGGCAGCCGCTTATGCTAACCACGAATTGGGGGTTTTGGAGGCTGAGAAACGGGATGCTATTGCCGAAGTTTGCGATGAAATCATCGCGGGGGCCTTGGACAGCGAGTTTCCTTTGGTGATTTGGCAAACGGGTAGCGGGACCCAGTCTAACATGAACGTGAACGAGGTGATTGCGTACCGAGCCCATGTTCGGCGCGGCGGACTTTTGACGGATTCGGCCAAATTCTTGCACCCTAACGACGATGTGAATCGCTCGCAGAGTTCCAACGACACCTTTCCAACGGCCATGCATATCGCGGTTTACACGGCGGTGGCGGACCGCACCTTGCCGGCCATCGACGAGCTTCGTAACACGCTTAATAACAAATCTCAAGAATTTTCTTCCTTGATCAAAACGGGGCGGACGCATTTTATGGATGCCACGCCGCTGAGCCTGGGACAAGAGTTTTCGGCCTATGTGCAACAGTTGGACAATGGAAGGCGGGCCTTGACGAACGCTCTGGATATGGTGGCGGAGCTAGCCTTGGGGGGAACGGCGGTGGGAACGGGACTGAACGCGCCGAAGAATTACGACCAAATCGCGGCTTCGTACATCGCTCGTTTTGCAGGCAAGCCTTTTCGGACGGCGCCCAACAAATTTGAAGCCTTGGCGGCCCACGATGCCTTGGTCGAAATGTCCGGGGCGCTCCGCCGCGTTGCTGTTTCTTTGATGAAAATCGGGAACGATATCCGCATGCTTTCGTCGGGACCCCGATGCGGGATCGGTGAAATTATCATTCCCGATAACGAGCCGGGTTCGTCCATTATGCCGGGCACAGTCAACCCCACCCAGCCCGAAGCGTTGACCATGGTGGCGGCCCAGGTGATGGGGAACGATGTGGCGGTGGGGATCGGCGGATCCAACGGTCATTTTCAATTGAATGTTTTCAAACCGATGATGGCCGCCAATGTGTTACAATCCGCTCGCCTCATCGCCGATGCCTGTCATTCGTTCCGCACCCACTGCGCGGAGGGCATCCGTCCCAACACCGAAGGCCTGACCAAACACCTCAACAATTCGTTGATGTTGGTGACCGCCCTCAACCTGCATATTGGTTACGACAAAGCCGCGTCCATCGCCAAAACCGCTCACCGCGAAGGCCTTACCCTCAAAGCTGCCGCCCTCCAACTCGGCTACCTCACCGAGGAGGAATTTGACCGCTGGGTCGATCCTTCGCAGATGGTTTAATCGTTTGCTTATTCACAGTGCATGATTTGCTAAAAAACGAGTAAATTTGAAACGTATAATCTCGAAATAATGTTCAATACCATCGAAATAGATAGGGCTAATTTGACTATCATGGGTGTTCCATTTGGAGATTTATTAACCCTGGAGCGTACTGCGAATGCCTTAGGTAGTAACATGTTTGAAGGCTTTAAGCCAACCCCTAACGGGGTTAAAATCATTAGAGATTACATAACCGGAATCATTTCACTTACAGAACTGGTGGCATTCGCAAAACAAAAAGCGTATGTCTAGTTCATATCGATACATAGATCCCGAATTCAGCTATACCGATTCCGATACCAACCTTTTAAGGAATTTACAAGGAATCACCAACGCAGATGTATTGCTTTTTGTTGAAAGCAGTGCTGTAACAAAGCGCCTTCAAGAATTCTATGAGTACCCATTGATAGTCAAGGGGGTGATTATCTGGTTTGAAATCCATCAACATTTATTTCAGGATTTATACTCTTGGGCTGGTAAAAAGCGAGCCGTCGAAATTAGTAAGGACGGGAAACAGTTTTTCCCAACCTCTTTTTTTGATAATGCCGTTCAATACTTAGATCAATTAATATTGGAATACAAAAGTATTCCAAAAAGAAATAGAAGAGCGGTTGCCGATAAATTGGCCGAGATTCTCGATCATGTGAATTATCTGCATCCCTTCAGGGAGGGAAATGGACGATCGCATAGGGAATTTTTAAGGCTTTTGGCTTTTGAAAAAGGTTATTTACTAAATCTTAATCCACCAGATCACAAAGGCATTTACGACAGATATATGCTAGGCACCATAGAAAGTGAGGTAAAGATTTTGGCAGATTTAATTGATGAGCTTTTGATTTTAAGCTGTGGGTAATTGAATCAAAAATCATTGTGATAAATTAAACCGGTGGGGAAGAGGAGAATTTTGTTTGTGCCGCTGGATTGGGGTTTGGGTCATGCGACGCGTTTAGTTCCGTTAATTGAGGAGGCGGTCTGTGGTGGTGATGAGGTTTGGATTGGGGGGAACGGTCGTAGTGGGGCCTGGCTCAAGGCGCGTTTCCCGGATTTACCTTTTGAGGCGGCGCCGGAATGGACGCTTCGACATTCGGGCAGCTTAGCTTGGGATTTGATTAAAGATTGGCGATCCTATAGGAGATCCTTGAGGGAGGACAGGGAATGGGCTACCGAGATTGTCAACCGTTTGAAATTAAGTCATTTGGTGAGCGATCATCGTCTGGGCCTGCGGGCGCAAGGGCCAAATGCTTTGTCGGCGCACAATGTGTTGGTGATTCATCAGCTTACCTTGGCCCTTCCTTGGCTTTGGCGATGGCCGCGCGTGATGCAGGGGGTATCGCTGATGGTATGGACAATGTTGCGACCGTACTGGTCAACTTTCCATGAGCTATGGATCCCAGACTCAGGCCAACGTGGTACGGCATTGGCGCCTCATCTTTCAATGTTTCCATGGGTCAAAGATGGAATGCGATGGTGTACCAAGCGTAATCAAATTGGAAGGTCGCCCCGCTTTCGGTACATGGGCTGGTGCAGCCGCTTTGAAGGAATGTCGCCTATGGCCATGGATTGGATCGGCGATGCATCGCAGGTGGAATCCGCCATCTTGGTGGTTTTATCCGGACCTGAACCCGCACGCTCCCACCTGGAGGCCCAATTGATTGCGCAATGGGAAGCCTGGGGAGCGCTCTATGGCGAACATGCTGGCAGGCAGCATTCCCCAGTGGAAGGGGAATCTGGTAATGAAAGGCCCGCTTCCTTGTGGTTGGTGAGGGGCATACCTGTTTCCTCCAAAAGCATGGAAGGAATCTCAAACATTGAGGGACTGAGGTTTTGGGATTCGCCGGACGACCAAACCATGTACATGTTGTTAGCAAAGGCCTCATGGATTGTCGGCAGGATAGGTTATTCCAGTTTGATGGATTATGCCTGCTTGCGGTCCTCGTGGCCAGAACGTAACCAGCCTTGGCGAATCTGTGCCGTGAACGCGCGCGGTCACAGCGAACAAGCCTACTTGGGGCATCGCTTGAAGCGCATGGGGCAGGCTGATTTTCATAGCGAAAAGACCTTTGATTTGCGTAAAGCTTGGCTGAACCGAATCAAGTTTAAGTTTACCTACGCATTCTCTTAACCGCCCAATTTTGTTTAATCCGGAATCTATACCGCCGATAACCCCCTTTCGCTTGCTTGTTATCGTGGACCAAAACAGTCCACGCTTGAGGTATACCTTGGAATGGACGTTGCGGGGAAGGTTGGGTATCGATTTTCAAATCCAAGAAATCAATGCAGCGAACGCCAATGTACAAGGGCAGGGTTTCGATGGGGTTATGTTCTACGGCCCAAGAGAAGTTCATGAAGGAGCGCTATCCTTGATTGCAGAGGGCTTGTTGCAGGAAAAGGGAATTCGACCGTATACAGAGAGCAATCCAGGTTCCCCTTGGACAGGATGCCTTCGTCGTGTGGATGCCCAGGGATTTTCTTTTCCGGCGATATTTCCTACGGAGCATGAACTCGGGCATGATCCTGTGGCAGGGATATTTTGGATCTTGAGCCGGTACGAGGAATTCCAACGACCGGAGCGGGACAGCCTGGGGCGATTTCCGGCCTCAGCCTCTTGGTTGGCTCGAGAAGGCGTTTTGGAATTTCCCTTGGTGGATTTTTATGTTCAGCAGTTTGGGCAATGGTTGTCCCAATATCTGAAGGGGTACAAGGTGCCTATTCCGGCCAGGATGGTTCAGCCTACTGTGGATGTGGATTTGTGTTACAGCTATTTGGGCAAGCCGCTGTACCGGCAAGTCGGGGGATGGTGCAGGGATATCCTCCACGGCCGCTGGCGAGACGCTATAGTGCGCTTACGCGTCTTGATGGGCCTCGCTTACGATCCTTATGATCGTTACGCCGCCTTGCAGGATCTTCATCGTCGATGGAAGGCCGCATCCCCCTTGTGCACAAAGCCTCTTTATTTTCTACTCATGGCGGATTACGGAGGATTGGACCAAGGTCACTCGCCACAAAGCCCTTATTTGCATCGTGTTATACGATTTCTTAAAGATACCGGGGCGGAAATTGGTTGGCATCCATCTCTACGATCCAATTCGGACCAGGCGGTGGCAATGCGGGAGCTTAAGGCCTTGGAGATCTTGGCAGGCAAAATAGGCGCATCTCGTCAACATTATTTGGCTTTGAATCTACCTAACCAAGCCGAACGCCTTCAAGCCATGGGAATAGGATGCGAGTATAGCATGGGCTATGCCGAAAAGCCCGGATTCAAAGCGGGGACGCTGCATCCTTTTCGATTCTATAATTTGACCAAAGATCAAGAACTCCCTATACTCATATTTCCGGTGCCGATAATGGATGCCACCTTGCGTCATCATATGCGTTTGGACCCCTGCGAGGCTTGGGAAAAGGTTCAACCCCTGCTGAATGCCTGGGATCAATACGGTGGATTTTTCACGTTGTTATGGCATAATTCGACGATTGATGGTGAGTGTGTAAAATCCAAGGAGCCGGATGGTTGGCAGGCATTTTATCAAAAATGTTACGAAAGAGTCTTGAGCTTGGATAAGGGTGAAGTCGAATCCAGAGATCTTGATCAGCTTACCGATGGAGCGTGGGCCGTTCGAGAACTGACGGAGGCAGAGCGAAATGACTGGGATCGTTCTCTGCCCTCTTCGGTGTCGGTGTACCATTGCAGAGCGTATTTGAATCATCGTTTGGGCAGTCAGTGGGCTTTGCTAATCTCGCCAAATCAACGTTGGGCCTTGCCCATCCCGGGAGGACTGGCTCCATGGACTCGCATTCTTCGTCAGCCCTTGATGGTTCAGTATTACCAAATCCTGCGTGTTGAATTCAAGGAGGAACAAGTTCGTCCTTCATCGCAAACAGGTTTGGCCAGCGTTCAGGTTTATGCCTCCTTGCTCAAGGCCTTGGATCGTCGCTACCAATGGGTGGATTGGCAATTCGATTGCTGTGAAATTCCAACCTCGTTGGAAGCCTTGCTCCCCGGTCCACGATGGTCTTGGGAAGTCAAGCCCTCCTACATTATTCGTGTGGAATCCTCCTCAGAGGAGCAATGGAAAACGTACAGCGATCACCATCGTCGGTACCTACGGGATGCCACCGCCGTAGAGTCCTTGAATCGCTTAGGTTGGGAGCTTATGACCTGTACGTCCTGGGATCAAGCCCTCTCGCAGCCTGGTTTGGTACAGTACTTAGACCTTGGATTGCAAAGCAAAGCAGGCTGGAATCGCGCCAAAATCCATCAAGCCCAAACGCTGATTCGGAAGATCTTATCGGAAGAGAAAGGCACCCTTTTCTTGCTTCGTCGAGGGGATATATTTCTGTCGGCTTGTGTGTTATGGCATTCAGGCCATAGGTTGGTTTATCAATTTGCCTGGGATAGCCCCGAGGGTCGCACCAATCGTGCGGCTATGCACTTGGTGCATGCAATCTTGGAATGGACCCGCACACAATGCGATCTTGACGGGAAGCTAGTCTATGAGAATCTTGACATGGAAGGCTCTGAAATTCCGGGACTTCAACGTTTCTACGCAGGTTTTGGTGGAAGGCCCCGTACCTATTGGCGCATAATCAAGCGTTTGCCGTTCAACAAGGTTTAAATGATGATATCCTTGTCTTTTTCTTCTTTGAGAGAGGATTCAATATCCTTCAGCATGGCTTGGTACACTTGCGGATTGATCAGGTAGCGCAAATGCAGGTTTACATCTTCAAAGCAATGCATGGCGGAAAGGGTTGCCCTGCAGCAGTAGCCTTGTTTGTCCTTTGTAAATGGGCGAATCGGCCCCGCAAGGGTGTTGATGACCACGCGACTCCTATCGGTGTCTATAGGCATCCTGGATAGTTTGGCGTTAATTATGACTAATTGACCTCTGTAATAAATGAGTTGATGCCTTTTGGCATGGGTTGTAAGCAGGTCATTGTGGGTAAAGGCATGAACGATGTCAGGTCGAATCCCCAAAAAGGTCCTTTTAAAGGCTGAATTGGTGATATCCAATTCATAGAAGGATGATAAAATTTCCTTGAAGCGATTTTCCAAATCTGGTAATTCTTGGAGACTATTGTAGAGATTGGGGATTTTCAGCCCGTACTGGCGGATTTCATGATGATGGTAGAGGACGCTTTTGGAAAGATCAGAGGTATTGTCGGACCCAACTCGTTTGCGTGAACGTGAAGAGCGATTGTTCAGAAGGTCGCTTAATTTTTCAATCAGTCTTGCGATTTGGCTCATGCGGCAAATTTAGGTCGCTCTTGGGATTTTGAAAGATTAATTTGTCGGTGAGACTCTTCGATAAGATCCCGTAAGGCTAGCGCGTCAAACGGGTGAATGATCGGGTTCGTAGAGGAGGTTATCATCAATAGACATCAAGGAGCAATTAATACATAAAAATTCATAAATAAAATCCGTTATTGGACAAAAATTATTATCTTTTGACGACCAAAATGTGATATAAGAGACTTAATAACCCTTTAGTAAGTCAATTCCAGGGAGCTTTCGGCGCGGAACACGTCCACGATAAGTCCGTCCCGGTCCACTTTGACAAAAAGGGGCGTGGCATAGAGCACATAGGCTTCCACGGTAGGACCTTGTCGGCCCAGGGGATCTTGCAAATGGGTCCAGGCAGGCAGAGTGGCGATAGTGGAGGCCCAATCTTGGGCAGAACCCCCCACGGAGATCGTTGTTACGGCCCAATCGGGATGCTTGGAGGACCACCAACGGTAAAGTTTGGGCAATTGTTCCAAGCAATGCCCGCAATCAGCCGCCCAGAATACATAAATCCCCTCGGTCGGTTGCAAACGAACTACCTCTCCTGCTGCATTGACCAGGCTATCCAGTCGGGGCGCTTTGGCGCCTTGGCTGATGGGGGCGTAATGCCGAAGGTTGTCCCGCAATTTGCGCTCCAATTCCGGATCGGTGCATGAATTGTTTTCGGACAAGAGCTGGGAAAGCAATTGGAGGGCTTTGGGTTGTTGCATCTGCTGAAGACCAATTCGCAGGAAGTCAGCCACGGGTACCACATAACGGGGACTGCTTTTGAGGTGGTTCATCAAGGATTCCACAAAACGCATGGCTTGTATTTCCTCAGAATACACGGAATCAGGCTCAAAAAGCCTATAATATTCCACAACCATCTTGGGCAACACATTATGGTACAAATGAACGGTGTCGCTGAGGTCCATCAAGTTCAGGTAGCGCCCTGGCTTCAGCTCTTGACGTAAACGCTCCGGGCGATTACCGACGAAAGGGGCTTCCAGACCCAAGAGGCGCAGTCCCAAATCCGAATCCGGGGCTTGAATCATCCGCATGAGCAAGCCCTCCGCGGTCTCGATGTGTTGAATTTCGCTTTGGGCGCCTTCCAACATGGCCTTGGCTTGTGGAAATTCAACGGTCAATTGGTCCAGCAATTGCAGCTGATTACGTAAACGAATAAGTTCGCTGCGGGTATCTCGGTAGATCTTCCAGGAGGCGCCGTGATGGATCAGGACCGAATCCGGCCCCAAGGCCTCAAAATCCAGGCCTTTTCCGTCCCATACCACTGCATTTTGGCCTCCAGGCCAAACCAATTGGTAGAAACCATGGTAGGCCATAGTCGGCATTTCGAAACGAACCACTCCGTTGCTGTCCGTCTGAGCAACGGCTATCGTATCGGATTGATGCAGACGAACCGTGGCAAGGACCACCTTGGCGCCAGGCTCGGCAGGGATTTTGGCCTGGAGCAGGCTGGAAGACACAGTTACTTTGCCTTTATGGGCCAGTGCCGAAGGGACAACTAGACCCCAGAGTAAACCCAGTCCAAGAGTCAGAAGTAGAGGATTTCGAATGTTCAGGGTGGAATAATGTGGTAGGTAGGCCTGGTTCACGCTTTTAAAATTATTTAAGTACAAATATCGGCACGCTTAGGAGTACGATATTTGCGGCATGACAGATCGCCAAGTAATTTTTTCGATGGCCGGGGTGACCAAAACCCTCCCCACCGGCAAGACCATTCTCAAGGATATTTACCTTTCTTTCTTTTATGGGGCCAAAATCGGGGTCCTCGGATTGAACGGCGCTGGTAAATCGACCTTGCTCAAAATCATTGCCGGGCTGGATAAAAATTACCAAGGCGAAGTGGTCTTTTCCCCGGGCTACAAGGTGGGTTACCTCTCGCAGGAACCGGAACTGGACCCGACCAAGACGGTCAGGCAAATCGTCGAAGAAGGGGTGGGTGAAACCATGGCTCTTTTGGCTGAATTTGAAGCGGTATCGGCCGCCTTCGGGGAGCCAGACGCGGATTTTGACGCGTTGCTCAAACGCCAGTCCGAAATTCAGGAGGCCCTTGATGCATCGGATGCTTGGAATATTGATACCCGCCTGAACATGGCCATGGAGGCCCTGCAATGCCCGCCGGCGGATGCGTTGATTGAGCGCCTTAGCGGGGGAGAGCGCCGCCGAGTGGCTCTGTGTCGTCTGTTGTTACAGGAACCCGAAATCCTCTTATTGGACGAACCCACCAACCACTTGGATGCCGAAAGCATCGATTGGTTGGAACAGCATTTGCGTCGTTACAAAGGCACCGTCATTGCGGTTACCCACGATCGCTATTTCTTGGATAATGTGGCGGGATGGATTTTGGAATTGGATCGCGGTGAGGGTATTCCTTATCAGGGGAATTATTCGGGTTGGTTGGAACAAAAATCCAAGCGCTTAGCTCAGGAAGAAAAAAGCGAAAGCAAAAGGCAGAAAACCTTGCAGCGCGAATTAGACTGGGTGCGTATGGCCCCCAAAGCCCGTCACGCTAAGTCCAAGGCCCGTTTGACCGCGTATCATAAATTGTTGGACGAGGATATCAAGGAAAAGGAGGCCCGTTTGGAGCTCTTTATTCCGTCAGGACCGCGCTTGGGTAATACCGTGATCGAAATCGCGGGGGTGAGCAAGGCTTTCGGGGAAAGGACTTTGGTCAAGGATTTGACGTTTAGTTTGCCACCAGCTGGGGTCGTTGGCATTATTGGACCCAACGGGGTGGGCAAAACCACCTTATTTCGCATGATTGTGGGTCAGGAGAAACCGGATGCCGGAACGGTTCACATCGGGGATACGGTGCAGTTGGCGTATGTGGACCAATCGCACGATGACCTGATTCCGGACAAGACGGTAATCGACCTGATCTCCGGGGGAACCGAATACGTGATGGTGGACGGTCGCCAAGTCAATGCCCGAGCCTACCTCAGCAAATTTAACTTCACCGGGTCGGACCAAAACAAAAAACTCAAGGACCTCTCCGGTGGGGAGCGCAACCGAGCGCATTTGGCGTTGACCCTCAAGCAGGGAGCGAACGTTCTTCTCTTGGACGAACCCACCAACGATATTGATGTGAAGACGTTGAGGGCCCTCGAAGAAGCCATCGAGAATTTCCCCGGCTGTGCGGTTATCATATCGCACGATCGTTGGTTCTTGGACCGGGTATGCACGCACATGCTGGCCTACGAAGGAGACGGCACCTTTTATTGGTTCGAGGGCAATTTTGCGGATTACGAAGAGAATCTGCGGCAGCGCAAAGGCGAATCGGCCTTGCGTCGTAACAAATACCGGGACCTGAGCGGTAGAACCTCCTAAATAATGTGTAACCCATGCCTTCGACCCTCAAAACCCTGCTGCTGGACGGCGATGCGGTGGCCCGCAAGTTGACCCGTATTGCCCTGCAAATCAGGGAAGATAACTTCGACGAAACGCGAATTTTGTTGGC
>SYHX01000028.1 GCA_005799025.1 Bacteroidota bacterium | reverse complement strand
ATGATTTTGCCGGAACGGGTTTTGGGCAAACCTTCGACCAATTGAATTCGATCAGGACGCGCGATGGCCCCAATTTCACGAACCACCGTATCGGTCAGCGCCTGGATCAGAAGGTCCTCGCTTCCTTCCAACGAGGAACGCAAAATCACAAAAGCGTAAATGCCTTGGCCCTTGATGGGATGCTCGTATCCCACCACGGCCGATTCCACCACTTGAGGATGCAGGTTAATGGCGTTTTCGATTTCGGCGGTGCCCAAGCGGTGCCCCGAAACATTGATCACATCATCTACCCTACCGATAATCCGGTACATCCCTTCAGCATCGCGGCGAGCCCCATCCCCCGTAAAATAATAGCCCGGAAAGGGAGCGAAATAGGTGTTACGACAACGCTCGTGATCACCCCAGGTGGACCTCAAAATGGAAGGCCACGGAAAGCGAATGGCCAACAATCCTTCTTGTTCGGTGGGTGGATCGGTGGGCAACAGTTCTTGCCCCTCCGGGTTGAGCAAAACCGCCTGAACCCCAGGAAGGGGCCAGCCCGCAAACGTGGGTTTAAGCGGTGACAAGCCGGCCAAGGCCCCGATGAGAATCCCTCCGGTTTCGGTTTGCCACCAGGTATCGGTCACCGGGCAGCTCTCGCGGCCTACCACGCGGTGGTACCACAGCCATGCTTCTTCGTTGATGGGTTCGCCCACGGAACCCAGGACCTGCAGGGAGGATAAATCTGCGGATTGAACCGGGGCATCCCCGAAGACCATCAAGGCGCGAAGGGCCGTTGGCGCGGTATAAAAATGCGTGACCTTATGCCTTTCGCAGATTTTCCAAAAGCGAGAAGGATCGGGATAGGTGGGAATTCCTTCGTACATCACCACGGTCGCCCCTTGAAGGAGAGGACCGTAGGCCAGGTAACTGTGGCCCGTAATCCAGCCGATATCGGCCGTACACCAGAACACATCCCCAGGTTGTGTTCTAAAGACCTGCGCAAACGAATAAGCCGTGTAAACCATGTACCCTCCGGTGCTGTGCAATACACCTTTGGGTTTGCCGGTGGAACCCGACGTATAAAGAATAAACAGCGGATCCTCGGCATTCATCCAGCGCGGTTCGGGCCTGGACAAGGTGGCATGCCAAAGGTTTTCCCAAGTAATCCATTTTGTTGGCCCGCTGGGAGGCCTTGCCTCCAAGTTGAGGAAAGCGCCTTGGACCACCACTTTGACAACTGGATTCCCTTGTTCATTGTCAAGGAGATCCATAGCCTCTTCGACCACCGCTCGGCAAGGTAATATCTTGGCTCCCCGGCGAATCTGTTCCGAACAAATCACCCAAGCCGCGCCGGCATCGGCAATACGGTCCGCTAAACTGCGCGCCGAAAAACCACCAAAAACTACCGAATGTACCGCCCCCAACCGTGCACAGGCCAAGACTGCCCATAACAATTCAGGAACCATAGTCATATAAATCGCCACGCGGTCACCAGCTTTCACGCCCATATCCAGCAGCATCCCAGCCGTTCGAACCACCGCCTCATGCAATTCCCGGTATGTCCACTGGCGGACCTCTTCGCTCGCCTCGTTGGGTTCCCATCGCAAAGCTATGCGATCACCATGCCGTAATGCATGCCGATCCAAAGCATTATAACACAGATTAGTTTGTCCTCCCTCAAACCAACGTACCCTGGGCTCTTCAAAATTCCATTCCAAAACTTTATCCCAGGGCTTATGCCAATGAAAACCCGAAGCGACTTCAGCCCAAAATCCTTCGGGGTCTTCGACACTGCGGCGGTATGCCGCATGATAAGCCTCGGTGTCCTTGATTAATTCAATCATGCCTGCGCTTTAATGTCCTCCAAACCAGTGAAGCATAAGCACCCTTGAATAGCGCATGCTCAACGGAGCCAACAACAACAAGGGCATAAATATGAAAAGGCAATAAACCCACACAGCCGGGTCATCGAAGACCACATAAGCCGCCACCCCAAAGATGACCGAAACCGCTACCGAAAACGCGTAACTGATGTACATGGCCCCCCAAAAAAAGCCGGGCTCTATTTCAAAATGAAAACCACAATGCGGGCAATCGTCGTGCATGAGCGTCGCCCTTCGTAAATCGGTCGCCGAGTACTTGAACATGGGTCCAGTATGGCAACTTGGGCAGCGGCCACTCGCGACATACCGCCAATTCATCAACCTTAGTTTTCTAGAATTCGGCGACGGCGGTCCTCGTTTTCTTCAAAGCGACGTTGACGATGCCAGTACAAGCCACCTACTGTACCGACCAAAATAAATGGCATAGCCAACAAATACAAAATGCCTTTGTTGAGCCCTTGACCAACGGCCTTTTGGTTGTCTTTGCGGTTGGCCTCTAAGGAAGTCTTGCACATGGGACATTGGGCCGAAGAGTCTCTGGGGGCCGTAGTCAGAGCCAAAGCAAACAACAAAAATCCCAAAACCACAATGCGCAATCGAGAGCGAAAAATATTCATACTTTCTAAATTTTTGTTATTTTATTCAAAAGGTGTAATATGGCGAAATCATCAGATACACCAAAACGCCCGTGCTGGTAACGTAAAGCCAAATCGGCATGGACCAACGGGTCAATCGGCGATGGGTTTCGATTTGGCCACTGAGAGCGTAATAAAAGGACAGCAATACCATTGGTAGAACAATTGCCGCCAACACAATATGCGATATCAAAATAGTTAAGTAAAAAGGCCTCAGCGGACT